>JBKCVH010000092.1:0-65163 GCA_046317675.1 Burkholderiales bacterium
CTACCAGCCCAAGCACCACCTGAAGATGGCCAGAAGCCCCTTGAACGAAGGCGACTTCGTGATGGTGACCGGCTACCCCGGAGGCACCGACCGCCACCGCTTGCCCAGCGAAATGGAGTTCGCTTTTGTCTCGCAGCAACCCATGCAGTTGCGCCTGATGCAAGAGGCCCTGGACATCATCAAAGCCGAAACCGCCAACCGCCGTGACGCCGAAATCAAACTGGCCAACCGCGTGGCCGGCTTGGCCAACTTCCGCAAAAACTTAGAAGGCCAACAAGCCAGCTTTGAGGGCAGCGACATCCTGGCCCGCAAGCAAGCCAGCTTTGCCGCCCTCAAGGCCTGGGTGCAGGCCGATGCCGGGCGCCGCGCGCAGTTCGCCACCGCCATTGCCGACACCGAGCGCTTGATCACCGAGCGCCAAAACATGGAGCGCTCCGACACCCTCCTGAGCCTCGGCCTGCCCACCCTGCTCGGCACCTCGCGCAGCCTCATCGAATGGGCCAACCAGCGCGCCCTGCCGGATGCCGAACGCAAACCCGGCTTCCAAGACCGCGACGCCCAGCGCCTGCGCCAGCGCCTGGACGGCTTTGACCGCCGCTACGACGAAGCCACCGACAAGCGCTTGGTCCAGCACTTCTTGCAGCAGTACCTGGCCCAGCCCGAGGCGCAGCTCAACCCCGTCTTGCTGAAGGCCCTGGGCCTGCAAGCAGGCATGGCCGGCGACGCCCTCAAGGCCCGCCTGGATGCCCTCTACGCCGGCAGCCAGCTCAGCAACAAAGAAGCCCGCATGAACTGGATGGGCCAGAACGCCGCCGCCTTCCAGGGCAGCAGCGACAGCTTCATTGCCGCCGCCGCCGCGCTGTATGCCGACGACCGCGCCCGCGAGGACCGCCTCAAGGAAATTGGCGGCGAACTCAACCGCGCCTACGCCGGCACCATGCAGGCCCTCATTGCCTTCAGGGGCAGCCAGGGCCAGGCCGTCTTCCCGGACGCCAACGGCACCCTGCGCATCAGCTTCGGCAAAGTCGAAGGCCGCGAAGCCGCTGACGGCGCGCGCTGGAACGCCTTCACCACCCTGCGCGGCATCGTGGCCAAGCACAAGGGCAAGGGCGACTTCGATGCACCCGCTGCCCAGCTCGAAGCCATCAAGGCCCAGCGCTACGGCAAGTACGCCGTGCCAAGCCTCGGCTCGGTGCCCGTGAACTTCCTGGCCAGCCTGGACACCACGGGCGGCAACAGCGGCTCGCCGGTGCTGAACAAAAAGGGCGAGTTCGTGGGCCTGCTGTTTGACGGCACCCTGGACGCCGTGATTGCCGACTGGGACTACAACCCCAAGATGGTTCGCTCCATCTGCGTAGATGCCCGCTACATGCTGTGGCAAATGAGCGAGGTCGACAAGGCCACGCGCCTGCTGGCCGAGATGGGCGTTCGCTAAGCCAGCGCCGCACGGGCCGCACCGAAACCCCTGTGTGCGGGCGCCAGCTCCGCGCCGGGGCACAAGGGCAGGCAGCCCAAGCCCGGGAGGGGGCCGCAGCATGCGGCCGCCCCTGCCTGCAGCCGCGCCGGCCGCGACTGGGGGGTGCAGTCAGTGGAATGATCGGGCCCAGATCAACCACGCCGCTGGCCGCGCACCGCGCCGCCCGCCCAGGGAAAGCTGCCATGCCGTTTGAAACCCCCCGCACCCCGCGCCGCCGAGGCGCAGTTCGCCATGGGGCGCTTGGCCTGCTGGCGGCTGCCCTGCTGCTCACCGGCTGCGAGAGCCAGGCGGACAAAGACAAGAAGGCGGCCGATGCCGCTTACCGCGAGAAGCTGGCCAAGGCGCAGGCCATCTTTGCGGAGCGGTGCAAGACGGCGGGCGTGGTGATTCACCGCACTGTGAAGGATGTCGAAGGCATTGAGCTCAAGAAGGTTCGGCCGGAATTGGCTTATGCCGACAAGCGGTACTTTGATCCATTGTTTGATGGCGCGGCGATGGCTGGGGAGGTCTCTGGCATTGACTACATCAAACAGTTCTTGATGCACGAGTACCGCACCACATTTGCGCCCCAGACCAGAGGCCAACTGGGGCCTCCAACAGCCGTGCACCGACGCCAGTTGCTACCGCCAACACCCGGCTACCGCTTTGTTGAAGTCGCTGAAGCTGACGGGACTCGCAACCGCTACAGCCCAGTTTGGACAGCGGGTCAAAGCAACTGGGTAGACGGCCAGCACAAGCGCGAACCTGTCCAGTCCAGCAGCACCCGCTACGCGCTGGACTACGAAGACTTGGTCGACCCGGCAGACCGCGCCTACTGGGTGGCCGGCACCAAACTGCGGGTGATCGAAAAACAGACCGGCGAGGTCATTGCCGAGCTGACACGGTTTGTGATCGACCCCGGGTTTGGTGGTGGCGCGACTGGGCGATGGCCTTGGCAGCACGTCACGATCCGTGGAGATCAGCAGTGCCCGATTGATCTGCTGCAGCCAACTGGAAAGATCAGCCGCTACTTCGTCGACACCGTTCTCATACCAAAGCAGGGGGATTGATCATGGCAAACCAACCAACACCGCAAACGCTGCAAACCTCCGACTAAACCACCCCCGCCCACCGCCGCACAGAATCCGGCCCATGTCCCCACTCCCCCAGTTGGCGCCGCTGGACGCCTCCGAAGCCAGCACGGCCAGCGACCTGCACGCCCTCTTGCAAGCCGCCTACACGCAAGAGGCGCAGTTGCTGGAGCTGGACCCCGCGCAATTCCCGCCGCTGCAGCGCCGCGTGCACGAACTGCAAACCAGTGACGAGGCTTGGATTGGCGCGTGGCAGGCCGGGGAGCTGGTGGGCGCGCTGAGCCTGCATGCCGATGGCGACGACGAGGCGGTGACCTGCATTGGCGCGCGGGTGGTGCACCCGGCGCAGCAGCGGCGCGGCATTGCCACGCTGTTGCTGCATGCGGCCTTCAGCAGCCAAGGCGCGCACTCGCCCTTCAGCGTGCAAACGGCGCAGGCGAATGCGCCGGCGCTGGCGCTTTACCGGCAAGCGGGCTTCAAGGAGTGGCGGCGCTGGGCGCAAGACATGGGCGGGCAGCGCCTGAAGCTCATCAAGCTGCTGCGCCGCGGCAACCGCCCTTGAAGCCCAGCCGCGCGCACGTGCGCCGCCTGCGGGAGCTGCACCGCAGCGCCGGCTGGCCCTGCCAAGACACGCTGGAGCTAGAACTGCTGGCAGCCGGATGGCTGGAGCGCCTGCAAGACCCCGATGGCCGCGAACGCCTGCGCCTGACCGAGGCCGGCATTCAAGCCGCTGTGCAAGGCCTGCAAGCCAACCGCGCGGCCCGCAGCGCCCACGAAGCCCTGGTGCTGCGCGTGGCCCTGGAGCTGCAGCGCGCCGGCCGCGTGGTGTGGACTTCCCTGAGCCTGCGCGCCGGCCTGCCGCACGAGACCGAGCCGCCGCCCAAGCTGCGCTGGGTGCTGTGCGAGCCCGACGTGTACTCGCTGCGCCCCAGCAGCAAGCCCGAGGGGCTGGAGGTGGCCATTCACGAAGTGAAGGTGAGCCGGGCCGACTTGCTGGGCGAACTGCGCCGCCCCGCCAAGAGCGCCGCCTACGCGGCCCTGAGCGGCCAGACCTGCTTTGTGCTGCCCGCGGGCTTGGCCGAGGTGGATGAGATTCCGCCGCAGTACGGGGTGTGGTTCGCGCACCCCACGCACTTTGAGCTGGCGCGGCCGGCGCCGCGCCGTGCGCACTACCCCGACTTCGCCAGCTGGTTGGTGCTGGCCCGGGCCACGCCGCTGGCGCCGCCTTTGGACGCGCACCAAGCGCCTCTTTGAACCCAGCCCATTGCATTGCAGGTAGGCTGCAGCCCCCGCAGAAGGAGACCCCTGGCCATGAGCCTTGAACGCGTACTGTTTGCTTTCGTCATCGTGCTGGCCTTGACCTTGAACGTTGGCTTCGTGGTGGGCGAACTCGACAACCCCGACCACCACGATGTGTGGGAGCTGTTCTTCGCCATCGTGGTGAGCTTGATTGCCACGGTGATGAAGTTCGGCGACCGCTCGCCCCTGGGCTCGACCATGCTGGCCACCAGCTTGGTGGCCGATGTGCAGTTGCTGGCCGCCGCCATCGTTTGGGGCGTGCTGATTGCCCGTGGCATGGAGGTGGGCGGGCCGCAAATTGCCACGGTGGTGTCGCTGGCCTTTGGCGCCATGGTGGCCAATGTGATCTCGGTGGTGCTGCTGGTCATCGAAACCGCCAACCAGCGCCGCTGATGTCTTTGCACGCGCCACCCACGCGGCATGGCCTGTTCATCTTGCTGCGGCGCATGCGCTGGCCGCTGGTGGTGCTCATCCTCAGCCATGCGCTAGCCATCACCGGCTTTGTGATCGTGCCGGGCGTGACGCCCGATGGGCAAACGTGGCGCATGGACTTCCTGCACGCCACTTACTTCGTGAGCTTTTTGGGCACCACGATCGGCCTCGGGGAGATTCCATTCCCCTTCAGCCCTGCCCAGCGCCTGTGGGCCACGTTCAGCATCTACCTCACGGTGGTGGCTTGGCTCTACAGCATTGGCTCCTTGCTGGCGGTGCTGCAAGACCCCTTGATGCGCCGCCTGCTGCACGAAAGCCGCGTGGAGCGCGCCGTGCGGCGCCTGCGCGAGCCCTTCTACCTGCTGTGCGGTTACGACGACGCCGGCCGCCGCGTGGCCCGCGAGCTGACGGCTGACGACATTCCCATCGTGGTGGTGGAGCAAGACGCCGGCCGCATTGAAGCGGTGGAGGTGGACAACCACGCGCTGTCGGTTCCGGCCCTGCAGGCCGACGCCAGCGACCCCCAAGCCCTGCTGCGCGCAGGCCTGCGCCACCCGCAGTGCCTGGGCGTGCTGGCCCTCACGGGCAGCGATGCCGTCAACACCAAGGTGGCGCTGACGGCCCGCCTGCTCGCGCCCGATGCCCGCGTGTACTGCGCCGTGAGCGACCACGCCTGGCATGCCCGCATGGCCTTGGCCGGCGCCGATGCGCTGATCAACCCCTTCGACACCTTTGCTGAGCGCATGCAGATTGCGCTCAATGCGCCCAGCCTGCACGTCATCTACGAAGCCATCACCGCCCAGCGCCAAACGGTGATGGCCGAGGTGAACCCACTGCCGCGCGGCCGCTGGCTGCTGTGCGGCTGGGGGCCGATGTCGCGAGCGCTGCGGCACCGGCTGCAGGGCGAGGAGATTGACTTCCACGTCATCGACGCCGAACCCGATGCCAGCTGCGACCACGTGCAGCGCGGCAGCCCCACCGACCCGGGCGTGCTGAAGAAGGCCCGCATTGAAGAAGCCCAAATGGTGGTGGCCGCCACCGACGACGACATCGACAACCTCGCCATTGCCGTGGCCGCGCGCCAGTTGGCGCCCGAGGTGCCGGTCATCGTGCGGCGCCAGCAGTCTCGCAATGCCGTGGTGTTCCGCGAGAGCGGTGCCCGCCTCGTGATGGCCACCGGCTACCTGATTGCCACCGAGGTGCTGCGCCACACCCGCGCGCCCTTGCTGGGCCAGTTTTTGACCCTGGCCGCCGAGCAAGACGAAGCCTGGGCCGCCGCCTTGCTGGAACGCCTGCGCAAGGAAGTGGGCGACGTGATTTTGGAGAGCTGGACGCAAACCACCTGGCGAAACCAAACCATGGCCGAGCTGCTGAACGAGGCCAAAGAGCACGCCGGCGCCGTGCGCGCGATGGTGCTGATGCGGGTGCGCTTTGGGGAGGCGCTGCTGGCGCCTTCGCCCGATGAAACCCTGAAGGCCGGCGACTTGATTCTGCTGGCCGGCTGCCACCGCAGCCGCCGGGTGATGCGGAGCAACCGGCGGCGCTAGGGCGGCTCGGGTTTTTGCTGGGTTTTTGCCGCAGCTTCGAGCACTCGATGCGTGGCACATGCTGCTCCAGCCTGTCTTCAAATGGGTCCGGCCTGGGGAAACCTGCGCGTGAAGCGTCAAAAGCGCAGTGGCCGCAGAACACCATCGTCACCGTGGGCCGGCGCTGCAGCACCGGCTTTTAGGTTCAGCCCAATGAAGGCAAAGCCCTGCTGACCCCGCTGAACCGCGCCATCTTGGAGTGCCGCGCGGCGATGAAGTAGGGCTTACAGGGCGGCTAGGGGCTTGCCGCAGCCGGCTTCCCCAGCCACTCGCCAAACAAAGGCTGCGGCAGCCGCACGGGCGTGATGTCCAGCCGGAGGTTGATGACCGTGTACTGCTCGCCGCCGAGCTCATCGGTGCTCCAGCCGACGCTGTCGGTGGCCTTGTGCAGGCGGAACAAGAAGCCCAGCTCCGCGAGCGGGTCGCCGGGCTTGGGCATGACGTCAAAGCTCAGGCCGCGCACCTCGCTTTGGTTGCTGTCGATGAGGTAGCGCATCGCGTTGGCGATGGTCTGGTCGCCCAGCATGTCGAGCTGGAAACGGGGCTCGGTGAAGTAAGGCTTGAAGCTCGGGCTGCTGGCATCGAGCCGTTGGCCGCGCAGCTTGACCGCAGCGGGCACCACGGCGCGGTTTTTCAAGTCAATGCGGTCGCCGTCTTCCAAATAGGCAAGGCGAGCACTGCGAAGGTTGAAGGCGGCCAGTGTGGGGTCGCTGCTGGCTTCGGTGAGGTCCACAAACAAGGCGCCAGCGCCGCCCACGATTTCAACCTCATTGCCCTTGAACACGGCTGCGGTGTTCTCGTCCACACCCAGGCCGAGCTTGTAGCCCTTGGCCACCATGGCCGGGATCAGGCGGCCGAAGCGACCGCGTTTGAGAAAGTGCTGGTCCACAAAGACGTCGGGGCCGACAAAGCCCAAGCCACCATCAAGCTGCTTGCCGTCTTGCAGTTGGCCCTTGAGCACGTTCATGACCGAGGGTGCATCGCGGAACATGACCTTGCTCATGATGGCGGCGCCGGCCGAGGTGCCGGCCACCACACCGCCTTTGCGGTAGACGTCCCAGATGGCTTCGAGCATGGGTGTGGGCTGGCCGCGTGGCTGCAGCACATCGACGATGCGTTCTTGCAGCCCGCCGGTGAAGAACACGCCCTTGGCTTGGCGCACTTTGGCAATCAGGGCCGGGTCGCGCACGACTTTGTCGAGGTCCACCCAGCCGAACTTGGGCGCAACGGGCAAGGCCTCGGCCACGGCGCCGCGCCGCTGCAGCAGCTCCACGGCTTGGCGGGCGGAGGCTTCGGGGTCTTCGCTGGCGGTGCCAAACACCACAAAGCGCGAACCCTTGCCGCCGGCCAATTGCACGATGCGGCCCCAAACCTCGTCGTTGTCACTGCGCAGCGCGCCGCCAATGGCCACGGCGGCGCCTTTGATCAGCACCTCTTCAGGGGCTGGCGTGGGCGGCTTGAGCGGGACCGGCGAGGGAGAGACCTGGACCACCGTCTTCGGCGGCGCTGGACGGGCGTTGGGCTGCGCGCCTGCGGTGTGCAGGAACAGCAGGGCCAGCAGCAGCAAGCTTGAAGTTCTCATGAGTCGGATGCGATGACAGATGGGCCCCATGATGGCAGAGCGTGGCCATCCTGCGACGTCGACTCGATGGACGACCCGCGCCAAGCTGGCTCACTTGCCTATGCTCGGGCCCGCAAGCTTGCGGCAGGAAACGCCCGCGCCATACCGCCCATTTCGCCCATTCGCCCCGCGCGGGCAGTCAGATCGATTGAAGGTGCCTTTTGCTGAAGCTTTTGAAGTCGCTGGTTCTTCCTGCCAAGAAGGCCAGCAAGCCGGACCTGGTTTTGAGCCTGGCGCCGCCCGCTCAGGTCGAAGCCGCGGGGGGTGCACGGCTTGAATTGGGTTCGGTGCTGCGTGCAGGCACGGCCTTTCCTGTCCTCGATTGGGATCGAGTGCAGGCTTGGGTGGACAGCCTGCCGGACGAAGCGGCGAAGGCAGCCGCGTGGTCTGCCAGCGAGCTGGCTTGGATGGCGCACCTGCGCGCCGCCCTGGGCGGCGACTACCTGCTGCGCTCGCAAGGCTCAGCCGTCTTGCTGTCCACCTTGCCAGAACCACTTGCGGCGGCAACGCTGGACTTTGTCAACAAGACGGTGCAGAGGGTCTTGCGCGTCTTGGAGGGTGTTGCGGAGCAGCCGGCGTGGGGTCATGACCTCTTGATCGTGTTCGAAGACGAAGAGGCCTACTACCGCTATGTGGCGCACTACTACCCCGAGGCTGGGGAGTTTGCGGCCAGCAGTGGCATGTACATCAACCACGGATGCGGTCACTTCGTCACCGTCAAGGACGACCTCCGCACGGTTGAGCCGGTCATTGCCCATGAACTCACGCATGCTTGCCTGAGCCACTTGCCCATTCCCGCTTGGCTCAACGAAGGTCTCGCGGTGAACACCGAGCATCGCTTGTGCCCGCCGCTTCAGGTGCCGGCCGACCCATGGCAATTGCATGCGCGCCACCGCAAGTTTTGGGGGCCCGCTGAGATTCAAGAGTTTTGGTCCGGCAAGTCTTTCCTTCGCACCGACGAAGGCAACGAGCTGTCCTACGACCTTGCCCGCATCCTCGTCTCCCAGTTCGCCGCCGATTGGGAGCGCTTCCGCGCGTTCGCAGCGGCGGCCGACCTTGCCGACGCAGCAGCGGCCGCCGCCGAAGAACACCTTGGCATTGAACTGGGCGCTGCGGTCTGTGCGGTCCTGCAGCAAGAGCCCGACGCCGCGTGGTCGCCACGGCCGGAGGCGTGGACAAGCGAGCCCGAGCGCGGCGCCTTTTGAAGACGCCCGGAGCGGCGGTACACGATTCAAATCGCTTGCAGGCGCTTCTCGAAGCAGCGGCTGGTGGCATCGCCCACGTACTCGCCAAAGGCGGGAATGCGAGCAAAGCCAAAGCTTTCGTACAGCGCCATCGCGGCGCTTTGCCGCATGCCGGTTTCCAGCCGCAGGCAAGAGAAGCCCTGGCTGCGCGCATGCGCCTCCAGGGCTTCGAGCAAAGCGCGGGCCACACCTTGCTGCCGGAAGGCGGCGTCCACGAACATGCGGCGCAGTTCGGTGCAGTCGGCATCGAGCGGGCGGTGGGCGCCCATGCCCACGGCGCGGCCCTCTAGGCTGGCGATGAAGTAGATGCCGCGCGGCGGCATGGGCGCATTCGTGGGCCAGGGTGCATTCGGGTCGGAGAGCTCCGGGTACAGGGCCCGCGCCTCCAGGGCGGCTTGGTGCAGCAAGGCCAGGGCCTCAGGGCCTTGCGGGTCCGCTGGGGCGATGCGCAGCCGAGGCTCGCTAGCTGGCATTGAAAAAGTAGCAAGCCGCAATCAGGCCATCGCGCACTTCGTACACCGCCGCCACTTCCATGGGCTCGGGCTGCACGCCCACCACGCGTTCGTGGTCAAACACCTTGTTGCCCACCACGAGGCGGCCCAGCAGTTCGGCGTGCAAGCCCGGCAGGTTGAAGCGTTTGGCCGCGTAGTGGGCGGCCAGAGCGGCTTTGCCTTCGATGACGGGCTCGCTGGAGGGCGGGCGGTAGAGGCGCACGTCCTCGGTGTAGCAGGCGATGAAGCGCTCTAGGTTGCGCTCGTTGTAGGCGTCGAGTTGTTCTTGGGCGAGTTGTTCAGGGGTCATGCGTTCGGGGCTCATGCTTGTTTCCTCAAAAGGCCGAGCGTGTTGCGCGGCGGGGCATCGGGCCAGCCCTGCACGTTGAGGGCCTGCAGGGCGCGGGCCCAGTCCAGGGTTTCGGCCAGGCCGGGTACGTGGTCGAGCGCAGGGTCGGCGCGCAGGGTCTGCACGAAGTCGACCACCTGGGCGCGCAGGCGCTCGGAGAGGCCGGGCAGGTGGAGTTGCAAGATGGCGTCTTCTTGCTCGCGGCTGGGGCGCTCCAGCCAGTGGAAGAGGCAGCGGCGGCGCAGGGCGTCTGAGAGTTCGCGGCTGCGGTTGCTGGTCAGCAGCACCAAGGGCGCGCCGTGTTCGGCTTTCAGGGTGCCGAGCTCAGGAATGCTGAGCTGCCATTCGCCGAGCAGCTCCAACAGGAAGGCTTCGAAAGGCGGGTCGGCGCGGTCGATTTCGTCGATCAGCAGCACGGCGCCGGAACCGGCCTCCGGGGCCTGGAGCAACGGACGAGCCGACAAGAACTCGCGGCTGAAGAGGTTTCGGGCCAGCGCCTCGCGCTGGCTGGGCTCGGCCGCTTGCAAGGCCACCAATTGGCGGGCGTGCTGCCAGTCGTAGGCGGCTTGGGCAAGCTCAATGCCCTCAAAGCACTGCAGCCGAATGAGCTGGCGGCCCAACGCCTGGGCCAGGGCACCGGCCAGCGCTGTTTTGCCGCAGCCCGGTGGGCCTTCGAGCAGCAGCGGCTTGCTCAGTTGCAGGGCCAACCAGGCGGCGGTAGTCAGGTTGTCGTCGGCGAGATAGCCGGCGCGAAGGAGTTGTTGCGTGAGTGAGGCGGCACTTTCCATGCCGAAGAGTGTCGCGCTTCGCGCTGTCGACGCTATCCGAGCAGGCGCTGGATCAGACCGTCGTCAATGTCCGCAGGCTGCCCCTTCCAAAGCACCTTGCCGTCGGCATCGGCAAAGAGTGCGTAAGGCAGGGCCTTGATGCCGAGTTGCTTCTGCAGCGATTGGCTGCCGCCCACCCAATGGGCGTAGTGCATGGGAACGCGCTTTTGAAAGGCGCGTACGAGCTCAGCGCTTTCCATGGTGCAGCCGAGCACCGCAAGACCTTGTGGGCCAAATCGAGCGTGCCAATCGTTGAGCTTGGGAATGGCCACGACACAGGGAGCACACCAGGTGGCCCAGAAGTCGATGAGCTGCAGCTTGAAGCCGGGCGCCGGTTCCTGTTCAAACCACTGGCCGTCATGGCTCGGCAAGCGCTTGCCGACTTTGACACCGTTGAACCAATCAACGAGGCCGGCGTTGGCCTGCGTCAGCGCTGCGAATGCAGGAAGGGCGAGGAATTGGCGGCGTTGCATGGCTAGCGGAACGCCCGATGTCGAGGGCCCGTTGACGTCAGCTCCCGACCGAAGCCGCCGCCACCGCGCGCGCGCAGAGCTCGGAGATGAGCGAGGCGCGGTAATCAGCGCTGCCGTGCAGGTCGCTCATGAGCATGCTGGGGTCCATGCGAACCGCGCGGGCAGAGGCGGGGCTCCAAACGGCCGTGAGCGCTGTTTCCAGGGCGTGCGCCCGGAAGGCGGTGGGGCCTGCGCCGGTAACGCCCACGCGCACGCCAGCGGCGGCCCGGCTCACGAACACGCCCACGAGCGAGAAGCGCGAGGCGGGCTGTTTGAACTTTTGCCAAGCCGACTGGCGCGCCACCGGGAAGCTGACGCTCTCGATGAGCTCGCCCGGATCCAGCGCCGTGCTGTAGAGGCCGGTGAAAAAGTCCTCGGCCGCAATGGCGCGCTGGTTGGTGTGCACGGTGGCCCCGAGGCCGAGCAGGCCGGCGGGGTAGCAGGCGGCGGGGTCGGCGTTGGCAATGGAGCCGCCCAGGGTGCCCATGTGGCGCACTTGCCGGTCGCCGATTTGCGCGGCCAGCATGGAAAGCCCCGGCAGCAGGCCGGCCACGTCGCGGTGGGTGGCCACTTCCTCGTGGCGGCAGAGCGCGCCGATGTGAACGGTGTGCTCACCCTCCACGCGGATTTGCCGCAGTGCAAGTTCTTGCAAGTCGATGAGCTGGCTGGGCTGCGCGAGCCCCAGGCGCATGGCGGGCAGCAGGCTTTGGCCGCCGGCCAAAAAGCGGGCGTCGGGGTCGGCCAGCGCCAGCTCTTGGGCTTGGGCGGAGCTGGTAGCGCGGAGGTAGCTGGGCATCTCAGGCTCCCTGGGTTGGTGTTGCCGTCGTGTTGGCCGATACCTTGGCTGCCTGAATGGCCTGCCACACGGTGTGGGGGCTGGCGGGCATGGGCAGGTCCTTGATGCCGAGGGCATCGCAGATGGCATTGATGAGGGCCGGCGGCGAGCCAATGGCACCGGCTTCGCCGCAACCCTTCACGCCCAGTGGGTTGTGCGTGCAGGGCGTGCCGGGCGCGGTTTGCACCGAGAAGGCGGGCAGGTCGTCAGCACGCGGCATGGCGTAGTCGAGGTAGGAGCCCGTCAAAAGCTGGCCGCTGTGGGGGTCGTACACGGCTTGTTCCAGCAGCGCTTGGCCGATGCCTTGCGCAATGCCGCCGTGCACCTGCCCGTCGACGATCATGGGGTTGATGATGTTGCCGAAGTCGTCCACGGCACTGAAGCGTTCCACCTTGACCACGCCGGTGGTCGGGTCCACCTCCACCTCGCAGATGTAGCTGCCGGCGGGATAGGTGAAGTTGGTGGGGTCGTAGAAGGCGTTCTCGTTCAGGCCCGGCTCCAGCGTTTCCAGCGGGTAGTGGTGCGGCACGTAGGCGGCAAGCGACACCTCGGCAAAGGCCTTGGCTTTGTCGGTGCCCTGAACCTTGAACTGACCGGCCTCGAAGACGATGTCGGCCTCGGCTGCCTCCAGCAAGTGCGCGGCGATCTTCTTGCCTTTGGCAACGACTTTGTCGATGGCCTTGACGATGGCGCTGCCCCCGACGGCCAGCGAGCGACTGCCGTAAGTGCCCATGCCGAAGGGCACGCGACCGGTATCGCCGTGCACGATGTCGATGTCGTCAATGGGGATGCCCAGGCGCTCGGCCACCACCTGGGCAAAGGTGGTTTCGTGACCCTGCCCGTGGCTGTGCGAGCCGGTGAACACCGTGACCTTGCCCGTGGGGTGCACGCGCACCTCGCCGGCTTCAAAGAGCCCGGCGCGGGCGCCCAAAGCGCCAGCGATGTTGCTGGGCGCCAGCCCGCAGGCTTCGATGTAGCAGCTGTAGCCAATGCCACGCTTGAGCCCACGCGCTTCGCTCACGGCTTTGCGGGCCGGCAAGCCTTGGAGATCGGCCAGGATCTGCACCATGTCCAGCGTGGTGTCGTAGTCGCCCACGTCGTAGGTTAGGCCCACGGGCGTGGCGTAGGGGAACTCGCGAATGAAATTGCGCCGGCGCAGTTCGGCCGGGTCGATGCCCAGCTCATGGGCTGCGGTTTCGACCAAGCGCTCCACCACATAGGTGGCTTCAGGGCGCCCAGCGCCTCGGTAGGCGTCCACCGGTACGGTGCTGGTGAACACGCCGGTGACTTCGCAGTGAATGGCCGGCGTGCGGTACTGGCCGGCCAACAAGGTGGCGTACAGGATGGTGGGCACGCAGCTGCCAAAGGTGCTCAGGTAGGCGCCCAAGTTGGCCGTGGTTTTGACGCGCAGTCCAAGGAAAGTGCCTTGCGCGTCCAGGGCCAGCTCGGCCTCGGTCACGTGGTCGCGGCCATGGGCGTCGGTCAGGAAGCTTTCGCTGCGCTCGGCGGTCCACTTCACGGGCCGGCCGACCAAGCGGCTGGCGTGCACCAGGGCCGTCTCTTCGGCGTACAGAAAGATCTTGCTGCCAAAGCCGCCGCCCACATCGGGGGCGATGACGCGCAGCTTGTGCTCTGGAATGCCGAGCACGAAGGCGCACATGAGCAGGCGCTCCACGTGCGGGTTTTGGTTGGCCACGTAGAGCGTGGTGTGGTCGCTCGCGGGTTCGTAGCTGGCGTTGGCGGCGCGCGGCTCGATGGCGTTCGGAATCAAGCGGTTGTTGCGAAAGGCCAAGCGCGTGACGTGGCTGGCTTGCGCAAAGGCGGCCGTGGTGGCGGCGTCGTCGCCGATGGCCCAGCGGTAGCTCACGTTGTCGGGGGCGGCGTCGTGCAGGCTGCTGGCATGGCCGGCGGCCGTGGCCGTGTCGGCAATGGCGGGCAGCTCTTCGTATTCCACGTCCACCAACTGCGCCGCCGCCTTGGCCTTGGCCAAGGAGTTGGCCACCACCACGGCCACCGCTTCACCCGCGTAGCGCACCTTGCCTTCGGCCAAGATGGGGTGCTTGGGCTCCTTCATGGGCGTGCCATCGGTGCTGGTGATGAGCCAGCCGCAGGGCAGGCCGCCAAAGGCGCTGAAGTCGGCGGCGGTGAGCACGCGCAGCACGCCGGGCAGTTGCAGGGCGGCGCTGGTGTCGATCTTGCCCAGCTTGGCGTGGGAGAAGGGGCTGCGCACAAACACCGCGTAGCTCTGGCGCGGCAGCACGATGTCGTCGGTGTACTGGCCTCGGCCGGTGAGGAATCGGGCGTCTTCGCGGCGCTTCACGGACTGGCCGACGGTGCGTTCAGCTGCGTTGTTCATGGTCTTGGCCCCTTAAGGCTTGAGCAAAGCAGCGCCTTGCTGCACCGCACGCACGATGTTGTGATAACCCGTGCAGCGGCAGAAGTTGCCGTCCATCCCGTTGCGGATGTCGGCCTCGCTCTCGCAAGGGTGGTTGCTCACCAGGTCCAGGGCCGACATGACCATGCCCGGGGTGCAGAAGCCGCACTGCAAGCCGTGGCAGTCCTTGAAGGCCTGTTGCATCACGTGCAAGGAGCCATCGGGCGGGGACATGCCTTCAATGGTCGTGACCTCGCGGCCATTGACCTGCAGCGCCAGCACGTTGCAGCTCTTGACGGCATACCCGTCGACGAGCACGGTGCAAGCCCCGCATTGCGCGGTGTCACAGCCCACATGGGTGCCGGTCAGGCCAAGGTCTTGACGCAGCACCTCAACCAGCAGGCGGTCGGGCGCCACCGAAAGGCTCTCAGCCTCGCCATTGACATTGATTTCTAGGGAGTGCATCTCGGGCTCCGGGCTTTGCATCGGGAGGGGCCATCATCGTCGCCTGCGGGGCGGCGTGAAGAATTGGGCGTTTCCCTATTTCTGCTGCGCATGCCATGCAAGGAAAGCGCTCACGGCCATGGGTCGGCCGGTGTAGAAGCCCTGCACCAGCTGGCAACCCGCGCGGCGCACCGCCAGCAGCTCGGCTTCACGCTCCACGCCCTCGGCGGTCACGGTCAGACCGAGCGTTTGGCCGAGCTGAACAATGGCGGCCAAGAGCTCGTAGCGCTTGGGCTCCAGGTCGACATCCCGGACAAAGCTGCGGTCGATCTTGAGCTCGTCCACCGGCAAACGCTGCAAATAGGCCAGCGAGCTGTGGCCGGTGCCAAAGTCGTCAATGGCCAGCCGAACGCCGATGCTCTTCAAGCGGTGCAAGAGGGCCACTGGGTCTTCACCCGGGTCCATCAGCCCACTCTCGGTGATTTCCAAGATCAAGCGAGCCGGGTCGACCGCATGCTGCTGGAGCAAGCGGCGCAGGTGCTGGTCCAGCTGCGGGTCGTGCAGGTCTTTGGTGGAGAGGTTGACGGCGAGGCGCAGCCCCTCAAACTCGGGCTTGGTCAGCAGGCCGACCACGGTGGTCAGCATCCATTGGGTGAGGCTGCGAATGCGGCCGGTGCGTTCGGCAAAGGGAATGAAGTCGGCGGGCGACACAAAGCCCCGCTGCGGGTGCTGCCAGCGAATCAAGGCCTCAGCCCCTGTGCACTCTTGGCCACCCAGCGTGACGCGCATCTTGGGCTGCAAAAAGGCCACGAGCTGGCCTTGCTCTTGGGCCACTTGCAGCTCGCTCGCCAAGCTCAGGTCCAGCTGGCGGGTTCGCTCCAGGCTGTCGTTGTAGAGCTCGGTGCCACTGCGCCGGCGCTTGGCTTCGAACAAGGCTTGCTCGGCACAGCGAAGCAGGTCGGGCGCCTTCTGGGCATGCAGGGGGTGCAGGGCCACGCCCACCAGCAAGTGCAGGTCGGGCGACTGCCCTTGCCACTCAAAGGGCCGCTCCATGCCGGCCCGGAAGCGCTGAACCAGGGCCAGCGCCTGCTCGGCCCCATCCAGCCCAGCGGCCAGAGGCAGCAGCACGGCAAAGGTGCCGCCGCCCAAACGGGCCGTGCAGCTTTGCAGCCCGGCTTGCACCCGCAAGCGCTCAGCGGCACAGCGAATGGCGGCGTCGCCGGCTTCATAGCCGAGGACAGCATTGATGGTCTTGAGCCCTTCCAAATCCAGGCAAAGCAGGGCAAAGGGTGCGTCTGCGGCCAGCAGCAGCGCCGTGTCCTCTTGAAAGCGGCCGCGCTGGGCCAAGCCGGTTTCCGCATCCATCTGTGCCAGCTCGCGAATGTGCGCTTCGCGCTCTGCCACTGCCGCTGCCAACAGGTTGAGCGTGGCGGCCAGACCGGCCACTTCGTCACTGCCCCGCACCAGGACGCGTGCGCTGTAGTCGCCGCCTGCCAAGCGGCGTGCAATTTGCTCGGTCCGCTGCAAGGGCTCGCTGATGGAACGCCGAATGGCGCGCGCCAAAACGCCACCCCCCACAAGGGCAAACAAGCAAATCAATGCCAGGGCGATCGTGTCGCGCCGCACCTGGCCCTGCTGCTCTTGGGCCAAAGCCAGGGCACGCCCTTGCTCTTGAGCGACCTGCTCATCCGCCAGTTCACTCAGGCGCGACAGGGCAACTTCGGTGCGCGCGGCCATCAAGGCACGAACCCCGGCGGCATCGCCGGCTTCGATGCGATCCACGGTTTCGTCGTACACGCCCCGGTAGAGGGCCAAGGCGGTTGCCAGGGGATAGGTGCGGCGCCCCGCCGCGTCGGAGGCGAAGCGCAAGGTCTCGACATTGGCATCAATGCGCCGGTGGGCTTCGTCGATGGCGTGGTAGGTCAGTGCGCGCAGTTCCCGATCACCCGTCACCAGAGTGAGCAACTGGCGCGAGACCCGACCCACGTCGGCACTGATTTCCGAGGCAACGCGAATGCGCTGCATCGAGCCCTCAGAGAAAGCGGCCACCGCCCGTTCGTACTCATGGAACCGTGCCGCCGCCAAGCCGGACACGAGCAGCAACAGCCCAATCAACAAGCCGAAGGCCCCGCGCAGCCGCAGGTGCGCCGGTTGTTGGCGTAGCCAGCGACTCATTAGGCGCATGGCTCTGCTCACTCCCCAGGGCTCAGTGGCGCTGGCGGAGCTGCGTCAAAACGCCCACGCGGGCCAGCAGCTCGCGGTCGTTCCAGGGCTTCTTGAAGATGCCAAACAGGCCCTTGGCGTCTTGGACCTTGGCTTGCAGTGCCTCGTGGCCGGTGATAGCGACGATGGGCAGGTCTTCGAACCGGATGTCGTTGGTGGCGTGGCTGATCAGCTCAAAGCCATCCATCTCGGGCATTTCAAGGTCGGTGATCATCATGGCAAACCAATGCTGGTTCAGCTGCTCCAGCGCCTCTTGGCCATGACGGGCCATGGTGACGGCATAGCCTGCGCTGCTCAGGAGCTTGGAGAGCTTGGCGCGCACCACGGCCGAGTCGTCCACGATGAGAACGGGCACTGGGCCCTCAGCCGGCGCGCTGGGGCCAGGCTGCAGGTCGCTGGCCCGGCGGCGGCGAGGAAGCTCGGGCGCGCTGGTGGCACTGGCCTCACTGGCAACAACAAGCCTCGGCGCGGGCGGCGCTTCTGGAATGGCTTCGTCACCCAGGAAGGGGCTGGTGACTTGGAAATCAGCGCGTGGGGGCGTTGCCTCACCGGACTGCGCGGGGGCATCGGGCAGCAACTCGGCGGCCGTGGGCGGCTTCTGCGCTTCAAACGCCTGCACCTTGGGCAGTGGGGCGGGCGGCGGCGTGGGGGCGCGCCAAGTGGGGGGGAGTTGCGCGTCGCTGCGGTGGGTCCAGTGCTCGTCCCGGTGTTGGCGAGACAAGGCCACCACCAGCACGATCAGCAGGGGCACGAGGACGAGCAGCAGGGGAAGGTACTCGCCTAGCAGCGAGAACAGGTCAAACATCGGGCAACTCCCGGGCAGGCTGAGCGCGCATTCTGTGTCAGCGAGCCGCTAGCAGGCGCCCGATGGACTGAGAGGGGACCGGCTGCCTCAGTAACTTGGATAGGGTGGGGGCGATGTCGGTCACGGCCACGGGGGTTTCGATGCGCGCTTTGGCAAACCAGCGCGGGCCCCAGGCCAAGATGGGCACATGCTGGTCGCTGGGCCAGGGGTTGCCATGCGTGGCGCCCTGCAGGCGGCTGCCCAAAATCCATCCCTCGGCCATGCCAAACAGCACCGGGGGGCTGCGCTCGGGGTGCCAAGCGTGCCGCAGGGTTTGCAGCAGCGGCTGGTCGGCGCGCGGCGCCTGCGGGCTGCGCAGTTCGTCGGGGCCGTAGGCGGCGCCAATGCCTTCTTGGCCGCGCAAGGCTTTGGCGGCGGCACGGTAGACCGTGCCGGGGTCGAGCTCTTTCTCGCGCATCAGGGTCTCATCGAACAAAACGCCGCTGGCGCTCAAGGTGCGGGCCAAGCGCGGCAGCCCAAACTGCTCTTGCAGGCTGGCGTTGAGCAGGCCCAACAACTGCGCCACCGGGAGACGGCCCGCAGGGCGGCCTTGCTGCTTGGCCCACTCCGGGGTGTCGGTGAAGCCGTGATCGGCGGTGAGCATCACCGCATAGCGGCCCTTGCCCACGCGGGCATCCAAGTCTCTGAAGAAGCCTTGCAACAGCCGGTCCACGTGCAGCAGGTGGTCTTGCGCCAAGCGCGACTCCGGCCCAAAGGCATGGCTCACGTAGTCGTGGCTGGAGAGGCTGATGGCCAAGATGTCGGGCGTGCGGTCTTGCCCCAGTTGCTCGCCCGAGAGGGCGGCGCGGGCGAAGTCCAGGGTGAGTTGGTCGCCAAAGGGCGAGGTCAGCAGGTCGCCATAAAAGCGCGGGCCTTTGTCTTCTTGGCCCTTGCCCATGGTGGCGGGCAGGCTGCGGCCATAGCCGGCACTGGCCATCCAGGGGGAGTCGTCCGGGGCATAGCCAGCGTACGCGGCCTCGGGCAGCAGCGGGTTCCAAGTGGCGCCCCACAGGGCGTCGGCAGGGCGGCGCGCGTTGAAGGCGTTCACCCAGGCCGGATGCTGGGCCATGTAATAGGTGCTGGAGCTGAAGAAGCCGTTCTCCGTGAGGAACATGTAGGCCGTGCCGCTGTGCCCTGCAGGGAGGATGGCACCCCGGTCTTTGCCGCTGATGCCGATCACCTTGGCCAAGGGCTCCCGCTTGCGCAGCACGTCGCCCACCGTTTCGGCCAGCAAGTTGGCGGGGCTGGTGCCGGCTTCGGGGGCATTGAGCGGCACGCCCAAGTAGCGGTGGCGCCGGTCTTCGGCGCAATACAGGCCTTGGCGCGTGCGGGGGTCGGTCCACTCGTTGCTGATGATGCCGTGCAGGGCCGGCGTGGCGCCCGTCAGCATGCTGGCGTGGCCGACACCGGTCACCGTGTGGGCGTGCAAGTAACTGGCCTGGGCCCAGGTGCTGCCTTGGTCCAGGAAGCGCCGGAAACCATCGGGGCCGAACTGGCCCTTCCAAGCCTCGACTTGGCGCATGGGCAAGCCGTCGATGGCGATGAAGACGATCAGGCGGGGCCGCTCAGGCGCTGACTGAGCCCCCAGACTGAGCCCGAGGGCGGCTGCGAGCAGGAGATGCTTCATGCGTTCAGGGCTTCGTCCAACACTTCAATCCAGTGGCGCACTGGCCGCTTTGAGCCTTCGGCCAAGTGGGTGATGCACCCGATGTTGCTGCTGGCCACTACATCGGCCTGCAGGGCATCGAGGTGGCCTTGCTTGCGCTCGCGAAGTGCACCGGCGATGGCGGGCTGCAGCACCGAGTAAGTGCCCGCCGAGCCGCAGCACAAATGGCTCTCTGCCGGCACCATCACCTCAAAGCCCAGCGCCTTCAAGCCGGCCTCGACACCCCCTTTGAGCTTCTGACCATGCTGCAAGGTGCACGGCGGGTGGTAGGCCAGGCGCAGGCGGTTCTTGCCGTTGAGCTGCTGGCGGAGCTTCTCCATGAAGCCGAGTTCGGGGTCGAACAACCATTCGCCCAGGTCTCGCGTGGCGCGGGCCACTTGGTGGGCCATGGGGCTGCCCAACTGGTTGCCAAAGTCTTTGACCATGACGCCGCAGCCGCTGGCATTGCTCAGCACGGCTTCCACTTGGCCGAGCTGGTTGCCAGCGCGCTCGGTCAAGGCGCGCATGTCGCTGTGGCCGCCTTTGACGTCGCCCAGGTGGGCCTTCAAGGCACCGCAGCAGCCTTCGATGTCAATGGCTTGAATGCCGAGCCGGTCCAGCACGCGCACCGTGGCCGCGTGGATGTTGGGCGCCATGGCCGGTTGCACACAGCCCTTGAGCAGCAACACCCGGCGCGGGTGGGCGTTTTTGGGCGTCTTACCGGCCCGCTGGCGCGCTGGCACCTTGGCTTTGAGGCTGGCCGGCTGCAGCGGCCGCGCCAAGCGGCCTACGGTCAAGGCGGGGCCGAACAAGGGGGAGGTCAAGCCGCTGCCGAGTAAGCCGCGCAGCAGGCGATCGCCCGGGGCGCGCGGCGGAGCTTGTTCGTCGGCCAAGTGGCGGCCAATCTCGGCAATCTGCCCGTACTGCACGCCGCTGGGGCAGGTGGTTTCACAGGCGCGGCAAGTCAGGCAGGTGTCGAGGTGCGCCTGCGCGCTGGCGGCGGCGCCCTCTTCGCCTTCGAGCAACTGCTTGACGAGGTAGATCCGGCCGCGCGGGCTGTCCAGCTCGTTGCCAAGGATTTGGTAGCTCGGGCAAGTGGCAGAGCAAAAGCCGCAGTGCACGCAGGCCTGAATGAGCTGCGCGGCGCGCTCCGCCTCGGGCTTGCCTTGCAGGGCTTGGGTCAACTCGGTGTGCATGGGGGCGATGGTAGGGGGCGGCGCTAACGGGCGGCGACTCGCGCCCGGCTGCTGTTGATTCAACCTGCCCTCTGTCGGTTCGTCGCACGCGCCTTCTTGGCGCCATTTGGGGCGCCTACATTGCGCCGCATTCACCCAGGAGCAACCCATGAACCACGCCCCCCTGCGCCTTGCCCTCGCTGTTGCTTTGCTTGCCTTTTCGGGGGCGGCGCTCGCGCAGCGCATTGCCACCAATGCCAATCAACCCGTGCTGGCCGGCGACGCCATCGACCTGAGCTTGCTCGATTTGAAGCCCGGCCAAACGGTGAGCCTCAGCGCAACGCGCGTGGTGAGGATGTTCACTGGGCAAGTCTCCATGTTTGCCGCAGAAGCCAAGTTCACCGCCGACGCCATGGGGCGGGTGAACCTTGCCACTCAGGCGCCCTTACCGAACAGCAGCTACGAAGGCGCCGATGTGCGCGGCCTGCTGTGGTCGATGAAGCCGGTGGCCGGCGAAACCCAGGGCAAGACCTTCAATGAAGTCGCCCTCGCCCTGCGCACTGACGACGGCAAACCCCTGGCGGAAGCCAAGCTGCAGCTCCGAGCGGCCCTGCCTGAAGTCGTCACCCGCAAGGTCGAGTCCTTCCCGGGCGCGGTGTTTGCCAGCCTGCCAGGTTCAGCCAAGCGCCCGACGCTGATCTTGCTGGGCGGCAGCGAAGGCGGCTCGATGATCGCCCGCGATGCAGCGCCCTGGGCCAGCAGAGGCTATGCCGTGCTGGCCTTGCCCTACTACTCCCCACCGCAGTGGGGCCCCACCGGCCCCATGCCAGCCGAGCTGCCCAGCCTGCCTGCCGAATTCATGCAAATTCCCGTGGAACGCCTGGAGCAGGCCCGCGAATGGCTGGCGCAGCAGCCCGAGGCCGACGCCTCGCGCATTGGGGTGATGGGCACCAGCAAAGGCGCTGAGTTCGTGCTGCTGGCCGGGGTGAAGATGCCCTGGATTCGCGCGGTGGCCGCCATCGTGCCCACCGATGTGGTGTGGGAGGGCTGGGGGCAAGCGCCAAGGCCTGAAGGGCCGACCGCCAGCTTCGCTTGGAAAGGCGAGCCCTACGCCTTTGTGCCCTACAAGGACTTTGCACAGGAGTTCACTGGCATGGCCACGGGCCAGCCCGTCAAGATCCGCCGCCCGCACGACAAAGGCCGTGCCGCAGCCTCACCCGAGGTGATTGCCGCCGCGCGTATTCCGGTAGAGCGCATCAAGGCACCAGTCTTGGTGGCCGGCGGCAGTGACGACCAACTCTGGGACAGCGGTGGCATGGCCGCGAACATTGCCGCCGCACGCGAAAAGGCCGGACTGCCCACGGTGGCGCTCGTCTTCCCCGAAGCCGGTCATTTCTTGGGCGGTACCGGCACCGGCCCCACCACCCACTACAACGACGGCCCCATGAAGAACGGCGGAACGCCAGCCGCCACGGCCCGGGCGCAGGCGAGCACCTACGCAGCCCTGCTGAAATTCTTTGCAGACAGCCTGAAGTAATGAAAAGGGCGCCTGCGGCGACAGAGCCGGCATGCGCCTCCTATTCCTTGCCCTTCTCAGCGCCAATGCCTTGGCCGAGCCCAGTTGCATGGCCACCAGCAGCGCCCAGGCGCCGACGCTGGTGGAGCTCTACACCAGCGAAGGCTGCAACAGCTGCCCACCGGCGGACCGCTGGCTGTCCAAGCTGCCGCGCGACGGTTCGGTCATTCCGCTGGCTTTTCATGTCGACTACTGGGATTACCTGGGTTGGCGCGACCGCTTTGGCAGCGCCCAGTTCAGTGAGCGCCAACGCCAGCAACTGCGCATCAATGGCTCGCGCTTCCCCTACACGCCCCAGGTGGTGGTGGACGGGCGAGACAAGCGCGATTGGTATGCCGTGCGCGAGCTACCCCGCACGACCGCGCCCTTCCAGCTGCAGCTTCGGCGTCAAGGCAAAGAGGTCTTGGCCGAGCTGGCATCGGCCAGCACGGTGCCACTGAATGGCTGGTGGTTCGTCAGCCAAAGCGGCCACCGCACACCCGTGAAGGCGGGCGAGAACCGTGGGGTCATGCTGGACCACGACCATGTGGTGGTGCAGCAGCAGGCCGTGGGCGCCTTAGCGGCGGGCACAACAGCCCTGCGCTTTGCACCGCAGCAAGCCGGCGATGTCACTTTGGTGCTGACTGACGTTCGCACCGGCAAGCCCATCCAGGCGCTGCGGCTCAGCTGCCCAGCTTGACTTCCAGCGCGTCGATGTAGCGCTTGGCCACGTCGTAACCCGCCTGCGCGCTGATTTCCTGGAAGCAGGTCGGGCTGGTGACGTTGATCTCGGTGAGGAAACCGCCAATCACATCCAAGCCCACCAGCAGCAAGCCGCGCCGGGCGAGTTCTGGCCCTAACGCTTCGGCAATCCGTTTTTCGCCGCTGGTCAGCGGCATGGCCACGCCTTTGCCACCCGCCGCCAAATTGCCGCGCACCTCGCCGCCTTGAGGAATGCGCGCCAACGAAAACGGCACGGCCACGCCGTCGATCAGCAACACGCGCTTGTCGCCTTCGGAGATGGCGGGAATGAAGCGCTGCGCCATGATGGTTTGCGTGCCATCGTGGGTGAGTTGCTCCAAGATGGCGCCGAGGTTCAAGGCGTCGCTCTTCACGCGGAAGATGCCCATGCCGCCCATGCCGTCGAGCGGCTTGAAGATCACGTCTTGCTGGGCGGCGTGGAAGGCGCGCAGCACCGCCATGTCGCGGCTCACCAAGGTGGGAGCGGTGAACTGCGGGAACTCCAAGATGGCGAGCTTCTCCGGGTGCTCGCGCAAGGCCGCAGGGCGGTTGAACACCTTGGCGCCTTCGCGCTCGGCCTGCGTGAGCAAGTGCGTGGTGTAGATGTACTCGGCATCAAACGGCGGATCTTTGCGCATCAAAACGGCGCTGAAGTCGGCCAGCTTGCGCGACTCATCCTCCACGGTATCCACCCAGTGGTGCACCGTTTGCCCGGCTTCGCTCGCCAGCGCAGCGGCACTCAGGTGCAGGCGCGTGGGCGCCACGCGCACACCCTGGCCGGGTTCGCTGCTGATCTGCCAGGGCTCGCAACTCCACAAGCGGTGCCCGCGCCGCGCCGCCTCCCGCAGCATGGCAAAACTGCTGTCCTTGTGCGTCTTGAAGTGCTCGATCGGGTCAACAACGAATAGAAAGTCCATGGCAGTCGGGTTCCAACGGGTGTCTCGGAGTTTCACATGGGGCAAGATGGGGTGCATGTGCCGATTCCTTGCTTACCGGGGCGACCCGATCTATTTGGAAGACTTGGTTTGCCGCCCCCGGCATTCGCTGATGCGCCAAAGCCTTCGCGCCACGGAAGCCAAGATGGTCACCAATGGCGACGGTTTCGGTGTGGGTTGGTACGGCGACCGCGACACGCCAGGCATTTACCGCGAGGTAACGCCCGCCTGGAGTGACGAGAACCTGCTGGCGCTGGCCGCCCATGTGCGCTCGCACCTGTTCTTTGCCCATGTGCGCGCCGCCACCGGCGGCGGCATTGCGCTGTCCAACTGCCACCCGTTTGCCAGTGGCAGCTTCTTGTTCATGCACAACGGGCAAATTGGCGGCTTCTCCTGCATTCGCCGCGAGATGGAGGCGCAGCTGCCCGACACGCTCTGGCACCAGCGCAAAGGCGCCACCGACTCGGAGCTGCTGTTCCTGCTCATCGTGCAGCGCATCGTGGAAGGCTTCGGCATGGTCGAGGCCACGAGCGCCGTGCTGGGCGAAGTTTTGGGGCACATGCGTAGGGCCGGGGTGGATGCCCCGCTGCGCTTTGCCGCCGCCTTGGCCGATGGCGACGACGTTTTTGCCTTCCGCTGGGCCAGCGACGACAAGCCACCCACCCTGTACCTGCGCCGCGAAACCTACGGCCAACTGGTGGCCAGCGAGCCCCTGGAGGGCGACAGCGAGGGCTGGACACCGCTCGCCAATGGGGCGGCGCTGTGCCTGCACGCCGATGGGCGGACCACCGAGCACCAGTTGAACATCCGTGCCGGTTGACCCCAAGCGCTGGGCGGTGGGCCAGCGACCGGCCAACGCCCGCCTGATTCCCCCCGAAGAACGGCAAACCCCCGCCAAGCCCCAAGAGGCGCTGATGGCGGCCAAGGTGCAAAGCCGGCACCGGCTCGGGCCGCCGTTGGACCAAGCTCAGCCCCAAGCCGGCGCCACGGGGCAGCGCACCCGCGTACCGCGCCGCACCGTGGCGGCCTTGCTGGGCGGGGCGGCCTTGCTCGCCAGCACAGGGCTCATGGCCTCAGGCTGGCTGCAGGCCGTGGCCGTAGCGGGCGCTGTGTCCTTGTGGGCTTGGGGTGCTTGGCCGCTGCGAAGCCGGCCTGCGGCTCCAGGCCTTCCGCGCTGGACCCCCGACCGCGATGCCTTGACGGCCTTGGACGCCCAAATGGTGGCGCTGGCTCCAGAACTGCCCGAGCCCCTGCTCCAGGCACTGGCGAACACCAAGGCGCAGTTGCGTGAGTTGCTGCGCCTGGCGCAGCTTCAAGCCCCGGGCGTTGAAGACGGCTTGTGGCTGCAGGCCTGCGTGAGCCGCTACCTGCCCGACAGCCTTCGGGCCTATGAGGCGGTGCCGGTCAAGCTGCGCGACGAGGCGACGAGCCAATCGCTGCTGGAGCAATTGGGCCTGCTGCAAGAGCGCTTCCAGCGCCTAGAGCAAGCGCTGGCTGCGGGCGCCACCGAGGCGCTGCAAAGCCAGCACCGCTTTTTGCGCGCCAAGTCGGGGCGCTGAGGCTTACGGCGCCTCAGAGGGCGGCAAGCGCTTGCTGGGGCCGCGGCCGTCGAGCAAGTCCGCTTCGTGGCCGTCGCGCAGGGTCTTGGCCAGCGTGAAAGTGGTGCTGACCAGGAAGAGCCAAGAAATGACCATGTAGCGCTTGAGCCAAGGGTCCAGCGTCATGCGAAAGAGGCCCCAGGCGGTCAGGCTCAGCGCGCAGGCCAGGGCCACCCACACCGCGATCACCCAGCCGGCGGTATCCACCTGGCCATCGCGGTTGTCGCGCACGGTTTTGGCCACGGCAAAGCTGGCAAACACAGAGAACAAGAAGCCGATGCCGAGAAAGGCCCGGTCCAGCTCGCCGCCCGGCAAGCCGAAGGCGCCATACAGGCAGGCAAAAGCGGAAACGCCGAAGGCGACCCAAACCTGGATGCGCCAGGGGCTGGTGTCGCGTTGCATCACGTACTGGGTGGCCATTGAGCTACTCCTTGGTTGGTCAGGGCCGCGAGTATCGGTAGTACGGAAGACCCGTCACGCGCTGTGTTTAAAGTCGATACCGCTGGGCTCGCGGGTGCCGCTCCGCAGTACCCAAGCGCCTTAGCGGCGCCGCAGCAGCAAGGCCAAACCACCGGCCAGCACCGCCCAAAAGGGGGCGCCAATGCCAGCCACCGTCAGGCCCGAAAGGGTCACCAAGAAGGTAATGACCGCCGCATCGCGCTGCGGCTCATCGGCCAAGGCCGAAGCCAGGCCGTTGCCAATGGTGCCCAAGAGCGCCAGCGCGGCCACCGCCAGTACCAAGGTCTTTGGGAAAGCCGCGAACACCCCCACCACGGCCGCGCCGAGCAGGCCCAGCAGCACGTAGAACAAGCCTGCAGCCATGGCCGCCAGCCAGCGGCGCGAGGGGTCTTCGTGCGCCTCTCGGCTCATCACGATGGCCGCCGTGATGGCCGACAGGTTCAGCGCGAAGCCGCCAAATGGCGCCAAGAGCATGGAGGCCAGCCCTGTGCCCCCAATGATGGGCGCCAAGGGCACGCTCACCCCACCCGCCCGCATGGCCGCCACCCCGGGCAAGTTCTGCGACGCCATGGTGACCACAAAGAGCGGCAGGCCAAGCCCCACCAGTGCACTCCAACTCCAGGTGGGCGCCGTGAACGCGGGCCGCGCGCCAAGGCCATCGGGCAGGCTCAGCGGCGCCACCAAACCCATCAAGAACGCCAGTGCAACGCCCACCAAGAGAACCACGGGCACCGCCCAACGCGGCCAAAGCCGGCGGCCGAATAAGTACGCCAGCAGCATGGCCAGCACCAGCAAAGGCGCTTGGGGCGCGGCGCGCACCGCGTCGAGCCCAAAGCGGGCGAGCACGCCCGCCAGCAAGGCCGCCGCAATGCTGGCGGGTATCCGGTCCATGAGGCGCGTAAAGCCACCGCTGTAGCCAGCGATCGCAATGAGCAAGCCGCAAAAAACAAAGGCGCCAATGGCATCACCCATGGGAATGCCGCTGCTGGCTGCAATCAGGGCCGCACCGGGGGTGCTCCAGGCAATGAGCACCGGCTGGCGGTATTGCCAGCTCCACAGCATGGAAGTCAGGCCCATGCCGAGCCCGAGGGCCAGCATCCAGGAAGCCGTTTGCGCTGGAGTGGCCTGCAGGGCCTGTGCGGCTTGGAAGACCAAAGCCACCGAGCTGGTGAAGCCCACCAGCACGACGACAAAACCCGCGATCAGCGCGGGGAGGTCGTGCCGCGAGATCAGATTTCGACCTTCGAGCCGAGCTCCACCACGCGGTTGGTCGGCAAGTGCAGGAAGTCCGCAGCGCCAGCGGCGTTGCGGTGCATGCTGGCGAACAGCTTTTCACGCCACAGGGCCATGCCGCCCCCGATGGTGGGCATGACGATGTCGCGGCTCAAGAAGTAGCTGGTGTCCATGTCGTCCAGCAAGATGCCTTGGCACTTCAGGATCTCCAGCGCCTCGGGCACATCGGGCTCGTTCTTGAAGCCGAAATGGACGGTGACTTGCCAACAGGCATTGCCCAGGGACACCGCCTCCACGCGCTTGTCAAAACCGATCCAAGGCACATCGTGGTGCTTCACCGTCACGAACAGGTTCTGCGCGTGCAGCACCTTGTTGTGCTTGAGGTTGTGCAGCAGCGCATTGGGCGTCATGCCCGGCTCGCTCGACAGGAACACCGCCGAGCCCTCCACGCGGGTTGGCGGGCTCACAAAAACCGCCTGCAGGAAGCTCTTCAGGTCGATCGCATCCTCACGCAGCTTGGCGCTCATGAGCTTGCGGCCCTGCTTCCAAGTCAGCATCAACGTAAAGCACCAGATGCCAATGGCCAGCGGGAACCAGCCGCCGCTTGGCACTTTGAGCAAGTTCGAGGCGAGGAACAGGATGTCGATCACGAAAAAGAAGCCGGTGGAGGCCATGCACAGCCACAGCGGGTACTTCCAGCCGTGGCGAATCACGAAGAAGGTCAGCACCGTGGTGATGGTCATGTCCATCGTCACCGCCACGCCATAAGCCCCCGCCATCTTTGAAGAGGAGCCAAAGAACAGCACGGCCACGACCACAAACAAGTACAGCGCCCAGTTCACGGCCGGTACATAGACCTGACCGGTTTCCTTCACCGAGGTGTGCCAGATGCGCATGCGCGGCAAGATGCCCAGCTGCATGGCCTGCTTGGCCACCGAGAAGCTGGCCGTGATGAGCGCCTGCGACGCCACCATGGCGGCGACCGTGGCCAGCGCGAAGAGCGGAATCTCAGCCCATTGCGGCGACAGCAAGTAAAAAGGGTTTTTGATGGCTTCCGGTTCGTTCAGCAGCAAAGCGCCCTGACCAAAGTAGTTGATGGCCAGCGCCGGCATCACGATGGCGTACCAGCCCCACCGGATCGGCTTTTTGCCGAAGTGACCGAGGTCGGCATACAGCGCCTCGCCGCCCGTCACCACCAGCACGGCGGCGCCGAGCGCGATGAAAGCAATCCAGCGGTGTTGCGCAGCAAAACCCAATGCGTAGGCCGGGTTCAGTGCCGAGAGCACATCCGGGTTGGCAAAGATGTGGGGTAGGCCCAGCAAGGTCAAGCTGGAAAACCACGCCAGCATGACCGGCCCAAAAGCCTTGCCCACCACCGCCGTGCCCAGCCTTTGGAAGGCAAACAGCCCCGTGAGCATGACCAAGGTGAGGGGCAAGATGAGCCCGTGGTACTGGGGCGCATAAACGTCAATGCCCTCGACGGCACCCAACACGGTCATGGCCGGCGTGATCACCGCGTCGCCAAAAAAGATCGCGGTCCCGAAGAGTCCCAGCAGCAGCAAACGCCGCCGCAGCACGGGCTTGTCACGCACCGCGTGGGTAGCCAAGGCCATCATGGCGATCAAGCCGCCTTCGCCGTTGTTGTCGGCGCGCAGAATCAAGAGCACGTACTTGAACGACACGACGATCGTCATCGTCCAGAACAACAGCGACAGCACGCCCAGTACGTTCTGCCGGTCCACCGTCAAGTGCGCGCTATGGAACACCTCGCGCAGCGCGTAAAGCGGGCTGGTGCCGATGTCGCCAAACACCACGCCAAGCGCGGTGACCGTGAGCGCCGCCAGGGCGGCCGGCGAGCGCGTCGCGTTACCTTGTGAAGAGCTCACAGGAAACAAACGGCGCCTTGGAAGGCGCCGTTGAAGTCAAAGTCAGATGATTGTGCGCCGCCTTTCCCGGAAGCTTGGTCGTTGTCACCCGAATATGTTGCAGCGCACCAAAAAAAGGGCGCTCGAGGACGCCCTTTTGGTACTCATGGGAAGTTGACTCAGTCCATCGCGTAGGTCACGCTCAGTGAGAAGCGGCGGCCCAGCATGGCTGCGTTGCCGGAATCCCAGTGCGTAAAGCTCGACGGCACGTTGGTGGAGCGGTAGTAGTCCATCACGTTCAGCATCGAGCCAGCGACTGTCATGCCCTTGATGGGGCTGTAACGGAATCCCACATCGATAGTTTCGTCACGCTGCCAATTGCAACCGCCCACCGATTGGCGAATTTGATCGGTCGGAGTGGTCGATGCCAAGCACTGAGCGGTGACGCCATTGCGGAACACCTTATCAGCATGGTTGTAACGGCTCCAGATGCTCCAATTGTCGCGGTCTAGGCGCAACGTAGCCGTGGCGCGAGTCTTGGGGATGGCCGTGAAGTCCGTGCCGGCATACCGGTCGATCGTGCCGCCCGTCAGCACCTGCTGGTCAAAGCGACCGGTGTAAGTGCCATTCAGGTTGAAGCTGATGCGACCAAAGTCGGTGGCCGGAAAGCGCACGTTCAGGTCGTAGTCAATGCCCGAGGTCTTCGACCAGTTGAAATTGCCGTAGCCGCGGTAGATGACCAAGATCGGGCCGCTGTTGGGCACGTTTGGCAGCCATGTAGCCGGGTTCGGATCCCGCAGCAGGGCTGCATTGGAAGGTCCCGTCGGGTTCGCGATCAGGCCGTCTAGGATGTCCTGGGAACGCTGCACCCGAATTTCGTCATTGCGCTCGAAGTACCAAGCGTCAATCGCGAGATCAACGTTGCGCGTGGGCGAGAACACGATGCCGGCCGTGGCCGACTTGGATGTTTCAGGCTTCAGGTTCGGGTTGGCGGCAATGATGGTGGGGATGGAGCCTGCCCCATTGGTGGCGTTCCGGCCCAAGATGTTGCAGTCACGCAGCACCGGAGGATCCGACAAGGACACGCCATTAGGGCACCGCAGTGGATCACGATAGGCCGTGGTTTGCAGGCTGTTGAACGAGAGCAAGAAGGCGTCACCGATTTGCGACAGTCCCGGTGCCCGAAAGCCTGTGGCCAACGTGCTGCGCAAGGCCAGCGTGGAGGGCAGCACTTGCCACTTGGCGCCGAGCTTGCCGGTGGTCGAATCCCCAAAGTCGCTGTAGTTTTCGTGGCGTGCGGCGACCTGCACTTCCAAGCTCTTCAGCAGCGGCAGGCGCAGTTCGGTGAAGCCAGCCCACAGGTTGCGCGAACCCTTGGCGCCGTTGCCAACCAAGCCCACGAAGTCGCCATTGCGGTAGACGTCGTCCGGCACCGAATTCAGCGTTTCACGGCGGTACTCAGCCCCCACGGCCATGGCGGCTTGGCCACCTGGTAGCGCGAACAGCTCGCGGCTGGCACGCACGTCAGCCGAAGTGATGGTCGCCTCGCCATTGATGATGGCATCCGACGCCACCGAGGCCATAGCTTCGGAGCTGTTCGCCGTGCCGTTGAAGCGGTACTTGCCGTAGTTGGGATTGCCTGGGGTCAGGTTGCCGTCCAACAGCGATTTGCGCAGCCGATTGCGAAACGCCGCCACGTTGTCTTGGCGGCTGTGCATGATGGCGGAGTCGATATCCCATGCACCGAGCGTGCCCTCTATGCCAATCGTGAAGCGCTGCGACTGCAGGTCTTGAGTTTGAGTGGGGCTCAGGTCCGCAAAGCGGTAGATCACCTGCACGGGCGTGGGCGTTGCCCCACCGTTGGTCGGGTTGTCAGGGTGGCCGACGGGCAGGATCAGGGCGTTCTGACGCTGAAGCTGACCAGACAAGGTCGACCACTGAGTGGCCACCGGGTTGGCCGAGCTCACCACGGTGGTGGTCAGGGTTTGGGGGATGAGCTTTTCGGTAGTCTCGGTCTTCGACAGCATCAGGTCGGCGTAAGCCGTGAAGTTGCTGCCCAAGGTCATGGTGCCTCGCAGCACCGCGCTGATGCGGTCTTGCTTCGAAATCGCCTCGTCGGCGTTGTCGAAATTGAAGCGGCATTGGCCATTGCGGAAGCTGGCTGACGTGGCGGGCGTGCCGGTCGGACGCGCCGGCGTGCCCTGACCCACGGTCAGCTCCGTTGGGCAACCCGGGTACGTACCCAGGTAATTGGCGCCAAAGGGGCTGCTGTTCGCGACGGTGCGGCCGTCGATGACCGTGCTGCCGGCGTTGCTGGCGGGCACGCGGTAATAGCTGCCGAAGGGCGATGCCACTGAGTCGGGCGTGAACCGGTTAGTGGCGCCCTGCAGGTTGTTCCATAAATTGGTCAGCTCAAGGTCACCCTTGCCTTGCAACTCAGAGTGCATCACGGGGTTTCGCTTGGACATCTCGATGCCACCAAAGATGTTGAAGCCCTGTTGGTCCAAGTTGCCAAAACCGAAGCTCACACCGCCGTTGACAGTTTGACCGACGCCATCGTCGTTGGCGGCGTAGCCCGCTGTGGCCTCGACACCTTGGTAGTCCTTGCGCAGGATGTAGTTCACGACGCCAGCCATGGCATCCGAGCCGTAGAGGGCCGATGCGCCGTCTTTCAATATGTCGATGCGTTCAATAGCGCCGCGCGGGATGGAGTTGACGCTAATGAGCGAGCCGCGACCAAAGTTGATGTCCACCGCAGCCACGGGGGCCGTGCGCCGACCGTTGATCAACACCAAAGTGCCTTGCGAGCCGAGGCCACGCAGCGAAATGGTGGCCAGGCCGCTCACGAAGCCGCTTCCGGCGCCGTCAGAGATCGAGCCGGCGTCGACTGCACTAGTGGAGCGCAACAGTTCTTCAACCGTGGCAAAGCCCGAGTTCTTGATCGCCTCGCGGCTGATGGTTTGCACCACCGACGGGGTCTCTTTGTCGGTGCGTTTGATCAATGAGCCGGTCACCACCACTCTTTCGAGCTTTGAACCGTCTGGGGCGGGCGCAGTTTGCGCTTGCGCTTGCGCCTGGGCGGCGAGGGCCAACAGGGCGACGCTGATCAAGTGCTGTTTAGGGAATCGAGATGGCATGTGGTGAGCTCCGAACAAATGAGAGAGGGCAGGTGCCTCAAGCGCTAGACAGTAGAGGTTACATAGTCGAGACAGGCACTTCTCAAGCCGATGCGCTAGGAAAACCCTGAGGCAGCCCGACCCTCTCTAAGTCACTGATTTTTATGGGGTATTCGAGCCTGCCTGGCTGTCGCGCGTGGCACGCATGCAACAGCTTGAGCGGCCTTGAAGCACGGAGCACAACAGGGAGCGGCCTTCAATCCGGGCGCACACGTCCCCACTCGGCCGCGTGATGGCGGCGCAAGCGCGTTTCAGTCATAGATTGTGTGCGCCCGCGCGGCCTTCAGCAGGCGCACGGGCGCACAACGTTTCGTCAGGCCCGGGGTGCCATGTGGGTGGCCAAGAAGGCCTCGACACGGGTCCAGAAATCGCGCACGTTGGCCTCGGCGCGGAAGCCGTGGCCTTCCTCGGGGTACACCACGTACTCCACGGTTTTGCCCGCATCCTTCAGCGCTTGGTGCATGCGCGTGCCATTGGCCAAGGGCACCCGACGGTCGGCGCCGCCATAGGCCAACATAACCGGCGCTTTGATTTCTGCCACACGGCGCAGCGGCGAAGTTTGCGCGAACTGCTCGGCGTCCCGTTCCGGGTGTCCGATCAAGATCGGCAAGCGGTACTTGTCACTGTCGCCCTGGGCAAAGTCGGTCCAGTTCAGGTACATGTGCGCCGGATCGGTCACGCCAACCCAGTTCACGCCGCAGCGCCACAGCTCAGGGTTCTTCACCAAGCCCATCATGGTCAGGTAGCCCCCGTAGCTGGCGCCCATGATGGCCAAGCGGTCTCGGTCCGCCACACCGTCTTTGACCAACTGCAGCACCCCATCGGTCACGTCGTCTTGCATCCCCAAGCCCCACTGCTTGAAGCCTGCCTCAAAGTGCTTGCGGCCCCAGCCGGTACTGACACGGGGCGCAGGCATGAACACCGCGTACCCGCGCGAGGCCAAAAACTGCACGACCTGATCGAATCCCCAGTTGATAGCGCGCACGTGCGGACCGCCGTAATGCAGCACCAGCAGCGGGTGCTTCTGCCCTGCCTGGGCGCCTGGCGGCAAGGTCAAGTTGGCCGGTATCGCCAAGCCATCTCGCGCTTCGTAGCGGAAGAACTTGGTCTGGGCCATATGGGTCGGATTGATCCATGGACGGGCCTTGCCCACCGTTTGCAACCTCTTGGTGTCGCGCTGAAACAGAAAGTACTGGCCAGGGTCTACGTCACCGCTGACCGTGACCAACACCACGCTGCCGTCGCGGCTGGGCTGCAAACCCACGGTGCGGTCCTTGAACTCCGCCTCCATGGCAGTTTGCAGCGCGTCAAGGTTCGGGTCCACATACAACACCCGCGGTCGGTCGGCTTGGTAACGGACCATCAGCAACTCGCCCTTGCTGTTGAATCGCGCGGCGCCGGGTTCGATGTCGTACCCCTCCAGGATGACCAGGGGATCGGGTCGGAACTTCGCGGTCTTCAAGTCAACCGCCATCAAGCCCGATTCATCGCGGCCCTCTGGCTGGGCGATGACGTACAGCACGTCGTCGGAGTCGATGCCCTCGAGCGTGATGTCACTGGCCAGCAGCTCCCGCCAACGGCGAACGGGCACCCAGTCGGCCTCCGGCGTGGGCCGAACCCACAGCTGAAAGTGCGCCTCCGGCTCGCGGGTGATGACCGCGCGCGGACGGTCTTGCATGTCCAGTGCCCAGCTTGTAACCGTGCCCGGTGCGCCCATCGACATGCGTTGGGCCCGACCGGTCAGCGTGTTCAGGCGGTGCAGCGCACTGTGGCCCTTTTGCTCCCACTGGGACACGATGATGGTGCCGGGGGGTTGGGTGCGGCCGGCAGAAAAATAGCTGGCGCCTTCCAGGTTTTCGGGCGGAGCGCGGTAGTCGCTGCCGTCGCGTTCGATGCTGTGCAGGCCGCCCCTGACGTTCGTGTTGTCCGACACCCGCACGCCCAGGCCGAAAGCAATTCGCGTGTTGCTGATCCAACGGGCTCCTGCGACGTCAGCCGTCTTGAACGAGGTGATGACCTTGGCGGAGTTGGCCTGCAGGTCGACAACCACCAGGTTCATGCGCCCTTCAACGCTGCGGAGCGCCAGCAAAGCCTTGCCATCAGGGGCCAGACTCACCGAGCCGAGCTCGGGCGTGCGGAAGAACAGATCAAGCGGCGGAAAGTTCCTGCCCGATGGGGCTTGTGACACTGCCGCTTCGCTTGTCAGCGACCACCCAGCGAGGCCGAGCGAAGAGAGTGTGGCCAGCCAGGTCCGCCGATCCCAGGCGCCAGTCTGTCGTGCTGCCCCGGTTGAATCCTTCATCGTCCGTGCCCCTTGGTTAAAGCGCCGTAGGTTAGCGGCATCAACAGGCGCTGGGCTCCGCTGGATAACCCCAAGCGAGGCGCAATTCACGCAGCGCCACACGCGCCCCGAAATCCGGAACTCGCGGCTTCAGACGCCCTCGGACTCTTCGGCCTGGGGATCAGTTTGCTCCAGCTCGTAGCTGGCGCCCAGCATGGCCAAGCGCGCAATCACGCCGTACATGTAGAAGCGATTCGGCGCACTCGCGCCCGGCTTTTCGCCTGGCCTTGGCAGGTGCCCTGGTTCAGCGAAGGCTAGAGGCACAAAGCTGGCGCCAGGGGCGTTGAGGTTCTCGTCGATGCCACGGTCGGCATGCACGCGGTAGAAGCCGCCCACCACGTAGCGGTCCATCATGTAGACCACCGGCTCGGCAACGCCCTCGTTGATGCGCTCGTAGGTTGGCACGCCTTCTTGGATGATGACCTCGTTCACTTGCTGGCCATCTTTCACCACGGCCATCTTGTTCTTGGTGCGGCGGTTGAGTTCGTCGAGTTCCTTCACATCGCGCACGGTCATGATGCCCATGCCGTAGGTGCCGTTGTCGGCCTTGACGATGACGAAGGGCTTCTCGTTGATGCCGTAGTCCTTGTACTTGCGGCGGATCTTGGTCAGGACGGCATCGGCGTGCGTCTTCACGCAATCGATGCCGGTGCCTTCGGCAAAGTTCACCGTGCCGCACTGCTCGTACATGGGGTTGATCAACCAGTGGTCCATGCCCAGCACCTTGGCGAACTTTTTGGCCACTTCTTCATAGGCGGCAAAGTGCTTGCTCTTGCGCCGCACGGACCAGCCAGCGTGCAGCGGCGGCAGCAGGTACTGCTGCTCCATGTTCTTCAAGATGTTGGGCGTGCCGCTCGACAGGTCGTTGTTCAGCAAGATCGTGCAAGGATCAAAGTCTTTGAGCATGACCCGACCGTTCTTGCGCACCAGGGGTTCCACCACCAGCGTACCGCCGTCGGCGGTCTGCAGCGTGGTGGGCGCGGTGATGGTTTCGTCCAGCGTTCCCAGGCGAACGTTCAGACCGGCCTGCGTGAAGATGCGCATCAGCGTCTGCACGTTGGCCAGGTAGAAGGTGTTGCGGGTGTGCTTTTCGGGAATCAGCAGAAGGTTCTTGGCTTCGGGGCAGATCTTTTCGATCGAGGCCATGGCCGCCTGCACGGCCAGCGGCAGCATTTGCGGCGTGAGGTTGTTGAAGCCACCGGGGTAGAGATTGGTGTCCACCGGGGCCAGCTTGAAGCCGGCATTGCGCAAGTCCACCGAGGTGTAGAACGGTGGCGTGTGCTCCATCCACTCCAAGCGGAACCAACGCTCAATGACGGGCATCGACTCCAGGATGCGCGCCTCCAGCTCGTTGATGGGGCCGGTAAGGGCGGTAATCAGGTGCGGGACCATGCAGGAACTTCCGAGCTGTGAATAGGATCATTCTAGGAAGCGCCATAGCTGGGGGAGCTTTGCCCGTTCGCAAGGGCACTTATGCTTGCGCCATGCCGCGCCGCATCCTCATCGTTGACGATCAAGCCGAGATTCGCCGCATGGTGCGTTACGCACTTCAAGACGGCGATTTCACGCTTTACGAGGCTGCCAATGGCGAGTTGGCGATGCGAATTGCTGCGGTGGCTCGGCCGGAGCTGGTGGTGTTGGACCAAATGATGCCTGGCACCCTGGACGGCATCCAGGTTTGCCAGCAAATGAAAGCTGACCCGCGCTTTGCGGATGCCTTGATCCTCATGCTGACCGGCAATGCCGAGGCCACCGACCGGCAAGCGGCGCTGGCCGCTGGGGTGAACTACTTCTTGACCAAGCCCTTTGCCGCCGCCAAGCTGCGCGACATCGTGGAGATGATGCTGCAGTCCCACTCGCCGCCCGCGGTGCAGTGAGCCGGAAATGAGTAAGGGCCACCCAAGGTGGCCCTTACTGCTTCATCGGCCAGGGTCGGTCGCGAAGACCCGACCCCAGCGTGGCTCTTTACTTCGAGTAGGCCGTCTCGCCGTGGCTGGCGATGTCCAGACCCTCGCGCTCTTCCTCTTCCGTGACGCGCAGGCCAATGGTCATGTCCACCAGCTTGAAGGCGATGACCGAGACCACACCGCTCCAGGCGATGGTGATCAGCACGCCCTTGGCTTGGATCCAGACTTGGCTGGCGATCGAGTAGGCCTCGGGCGTCACCATGGTGGCGGTCACCCAGTCACCCATCATGCTCGGGCCGCCCAGGTTCGGGCTGGCGAACACACCGGTGAGCAGTGCACCAATGATGCCGCCCACGCCGTGAACACCGAACACGTCGAGTGAGTCGTCGGCCTTCAACAGCTTCTTCAGGCCCGTCACACCCCACAGGCAGGCGAAGCCAGCGATCAAGCCGATGGCCAGCGCGCCGCCCACACCCACGTTGCCTGCAGCCGGGGTGATGGCCACCAAGCCGGCCACTGCACCCGAGGCTGCACCCAGCATCGAGGCCTTGCCGCGCATCAGCGCTTCACCGGCAATCCAGGCCAGCACCGCAGCCGAGGTGGCCACGAAGGTGTTGATGAAGGCCAATGCAGCGAAGCCGTTGGCTTCCAGGGCCGAGCCGGCGTTGAAGCCGAACCAACCCACCCACAGCAGGGCAGCACCCGTCATCGTCAACGGCAGGCTGTGCGGGGTGATGGCGTCTTTGCCGTAACCCCCGCGCTTGCCCACCATGTAGGCACCCACCAAGCCCGCCACAGCGGCGTTGATGTGCACCACCGTGCCGCCAGCGAAGTCCAACGCGCCGTGTTGCCAGATCAGGCCAGCTTTGCTGGTCATCTCAGCGGCCACTGCAGCGGTGCTGTAGGCGTCAGGGCCCATCCAGTACCAGACCATGTGGGCGATCGGCAAATAGCTGAACGTGAACCAAATGGCGCAGAAAGCCAGCACCGCGCTGAACTTGATGCGTTCAGCGAAAGCGCCCACGATCAGGCAGCAGGTGATGCCGGCAAACGTGGCTTGGAAGGCAGCGAAGACGATCTCAGGGATGTAGACGCCCTTGCTGAACGTGGCCGCAGGCGCGAAGGTGCCCGCCACGTTGTCCCAGACGCCCTTGAGCATCAGGCGGTCGAATCCACCGATGAAGGCGTTGCCCTCGGTGAATGCCAGGCTGTAGCCGTAGATGACCCACAGCACGACGATCATCGAGAAGGTGACCATCACTTGCATCAGCACGCTGAGCATGTTCTTGGCGCGCACCAAGCCGCCGTAGAACAGGGCCAGGCCAGGCACGGTCATCAAGATGACGAGCAGCGTGGCCACCATCATCCAGGCGGTGTCGCCTTTATCGAACTTCGGGGGCGTGGGGGCAGCGGCTGGGGCGGCTTCTGCAGCAGGGGCGGCCACGGCCGATGCGGCTTCTGCCGCAGGCGCCATGACAGCAGAGGCGGCATCGGCAACCGCAGCGGCCGAAGCCGCAGCGTCTTGCGCCCAGCTTGGGGCCAATAGGCTCACCCCAAGCGCCAGGGCGGCGAGTAGTTTCTTCATGGAAGTTTCTCCGGGGGTGTTCTTAAAGTGCCGCGTCGCCGGTCTCGCCGGTGCGGATGCGGATGACTTGTTCAAGCGGCTGCACGAAGACCTTGCCGTCACCGATCTTGCCGGTGCGGGCGCTGTTCTCGATGGCCTCGACGACCTGGTCCACAACACCGTCGGCGACAGCCGCTTCGATCTTGACCTTGGGCAGGAAGTCAACGACGTATTCAGCGCCGCGATACAACTCGGTGTGACCCTTCTGGCGACCGAAGCCTTTGACTTCAGTGACCGTCAGGCCTTGGATGCCGATGGCCGACAGTGCTTCACGCACCTCGTCCAGCTTGAACGGCTTGATGACCGCCGTGATAAGTTTCATGAGAGCGTCTCCTCGTTAGAACGTGTACTTGACCGACGCGACCACGCCGCGCTTGCCAAGGTCTTTGTTGCCCGGACCGAAGTAAGCGCCGGTCTTGGCGTCCACCACACCGAGGCTGAGCGTCAGCGCGTCGATGGCTTTGTTCACCGTCAGCGAAGCGTCGGTGTAGGAATAGGTCTTGTTGTTCTTCACGGTCTGGCGGCCAATGTGCGGCGTCAGCGACCAGCCGTCGCCCAGATCAAAGGTGGCCGTCAGGTCGTAATACATCGAGCCCTTGCTCTTGGCAAAGCCAAACAGGTTGGTGAAGCTGCGGCTGACCTTCAAGGTGGCCGGGCCGAAGGTCAGGGCGCCGTAGCCTTCCAACGTGTTGGCGCTGGGCTTGAGCTTGTTGCTGGGGTAGTAGTACTGAAGCGCACCGATGTCCAGCGTCAGGCCCTTGGCGATTTCGGTCTTGTAACCACCGTAGAAGTCGAGCTCGAGGCCAGCATCGCCGCCTGCGTCTTTGATCCACTTGATGGTGGAACCCCAAGCACCAGCGTAAAACCCGCTGGCATCCGACCAGTCAACACCGCCCTGCACCGCAGGCTTCAGCCGGGTTTGGGAAATGCCGCGGTAGCGGTAGTCGCTCGTCAGGCTGGCGTTGAAGGCGACATCAGCAAAAGCCGGTGCGGCGGGCAGGGCCAATGCAAAAGCAGCAGCAGCGAGGCAAGTGCGGGGGGCGAAACGTTGCATAGGGTTCTCCAGGACCAAGGGGGTGAGAGGGGCTTCCGGGCTAGTTAGCGCAGCTTTCGTGCCAGCCCAGGCCCCGCTGGCAAGCCACTTGAGAAGCCCCTGCACCACCCTGTTTGCACCAAATCAGCGCGCCGTCGGCTCGAACGTGCGCGCTGCACCTTGTTGGCGCACCGATTTGGTGCGCCGCATCAGCCGCCCTGCGCGTGAGAATGGCGCAGCCTCGCAAGAACGGGGCAGGGAGAACCCATGAGTTTGGCCACATTGCACAGCCGCGCCCTGGTGGGGCTGCAAGCGCTGCCTGTCACGGTCGAGGTGCACCTCGCACCCGGCTTGCCCAGCTTCACGCTGGTGGGCTTGGCCGATACCGAAGTGAAAGAAGCCCGTGAGCGGGTGCGCGCCGCGCTCACCGCCAGCGGGCTGCGCTTCCCACACGATCGGCGCATCACCGTCAACTTGGCCCCGGCCGACCTGCCCAAAGAAGGGGCTCGGTTTGACTTGCCCATTGCGCTGGGGCTGCTGGCGGCCAGCGAACAGATCGATGGCACGGCACTGAGCCACTGGGAATGGGCGGGCGAGTTGTCGCTCAGCGGCGAGTTGCAGAGCGTTCGGGGCGCGCTGGCCCATGCCTTGGCCTTGCGCGGCGGCTCGCGGGGCTTGGTGCTTCCGCCTGCCTCAGCGGCCGAAGCTGCGCTGGTGGAAGGGGTGCCGGTTCGTGCTGCGCGCCACTTGCTGGACTTGGTGGCCGCACTGCAACCCGGCGCCAGCTTTGACCTACCGAGACCCACCCCAGCGAGCCCCGAAGCCCTGCCGCCCGGGCCTGACTTGGCCGATGTACGCGGGCAACTGCTGCCCAAGCGCGCGCTGGAAGTTGCGGCGGTGGGTGGCCACAACCTGCTGCTTGTGGGGCCACCCGGCACCGGGAAGTCGATGCTGGCGCAGCGCTTGCTCGGCCTTTTGCCGCCCCCGAGCATTGAAGAGGCGCTGGAAGCCGCCGCCGTGCAGTCGGTTGGCAAGGGGCTCGACCCCAGCCGCTGGCGGCAGCGCGCCTTTCGGGCGCCCCACCACAGCGCCAGCAGCGTGGCCTTGGTCGGCGGCGGCTCGCCACCGCGGCCAGGAGAGATTTCACTGGCGCACCCAGGGGTGCTGTTTCTGGACGAACTGCCGGAGTTCCCGCGCGCCGCACTCGAAGCCCTGCGCGAGCCCCTGGAAACCGGCCGGGTGCACATTGCGCGCGCCGCACGCTCTGCCGAGTTTCCGGCGCGCTTTCAACTCATCGCGGCCATGAACCCCTGCCCCTGTGGCCACCTGGGCAATCCTCTTCGTGCTTGCCGCTGCAGCCCCGAGCAGGTGTCTCGCTACCGGGCGCGGCTGTCGGGGCCCTTGCTGGATCGCATCGATTGCTGCGTTGAAGTGCCCCTGATTCCGCCCGAAGAGCTGGGCGCCGCGCCGACGGGCGAGACCAGTGCGGTAGTGGCGGCCCGCGTGGCCGAAGGTCGCGCGCGGGCCCTGGCGCGCCAGGGCGTGCCGAATGCGCATCTCAGCCCAGCGCAGCTCGATGCGCTGCAGCCGCCCGAGCCGGCCGCAAAGGCCTTGCTACTCCGGGCCAGCCAACAGCTGGCGTGGTCAGCGCGCGCCTACCACCGCGTGCTGCGGCTGGCGCGCAGCGTGGCCGACTTGGCACAGAACGATGTCATGGATGTGAGCGCCGTGGCCGAAGCGATTCAGTTACGAAGAGGCCTCGACAACCGCGCTTGAACTGGGGCGCCCCCGCCCACAATGCGCCTCCCTTCAACTGGAGTGCAACATGGGTTTACTGGATTCGATCATGGGTGCGGTGGCCGGCGGCGGCGGCCAGAGCGGTGGCGGTGTCGAGCTCATTGGCGCGCTGCTGCAGCAAATGGGTGGCAGCCAAGGCTTGGCGGGGCTGGTGGACCAGTTCCAGCAAGGTGGTTTGGGTGAGTTGGTGCAAAGCTGGGTTGGCACCGGGCAGAACCTGCCCATTTCGGCTGAGCAAATCTCCCAAGTGCTGGGCGGCGGCAACCTCGCTCAATTGGCACAGCAGTTCGGGCTGCAGCCAGATGCCATGGCCTCCCAGCTTTCAGAGCAATTGCCGGGCTTGGTGGACAAGCTGACGCCCAATGGTCAGCTCCCAACGGGTGGCATGGAAGACATCCTGGGCTCGCTGAGCGGCCTGCTCAGGGGCTGATCCGAGCCTGATTACCGGTTGATCAATTCGCCCGAGCCGCTGACTTTGCTCTGCAGCTTCGGGCGGCCCGAGTAGGTCAAGTCACCGCTGCCGCTCAGGGTGGCGTCCAGTTCCTGGCTCACGCCCAAACGCAGGTCGCCACTGCCGCTGAGCCTGGCTCGGGCCTTGGCACCGGAGAGGCTGGCGGCGCTTGCATCGCCGCTGCCGCTCAAGTCCCAATCTTGAAGCTCGGCCCGGCCAGCCACTTGCAGGTCGCCGCTGCCCGACAGGCGCGCCACCAACTCGCGCACTTCCAGCAAGCCAATGCGCACATCGCCAGAGCTGCTCAGGTCAAGTTGGAAGCGATCGCCCTTGAGCTGTTCGAGCTGCGCATCCCCCGAGCCGCGCAGTTGCAAGGCCTGCAACTGCTTGAAGTCCACCCGCACCCGACCCGGCCGGCGGGTGCTGAAACTGCTGCCCGGCTTGATGCCAATGACCAAGGTGTCGCCCTCCACCACCGTGGTGACCATGGGCTCGATGTTGTCGTCGGCACTCACGCGCACCGCTTCGGCTCCGCTGCTGGGCACCAACTTGGCATCAACCGGGCCATCCAAGCGCACCCGGCTGAAGCTGGCCACGTTGCGCGCCTTCTCCACCACGTTGCCGGAGCCCTTGATGCGCTGCGCGCCCGAGCCGTAAACCGTGTTGCTGCTCAGATTGAAGGCCACGTTGTGGGCCTCCTTCTTGATTCGGAGTACCCATTCATTCTCTTCGGCGTGCACGCCGGCACAGGCCAAGAGGACGAGCAAAGCAACTAAACGGCGCATGGCAAAGGCTCCATGGGGTGAATGGCGCGCAGTTTCAAAGGCCGCGGCGCTCCAGCAGCAGCAGATGCGACGCACTGCAAAGACCGACGCCTAGACTGCAGCCTCAACGGACGGAGCGGAGTGCCCCATGAAGTGGCAAGGCCAGCTGCATCGAGAACGGCGACACCTTTGGGCCCCGGGCGCTGTAAGTTGCTTTGGAGCGCCTAGGGAGCAACCCAGTCGCCCGACTTGCCGCCGCGCTTCTCCAGCACCCGAACGCCGTCGATGACCATCAACTTGTCGGCGGCTTTGCACATGTCGTAGATGGTCAAGAGGCCGACTTGCACGGCACACAGGGCCTCCATCTCGACGCCCGTTCGGCCCTCGGTGGCCACTTCGGCCTCGCAGCGCACGCCATCGGCTTCCAGCTCAAAGGCCACCGCAACGCGTGTTAGCGGCAGGGGGTGGCACAGCGGCACCAAGTCAGCGCAGCGCTTGGCGCCCTGAATGGCGGCCACGCGCGCCACGCCAAGCACATCGCCTTTGGCCGCACTGCCCGATTGCACCAGTGCCAGCGTGGCCGGGTTCATGCGAATGCGACCCTCGGCCCGTGCAACCCGAATCGTGGCGGGCTTGCCGCCCACATCCACCATGTGCGCCTGCCCGGCTGCGTCGAAATGGGTCAGGGGAGCGGAGGCGGGCAATGTCATGTCGAGCAATACGCGAGATACAAGAGCGCGGCATGATAGGACCCGGTGTTCCCTGGTAGACCGCATGCATTTGAGCCATCGCCCCTTCCGCTTTTCCTCGCGCCTCACGGCGCTCGCGCTGGCCATCCAGTTCACCGTGGCGCCGCTTTCGGCCCAAGCGCAGTCTGCGGTTCGACTCCCCGCCTTGGGTGACTCGGTCTCAGAAACGGTTTCTCTCGGCGATGAACGCCGGTACGGCGACTGGATCATGTCGCAGGTGCGCGGCGACCCACTCGTCCTTGACGACCCTTTGCTGCAGGCCTATCTGGAGTCACTCTGGCAGCCTTTGCTGCAAGCGGCACGCGCCCAGGGCCACATCAGCGAAGAGCTGCAGGAGCGATTTGCCTGGGAAACCCTGCTGATCAAGGAGCGGGCGATCAACGCCTCCGCCTGGCCGGGTGGCTACTTCATGTTCAACCTGGGCCTGATCGCGATGACCGGCGAGCGCGATGAACTGGCTTCGGTCATGGCGCACGAACTGAGCCACGTCACCCAGCGTCACATCGCACGCGGGATTGCGGGCGAGGGCAAGAACACCGCGATGAACATTCTGGGCATCTTGCTCGGCGTGTTGGCGGCTTCGGCCACGGGCTCGGTCGATGGCGGCATTGGTGTCATCTACGCCGCCCAGGCGGCAGCGCAGCAGCAGCAGCTTCGCTTCAGCCGAGATATGGAGCGGGAGGCGGACCGCGTAGGCCATGCGGTGCTGGCCGAAGCCGGCTACCAGCCGGCCGGCATGGTGCGCATGTTCGAGCGCATGGATTTGGCCAATCGGCTGATGGACTCCGGCGCCTTTCCCTACCTGCGCTCTCACCCCCTAACGAGTGAGCGCATCGGCGAGTCGCGCCAACGCGTCAGCCTGGATGCCCGTCAAGTGGCGCCCCAGGGGCTGGCGGTGCACAGCCTCATGGCGGCCCGCTCCAGGGTGCTGATGGACGAGCGCGCCGAGATCCTGCAAAACGCCGAAGGCTTGGACGCCGGTGCCCGCGAAGCCGGGCCGCTCCCGCAGCTGGCGGCTCGCTACACCGCCGCCTTCGCCGCCTACAAGCTTCGCCATCGCGAGCGGGGCGATGCAGCCGTTCAGGCGGCCCGCCGTTTTCTGCCCAATGTTGACTTTGCCGAACGCGCCAGCGTGGAGCGCCTCTTGGCCATGCTGCAAGCCGAAGGTGCAGCCCTGAATGGCGATGCGGCAGCCGGGTGGGCGGCATTGGCGCCTTATGACAGCGTCAAAGACACGGTGATGCTGAAACTCAGAGCCCAACTGGCCGCCGCGCCTGGCAGCACCCGCGCGCAGCGCGAAGTGGTGCTCGACGCGCTGCAAACCCACCTCGCGCTCTTCCCGCTGGACGCATCGGCTTGGGCTCGCAGTGTGAGGTTGTGGGAGCTTCAAGGGCAGCCTTTGCGGGCCTTGCGGGCTCAGGCCGAGGTCTTTGCGGCACAGGGAAACTTGCGCGGCGCGATCGATCGCCTGCGCTCGGGCTTGCGCCAGTCGCGCGGGCCTGCGGCCGATCAAATTGAGGTGGCTGTGCTGGATGCTCGCTTGCGCACCTTGTTAACGGAACGCCGAGCGCAACTGGAGGAGATGTACCCCCGCGGCGGCATTCCACCCGAAGAGCGTTAGTTCTTTTTCGTCACGAAATCAATGACCAAGCCCAGGGCGCTGTAAATCAGCGACCCGATCAGGGCGGCCGCGAAGCCGGTGACCGCAAAGCCCTGCAGCACGGAGGCTGCCGCCCAGAACATGAGCGCATTGATGACGAACAGAAAGAGTCCGAGCGTGATCAGCGTGACCGGCAAAGTCAGCAAAACCAACAAGGGCCGCAGCAAGCTATTGAAGAGCCCCAACACCGCAGCCGCCAGCAAAGCGCTGCCAAAGCCCGCAATGCGCACGCCCGAGTACAGGTAAGCGACTAGCAGCAAGGCGCCAGCCAGCAACAACCAACGCAATAAGAAACGTCCCATCCGATCAGCATAGGCCCTGAAGATCTAAAGGCCTACGGAATGTGAGCACAATGCAGCTCCCTCGAAAGGGGAGTAGCTACGTGCTCCGCCATGCGTGCGGGCATGGCGGATGGTCCGTCAACACGGCGTGCGATGCACACCCGGGCCCCGCAGCCGGCAAGCCGACACCGCTTGCCGTCCCCGCAAGACCTTTCGAACCCGCCCGTCGCTGCTGAACGCGACGGCACGTATCGACTTGGAGATTACGCATGCAAACCATTGCACCCCTTTGGCTCTGGGGCTTCTTCGTGGCCACTGTCCTTGTGGCCTTGTTCATTGACTTCGTGGTGCTCAAGAAGCAAGGCGCTCATGAGGTCGGCGTCAAAGAGGCGCTCAACTGGTCCCTGGTCTGGGTCGCGGTGTCACTGGCCTTCAACGCCATGTTCTGGTGGGCCATCAAGGACACCACGGGTGATGTGACGATTGCCAACACCAAGGCGCTGGAATTCCTGACCGGCTACTTGATTGAGAAGAGCCTTGCAGTCGACAACATCTTTGTCTTCCTGATGATCTTCACCTACTTCGCGGTGCCGCCGAGCTACCAGAAGCGGGTGCTGATGATCGGCATCATTGGCGCCATCGTGTTGCGCTCCATCATGATCTTGGCGGGCGGCTGGCTGCTGCAGCAGTTCCACTGGATCCTTTATGTGTTCGGTGCCTTCCTGCTGCTCACGGGTATCAAGATGTGGTGGGCCGCAGGCCAAGAACCTAGCTTGGACGACAACCCGGCGCTGAAGCTTTTGCGCAAGCTGATGCCAGTCAGCCAGAACTTTGATGGCGAAAAGTTCTTCACCATGGAGCGGGGCAAGCGCATTGCGACCCCACTGCTGATGGTCGTGGCCTTGGTGGGCATCACGGACGTGATCTTTGCCGTGGACTCCATCCCCGCGATCTTCGCGATCACCACCGATCCGTTCATCGTGCTCACCAGCAACGTCTTCGCCATCTTGGGTCTGCGCGCCATGTTCTTTTTGCTGCAGGCGGTGGCCAGCAAGTTCCACCTGCTGAATTACGGCTTGGCGGTGATCCTGGTCTTCATCGGCACCAAGATGATGATCATCGACCTCTACAAGATCCCCGTGCTGGTGAGCTTGGGCGTGGTGGTGTCCATCCTGGCGATCACGATGGTCATCAGCATCAAAACCGCACCGAAGATCGACACCCACAAAGGCTGAAGCTTGCGGACTTGAAAACGGCGGCCCACGGGGCCGCCGTTTGCTTTTGGGCGTCATTCAGCGCTGTCTTCAGCAGCCACCAACCGAGGTTTGACGAGGCGCCGCCGGTGGCCAAACAAGGGGTTTGGACGCGCTTTCGAGCCTGCCAAGGGTTTCAGAGCATGATTTCTCCTATGAAAACACTTCGTTTTCATAGGAGCGCGCAGTACGATTGCGACCGCTTGGGTTTCAGAGAGCACACAAGGCATCAAGCCTTCCCGGCCCAGCAATACCCTCAACGCACGGAGAGATTCAAAATGGCAACTGCGAAGAAGGCCGCTGCACCGGCCAAGAAGGCTGCAGCACCGGCAAAGAAAGCCGCGGCACCTGCCGCCAAAAAGGCGGCAGCACCTGCAGCCAAAAAGGCCGCTGCGCCCGCCAAAAAGGCGGCAGCACCTGCAGCCAAGAAAGCTGCAGCCCCCGCCAAGAAGGCCGCTGCACCGGCCAAGAAGCGCGCACCCAACGCCGCCTTCATGAAGGCGCTGACCCCGAGCGCAGCTTTGGCAGCGATCGTGGGCGCGAACCCGCTTCCCCGCACCGAAATCACCAAGAAGGTGTGGGAATACATCAAGAAGAACAAGCTGCAAGATGCTGTGCAGAAGCGCGTCATCATTGCCGACGCCAAGCTGAAGGAAGTTTTCGGCAAAGCCAAGGCCGACATGTTCGAGATGACCAAGCTGATCAGCAGTCACCTGAAGTAAGCAGCCCCATGGCCTGCGCAGACCTCTGTCGGCGCGGCAATGTTGGCTTTTGCACAAACCCGGCCTCCGCCGGGTTTGTCTTTTCTGTGAAGAATTCCCGCTTGCGCTGACCAGCGCGCGCCTCCGGAGGGGGGCGTGACTTGTGCAACGGCCCGCGCCCGTGCTCTTCTTTAAAGTGCAGCGAAATATGCACGCAGTCTGATGATTTCTTTATGTCTTTGATCGCCACGCTTGCCCTGGCCGCAAGCGCTTCAACCGCCACCTTGCCGACTTGCTCCTGGGACCGCCCCGGAGTGAATCCATTCATGGGCGATGTGGTGGCGGCCGTCGATCGCTACCAAGACATTCCCCAGGCGACCCGCGAGAAGCTCAAAGCGCGCATGAAGAGCCGCGCCTATGACGAGATTGCCGTCATCAGCCGCGATGCCATCACGGGCAAGGCGAGCTACGGTGCAGACATTCGCGACATGCACTTTGGCCGTGGCAGCGTATGCACGACGGTTTCCCGCGCGAAGTGGACCAACCAGCACCAAGAACGTGGTCTCGTTTATTGCGAGGATGGTCAGTGCCTGATCGTGCCCACCGTGTGCCGCAATGTGAGCCGCATCACCCGCTTGGCTCCGAAGCCCGTTGCCGGCGCAGCCCAAGACGAGCTTGTGGCTGCCGCGCCGCCGGTCCCGCCCGAAGCGCCTCTCTTGTTCGAACCGCCAGCGGCGGGTGAGGCTGGCCCAGCGGTTTCTCCGAGCTTTGCCGATACCGCGCGCATTCCCACGCTGAATCAAACGCCCGGCTTGACGATTCCGCCGATGGTCACTGGCGGTGGCACGCCCCCGTCGTTCCCGCCGGGGGGCGGAGTCCCGCCCTTGCCTCCCGGCGGTGGCACACCCACCAACGATCCGCTCCCACCCGGTGCGCCGCCTCCCATCACCACGCCCATTCCCGAGCCGGCCACGTGGCTGATGATGGGCTTCGGGCTGCTGGCGCTGGCTTGGCGTCGCCGCCAAGCTTCTCGCTAAGCCCTCGCCAGCAAGGTCTGCAGGTAGCGTCCGGTGTGGCTGCCTTCAAAGGCGGCCACGGTTTCCGGTGTGCCGGCTACCAGTTGCTGGCCGCCCCCGGCGCCGCCCTCGGGGCCGATGTCAATGACCCAATCGGCGGTCTTGATGACATCCAAGTTGTGCTCGATGACCACGATGGTATTGCCGGCATCACGCAGCTGGTGAAGCACCTTGAGCAGGAGTTCGATGTCAGCGAAGTGCAGGCCGGTGGTGGGTTCGTCCAGTATGTACAGCGTGCGCCCGGTGTCGCGCTTGGAGAGCTCCAGCGCCAGCTTCACGCGCTGCGCCTCGCCGCCCGATAGCGTCGTCGCGCTTTGCCCGAGCTTGATGTAGCCCAGCCCCACGTCAAGCAAGGTTTGCAGCTTGCGCTGGATGTTGGGCACCGCGTTGAAGTGCTGCACAGCAGCTTCCACGGTGAGGCCCAGCACATCCGCAATGCTCAAGCCTTTGTAAAGCACTTCCAGGGTCTCGCGGTTGTAGCGGCGACCATGGCAGGTGTCGCAAGGCACATAAACGTCTGGCAGGAAGTGCATCTCCACCTTCAGCACGCCGTCACCCTGGCAGCTCTCACAGCGCCCGCCGGCGACGTTGAAGCTGAATCGGCCGGCACCATAGCCGCGCTCGCGGGCCATCGGCACCTCGGCGAACAACTCCCGCATGGGCGTGAAGAGTCCGGTGTAGGTGGCCGGGTTGCTGCGTGGGGTGCGACCAATCGGGCTTTGATCCACGTTGATCACTTTGTCAAACTGATCCAAGCCCTCCAGCCAGCTATGGGGCGCCGGTTCCGCATGGCTGCCGTATAGCTTCTTGGCCACGGCGGCGTAGAGGGTGTCGTTCACCAAAGTGCTCTTGCCCGAACCACTGACTCCGGTCACGCAGGTGAACAGGCCGACGGGGAAAGCGACGTCAAGGTTTTTGAGATTGTTGCCATGGGCGTTCAGCACCTTCAGCCAAGCCTGGGGTGCAACCCGCCGCTGAGGCACGGCGATGGCACGCACCCCGCTGAGGTACTGCCCGGTGATGGAGTCGGGGTGGGCTGCCACTTCATCGGGCGTGCCCGCAGCCAGCACGCGGCCGCCGTGGATGCCAGCGCCCGGCCCGAGGTCGATCACGTGGTCGGCGGCGCGTATCGCGTCCTCGTCGTGTTCGACCACCAACACCGAGTTGCCGAGGTCTCGCAGGCGGCGCAAGGTGGCCAGCAAGCGGTCGTTGTCTCTTTGGTGCAGCCCGATGCTGGGCTCGTCCAGGACGTACATCACCCCGGTCAAGCCCGAGCCAATTTGGCTGGCCAAGCGAATGCGCTGCGCCTCGCCGCCGCTGAGGGTGTCGGCACTGCGCTCCAAGTGCAGGTAGGAGAGGCCCACGTCATTGAGGAAGTGCAGGCGCGCGGCGATCTCGCGCAGCACTTTTGCGCCGATCTCCGCCTTGGCGCCTTTGAGTTGCAAGCCGTCGACGTAACTCAGTGCCTCGGCGAGCGTCATGCGCTCGATCTCGAAGATTGCGCGCCCTTCAAGCCCGCCCAGGCGCACATGGCGCGCCTCGCGGCGCAAACGGGTGCCCGCGCAGTCGGGGCAGGCCTGTGCCGTTTGGTAGCGGGCCAAGTCTTCGCGCACCGCCGTGGAATCGGTCTCCTTGAAGCGCCGCTCCAAGTTGGTCAAGATGCCCTCGAAGGGGTGCGAGCGCTTCATGCTGCGCTTGCGGCCGCTTGCCGTTTCGCTCACGTAGGTGAAGGCGATTTCCTCCTCCCCCGAACCGTACAAAAGGGCGCGCCGCGCCGTTTCTGGCAGGTCCTCAAACGGCTGTTCAAGGTCAAAGCCGTAGTGCGCGGCCACGCCTTCCAGGAGGCCGAAGCTGTAGGGGTTTCGGCGGTCCCAGCCCTTCACGGCGCCGCTGGCCAGGCTCAAGGAAGGGAAGGCGACGACGCGAGCCGGATCAAAACCCAGCTTTTGGCCCAGGCCTTCGCAACTGGGGCAGGCGCCGCTGGGCGAGTTGAAACTGAAAAGGCGCGGCTCCAACTCAGGCAGTGCATAACTGCAAATGGGGCAGGCGAACTTGCTAGAGAACAGCTGCTCCTGCTGCGTTTCAAGGTTCAGCGTGAGGGCGCGGCCCTCGGCAATGCGCAGGGCGGTTTCGAAGCTCTCGGCCAGGCGCTGGCGAAGGCTTTGCGGGTCGGCGGGGAGCTTGACACGATCGATCACAACGTCGATGTCGTGCTTCTCCGTCTTCTTGAGCGCCGGCAAGTCGGCCGCCTCCACCACCACCCCGTTGAGCCGAAAGCGCACAAAGCCTTGCGCCTGCAGGGCTTGGAATTCCTGCACGAACTCGCCCTTCTTGCCCCGCGCCAGCGGTGCCATCAGCATGAGCTTGCTGCCCATGGGCTGCGCCAGCACGGCATCCACCATTTGGCTCACGCTTTGCGCTTCAAGGGGCAGATGGTGTTCGGGGCAGAAGGGTGTTCCAGCCCGAGCAAACAAGAGGCGAAGGTGGTCGTGGATCTCGGTCACCGTGCCCACGGTGGAGCGCGGGTTGTGGCTGGTGGCCTTTTGTTCGATGGCGATGGCCGGCGAGAGGCCCTCAATCACATCGACCTCCGGCTTGTCCATCACCTGCAGGAACTGCCGGGCGTAAGCCGAGAGGCTCTCCACATAGCGGCGCTGGCCTTCTGCATACAAAGTGTCAAAAGCGAGGCTGCTCTTGCCCGAGCCCGACAGGCCCGTGATGACCACCAGTTTGTGCTTGGGGATGTCGAGGTCAATGGCCTTCAAGTTGTGCGTGCGTGCGCCACGCACACGAATGAAAGCAGACTCGAAAGACATGATCTGTGAACCCTTAGGCGTAACCGGGCATCATAGGCGGGGGTGCATTTAGGAGATGAACATGCGAAGCAGCTTGGTTTGGAGTGGCTGGCTCTTGGTGGCGGCGCTTTTGAGCGCCTGCGGTGGCGGTGGCGGTGGCGGTGGCGGTGGCGGCGGTGGCTCAAGTCCCACTCCAATTCAGCCGCCACCGGCGCCCACGGTGCCGCCTTTGTCAGCCCAGTGCGAAACCAATTCGGTGGCGCGATTTGACAGCGAAGCCTTGGCCGTGAACCAGACCAGCGAACTCCATCTCGTGAGTTGCGGTGGTGTGCTCAGCAATTTGCGCTGGACCTACGCCGGCCCCAGCATGCTGAACCTGCTCTCGGCGCGCTCGCCCTCTTTGACGGTGCTGCCCACACAGCCCGGCAACCACCGCTTCACCATCAGCTTCACAGACGCCCAAGGCCGCAACCACAGCGGCAGCCTGGACCTCAATGCGGCCACCAGTAGCTTGCCGCGCAACTTGCTCACCCGAGGGGAACCTAGCAGCTGGAGCGGCGACCGACTGAGCCTGCGCGCTTGGCCGCAGGGCTACAGCGCGGCAGAGCTCACGGGTAGCAGCACCCGTTGGACGCGGGTGAGTGGTCCCGATGTCACCCTCACCGACCCCAACACCGCCCGGGTGATTCTGAGCGCCCCCGCAGTCAGTAGCGACCAAGTTTTGGTGCTGCGCGCCACCTTGAGCTGGCCCGATGGACGCACTGTCACCGACGACTTCCGCTTGCTGGTCCAGGCGCCCCCAAGCGCGGCGACCTCGCCTTTATTCAGCGGCAACAACAGCGCCACGCGGGTCATTCCTTTCCTGGAAAACGGCCCGAATGCCAGCCTGCTGGCACGCTGCATCTACAACCCCAGCCTGCAAAGCAGTGGTGCCAACCTGTGCACCTTGGGCGAGTTGCCCTTGCTGGGGCAGGTCAGTGCCAACCCCAGCGTCGAGCAAGTCATGCAACGCGTGCTCGTGAGCCACGACTGGCAAGCTGAAGTCTTTGAGCGCTTCTTGCGCGAACAAGACACCAGCGGTGACTTGCGCCGCATGCTGGCCGCCACCACGGCCGTCGTCATTGGGGGCCGCATTCGCCCAGCGTTTTACTGGAGTGCCACCGGGGCCATTTACCTTGACGCCAGCTACCTGTGGCTGACCCCAGAGCAGCGCGACACGATCAGCGAGTCGCCCGACCCGCGCAGCGCATTTGGGCTGGACTTGCAATACAGCAGCCCGTGGCGCTATGTGAAGGACAACGCGTTTGCCACGCCGGCTCGGCCTTTGGCGGCGCGCGCCACGCGCGACCTGGCCGAGATTCGCGTGGAGCTGGGTCGATTGCTGTACCACGAGCTCACCCACGCCAGCGACTTCTTCCCCCCGCGCTCGCACGCCAGCTTGCCAAGCAACCGCCGCGTCTACGAGGCGGTTCCAGCGCAGACCCCTTCTCAGAGCCTGCAGCAGCAATTTCCCTTCTTCTCCCAAGAGATGGTCGGCCTTGGCAAGGTGCTGTTCTTTGGCGATGCCTCCACCGCCACCCAGCGCGCCTACACCCCGGCCGATGTGGTGACCTTTTTCAGCCGCGACCGCGTGAACGACGACTACAGCTACTCGCTCCCCAGCGGCAGCACCGTGCCACGAGAAGACGCCGCCATGCTCGTTGAAGAAGCGCTGGTGCAGCTGCGCTACGGCGTGCTGCGCGACTTCGGCATCACGCCCCGTGTCCCGGAAGGCGGAACGTCTGCCGATCAAACTCTGGTCTGGGGTCAGCGAGGCCGCATCGGCGACCCGGCTCTGCGCGGCCGCTTGCAATTGGTGTTGGCTGACGTGATGCCCTGGCTGCCGGCCAGCGAGTTGTCACGCCTTGCCGCGCCCATTCAACTGCGCGCTGGTCTCACCTGGGGTCAGAACCTGGACCAAGGCGCGGTGCAAGCCAATCGCCCTCGCGCTTTGCGCCCTGACGAGCGTGAGCGCGAGCGAGAACTGGCGGCGCAAATGCGTCACAGATGACCCAAGCTCTAGAGGGCAACCGAACCCGGTTAAACCCTAGAGCACCAGGCTCTAGGCCTTGCATGCCGTGGCGCACAATGAACCGCACCCCCTAGAACCCATCGGACCCATGCGCTTTCGGCTCTCGTTGCGAATGCTGATTCTGCTGGCGGTGACCATCGGCATTGCCGTTCCGGCACTGCTGGTGCTGCTGCTATCAGATGCCTTGGTACGCCGCAGCGTGGAGCCCATCCTTGAGGGCCAGCGCTCGGCCGTATTGAGCCTCGCCTCCACATCCTTGGTCGACCCACTCTGGGTGCTGGACGGCGCCGCCACCCAGCGCGCCGTTGATCAACTGCTCAAAGACGGGAGCGTGTGCTCGGTGGTCTTGGCCGAAGAGCGGCCCGGCGCTCAAGAAATCAAGTCCAGCAAGTGCAGCAGCGATTGGCCCATCGTCAACATGGTGGCCGGCATTACCCGAGAAGGGGTCGTGCTGGGCACGCTCACGGTGGGCTTTGACGACGGTGCCACGGAGCGCCTGGTGCGCGAGCGGCGGCAGCAAGTGGGCCTCATCGTGGGCCTCCAAGTGGTCTTGGGCGGTGCCTTCCTTTTGTTGGTGCTGTATTGGCGATTGGTGCGCCCAATCGACCAGCTCAAGCAGCACGCTGCGGCCATTGCCGAGCGACAAGCCCAGCCCCAGTTGGACCTTCATCGAGGCGATGAACTCGGAGACCTGGGCAACGAGCTGAACCGCATGGGGCAGCAAATCGAAGGTCTGCTGGCCGACATGGAGGCCAAGAACACCCAGTTGCGGCAGATGGCGATGTACGACCACCTGACCCAATTGCCCAACCGCACCTTGTTCCGCGAAGTCTTCATGCACGAAGCGGCCTACGCCAAGCGGCACGGCCAGCAGCTCGCGCTGCTCTTCGTCGACTTGGATCGCTTCAAAGCCATCAACGACACCCTGGGTCATGCCGCCGGCGACCGCCTACTGCTCACCATCAGCGAGCGCCTGCGCGCTGCCGTGCGCGGCTCTGACTTGGTCTGCCGGGTCAGCGGCGACGAATTCCTGCTGCTGCTCCGCGAGGCCTACTCCCCCGAAGCGGTCCAGGTGGCGGTGCACCGCCTCCTCGGCTCGCTCGGCGAGGCCCTCGATTTAACGGGAGGCCAGCAGGCCCACGTGTCGGCCAGCATCGGCGTGGCCTTGTTCCCGGCCGACGGCGAAGAGTTTGACGAATTGGTGCGCCATGCCGACATGGCCATGTACCAAGCCAAAGAGGAAGGGCGTTCGCGCTTCTCCTTCTACCAGTCGCACATGGATGCCGCCTTGGCCGAGCGCTTGGAGCTGGAGCGCGAGCTGGCCGAGGCCATTCGCAGCGGGCAATTGGTGCTGCATTACCAACCCATCGTCAACGGCGCCACGGGCGACGTCTTGGCGGTGGAGGCCCTGGTTCGCTGGCAGCACCCGGTGCGCGGCCTGCTGTACCCGGGCGCCTTCATTCCGGTGGCAGAAGATTCAGGGCAGATTCGTGAACTGGGCAACTGGACGCTGGAAGCCGCCTGTCAGCAGCTCGCGCGCTGGAAAAGCTTGGGGCGCCACCCCGGCTCCATCGCCGTCAACCTGTCGGCGACGCACTTCCGAGACCAGCGCCTGCCCGAGCAATTGCGCAGCCTCATTGAAGCCTATGGCGTTGGCAGTGGCGAGCTGACCATCGAACTCACTGAAAGCACGGTGATGGGCGACAGCGAAGCGTCCATAAAGGCCATTCAAGCCATTCGCGCTTTGGGCCTGGCTTTGGCGGTGGACGACTTCGGAACCGGCTACTCGTCACTGGCTTACCTCAAGCTCTTGAGGCCGCAGAAGCTCAAGATCGACCGCAGCTTTGTGCGCGACGTGCCCGGCGACAACGACGACTGCGTGCTGGTGCGCGCGGTGCTTGGCCTGGCCAAGGCGCTGGAAATTGAAGTCGTGGCCGAAGGCGTTGAGACCGAGGCCCAACGCGACTTCCTGCTGGCCGAGGCCTGCTCGCAACAGCAGGGCTACTTGTTCGCCAAGCCCATGCCAGCCGAGGCGCTGGGCAGTCGGCTCAAGACTTGGCCTTGAGACGGGCGGCGGCCTGGCTGGCCGTTGCTTTGAGCCCATATCCGGCAGTGGACCGCTTACTTCCGCTGGAATCGCCCCGGCGGATCAACGATTGGCGCGCACGACGGTCCTCACCGATGGGGTGAAAGCGCTTCGCAGCGGCTGTATCGCCGCTACGCGCCAACCGACGACAAAACGCGCAGCAGCTCTTCGCCGTAGGCTTCGAGCTTCTTGGCGCCCACGCCGTTCACGGTGGCCACGTCGCCCAGCGTGCTGGGGTTGCGCTGGGCCAGCTCCTGGAGCGTGGCGTTGGAAAAGATGATGTAAGCCGGCAGGTCATGCTCCCGCGCCACCTCGGTGCGCCAAGCGCGCAGCGCTTCTAGGCGCGTGCTGGCCGCGTCATCCAAATGCGCTGGCTTGGCGGCCGTGCTGGCGCGAGCGCCGGTCTTCTTGACCTTGGGGGTTCGCGCCTCGCCCGTGCCCTCTCGCAACTTCACCGCTTGCTCGCCCCGCAGCACCGGCTTGGCAGCTTCGCCGAGCACCAGCGTTTGGTACTCGCCCTCCACCTCAATGGCACTCAGGGCAATGAGCTGGCGCAGCACGGCTCGCCATTGGGTTTCGCTCACCAGGCGGCCGATGCCCCAGGTGGAGAGGGTTTCATGGTCGTGCTGCCGCGTCTTGTCGGTGCTCTTGCCGCGCAGCACATCCACCAAGTGGCCGGCGCCAAAGCGCTGTCCGCGCTCCTTCTGGAAGCGGTAGATGCAAGACAGCGCCATGCGCGCCGGCTCGGTGGCATCCCAGACGGCCGGCGGATTCAGGCAGTTGTCGCAGTTGCCGCATTGGTAAACGCCGGGTGCGGTCTCTTCTCCGAAGTAAGACAAGAGCCGCAGCCGTCGGCAGTCGGTGCTCTCGGCCAGCGCCAAAAGCGCGTCGAGCTAGCCGCGCTGGATGCGCTTGAAGTCCTCGTGGGCTTCGCCTTCGTCAATCATGCGGCGCTGCTGCACCACATCGGCCAAGCCGTAAACCATCCAAGCGTTGGCCGGCTCACCGTCTCGGCCAGCGCGGCCGGTCTCTTGGTAATAGCCTTCGATGTTCTTGGGCAGGTCCAGGTGGGCCACGAAGCGCACATCGGGCTTGTCGATGCCCATGCCGAAGGCGATGGTGGCCACCATGATCACGCCTTCGTCCCGGAGGAAGCGGTCTTGGTGCTTGGCGCGCTTGGCAGCATCGAGCCCGGCGTGGTACGGCAGGGCCGTGAGCCCCTGGCCTTGCAGCCACTCGGCGGTTTCGTCGACCTTCTTGCGGCTGCCGCAGTAAACGATGCCGGCGTCGGTCTTGCCCTGCTCTTGGTGCTCGGCGTACAAAAAGCGCAGCAACTGCGCACGCGGGTCACTCTTTTCGACCACGCGGTAGCGAATGTTCGGCCGGTCAAAGCTGGCCACGAAGCTGCGTGCCTCTTGGAGTTGCAAGCGCTCCACCATGTCGGCGCGGGTGTGCGCGTCGGCCGTTGCGGTGAAGGCCACGCGCGGCACGCCGGGGTAGCGCTCGTGCAGCAAAGACAGCAGCAGGTAGTCCTCGCGGAAATCGTGCCCCCACTGGCTCACGCAATGCGCCTCGTCAATGGCAAAGAGGCTCAGCAACTGGCGCTCGTACAGCGAATCGAGCAGGGCCTGAAAGCGCGGGTTGCTGACCCGTTCGGGGGCTGCATAGAGCATGGTCAGCTCACCGGACAGCATTTCGCGTTCGATGCGCTTGGTGGCTTCAAAGTCCAGCGTGCTGTTCAGGAACGCCGCCTTCACGCCCACTTCTTCCAGAGCACCCACTTGGTCGTGCATCAGCGCAATCAGCGGGCTCACCACCAGGGTCACGCCCAGGCCTTGCTGCTGCCGCACGATGGCCGGAATTTGGTAGCAAAGCGACTTGCCGCCGCCCGTGGGCATGAGCACCAACGCATCGCCTCCGGCCGCCACCGTGTCCACGATGTCGGCCTGCAGGCCTCGGAACGCGGGGTAGCCAAAAACCTCTTGCAAAACGCGAAGGGTGGGCGAGGCGGTGGGGCTGTTGGCAGAGGCTTGGGGCATGGGTGGCGGATTGTCGCCGTCAGGCCGCCAGGCCCGCCCTGAAGCTAGGGCTCAATCCGGCAGGCCTGCGGCCAAGCGCGCGCGGGTTTTTGCGGCCGCGTAGTCACCGGGCCTCACATGCAGCAAATCGGCCACGCGCCACACGATGTGGCGCTCGTGATCGGACAACGTGCCGTCCGAGAAGGCCACCGCCCACATCGCCTCCACCATGCGGATCTTGGCGGCGTCATCCAGGCGCTGGTTCAGCGCGCTGGTGAACTGGTGCAAGTCGGTCGCGTCCCGCGCCACGCCCTCGGCATGCGCCAGCAAGGTTTCCTGCTCATCGGCGTTGAGTTGGAACTTGCGCTGCAAGGCCTGCAGGGCCGCATTGCGCTCGACAGGGCCGATGCTGGCGTCGGCGCGCATCACCTCCGCCAGCAGCACGGCGGTGGCCAAGTGCAGGGTGTGGCTGTCGGGGTCAGCGCGCCCGAAAGCGCCAGCCGCTGCTGGGTCCAGCAGGGAGCCAAAGAGCTCCTTCAAGGTGCGGAACATGGCACTCGCCTTTCAACGTGCATAGGCGTACGGGCCGCCCTTTTCCAGGGCGCGCTGGTAGGCCGGCCGGGCCTGCAAGCGCCGCACCCAGGCATCCAGGTTGGGAAACTGCGCGCGCAACTTGCCCGCCGCTTCGCCCACAAAGCTCATCTGCACATCGGCGCCGCTGAAGCCGAAGTCGCCCAGCAGCCACTCACGCCCGGCCAAGGCCTTGTCAACGAAGCCCAGGTGCAGCGCCAACTCACTGTCGATGCGCGGTTTGAGCGGTGCAGCCGCCTCGCCCAAGCGCGCGGTGTAGAGCTTGAGCATCAAAGGCAACATGGCCGAGCCCTCGGCGTAATGCAGCCATTGCTGGTACTCATCAAAGGCAGCGTCTGTCTCGTTCGGGCGCAGCCCTGCGCCGTGGTGGCGCAAGAGGTGGTCCACGATGGCGCCTGACTCGATCACGGTCCGGCCCTGGCTTTCCAGCACCGGCGACTTGCCCAGTGGATGCACGGCCAGCAGCTCAGGCGGAGCAAGCCGGGTGACCGCGTCCCGTTCATAGCGCCGCAATTCATAGGGCTGGCCTAGCTCTTCCAGCAGCCAAAGAATGCGCTGGGAGCGGGAGTCGTTGAGGTGGTGAATAACGAGCATGGCAATGGCCTCGGGGAAGACAAATGGGTCAGGGTCTGTGCAGCGCGCAGTGTCGGCTCGGCTCACCCCACCCGCGCCCACACCAGCAGCAGGTTGTTGGCCGGCATGGCAATGCGCTCGCGCAGATGCAGGCCGCAGCGCTCGGCCTCAGCCGCCACCGCTTCAAGCCGGCGAATGCCCCAATCGGCGTTGCGGCTGCGCAAGTCAGCGTCAAAGGCCGCATTGCTGGACGCCGTGCTCACGTCGGCCTCCAGGTAGGGGCCATAGGTCAGCAAAAGCCCTTGGGGCTGGAGCCAGCGGCTGGCGAGTTGCATCAGGGCCGGTGTGCAGGCCCAGGGCGCGATGTGGATCAGGTTGGCGCAATAGATGGCATCGACGGGCTCCTTCAGCCAAGCTTCGAGCTTGGGCTCCAGCAGGTCGAGCCAAGCGGGCGGCCGAACGCCGCTGAGCCCAGCGCACCAATCGGCGATGGAGGCCAAGGTCTCGGCGTTGGCGTCGGTCGGTTGCCACTGCCAATGCGGCAGGCCGGCGCTGAAGTGCGCTGCGTGCTGGCCGGTGCCGCTGGCAATTTCCAGCATCAAGCCCTGCGGGGGCAAGAGGCGCACCAGCTCCGCCAAGATGGGACCTGCATTGCGCTCTGCGGCGGGGCTGTGTCGGCGGCGGTCTTCAAGGGGCATGGTCAGCTTTCCGGTTACGTTGAGTTGCAAACCTTTGGGGCATTCAGAATCAAGGTATTCCACTCGCTCTGCCACGCCATGACTGCTGAAGACCTTCGCGCCAAGCTCATTCGCAACATCGACAGCGTGCCACTGGCAGGCTACGAGCGCGCGCCTTTGTACGCCCGCAGAACGGGCGACGAGACGGCGCGAGATGGCCGCCAGCTCGGGGCTTCTCTGGACGTGGTGCCCCCCGGTAAGCGCAGCTGCCCCTATCACTTCCACTGGGGCGAGGAAGAGATGTTCATCATCTTGGCCGGCGAGGCCACGCTGCGGGTGGCGGGCGAGATGCTGCCGGTGAAAACCGGCGATGTGATCAGCATTCCCGCCGGGCCCGACTACCCGCACCAACTCATCAACACCGGAAGCAGTGACTTGAAGGTGCTCAGCATCAGCACCCAGCAGCGGCCGGAGATTTGCGAGTACCCCGACTCGGGCAAGCTGGCGGCATTCCCCGGTCCCAGGGGCGAATCACTAATCCAGCGCCACTCCGAGAGCTTGGACTACTGGAACGGCGAGCCTTGAATCAATAGGGGCCTCGCCGGGGTGGCCCGCGCCGCGCCGGCTTTTTCTTGGGCGGCGCAGCAGCCGCATGCTTTTGCGGCCGGCTCACATCGGCCAGCAGCAGGCTGTGCGCCACCAGCACTTCCACCGCTTCGGCCAAGTCGTTCGGCGGTTCAATGCCCTCGATGGCTTCCAGCAGATCGTCAGCGTCTTCGAGGTCGTCCGGGTCAAGGAATTGGTAGATGCCGGCCAAGCCATCCAGCAAGTCGGCATCCTTGCAACCCATCAGGCCACGCGGAAAGCTGTCGGCGCCGAGCGCGAAGCCGGCCACCCAGGGCAGCAGGGCGCCTTGCACATCGTCTTCGTCGTCGAGCTCGAACACCCAAGGGTCAAACCACTGGCGGTGGCGAATGGCTTCGTCCAGTTGCTGCAGGCGGCGCATGGCCAGGGCGCGAATCGGTTCCGGGTTGAAGCTCGCGGGCGGCGCTCGGCCTTCTTCGCTGTCCAGCACCCAGCGCAGCCATTCCACCGGCGGCGGTGTCTTGGGCTGCAGCGCGCTGGCGGTGAGGTAGCCGGCCAGCCTCGACACATCCAGCGGCTCCAGCGGCGCCGGCACCTTGTCGAGCAGCGCTTCAAGCGCTTCGAGATCCATGTTTTCCATGCGCCGCATTGTGCGAGCCATGACGGGTGGCAGGCGGCCTGCCTTTCACCACAATGCTCGGCTTCGTCTTTTCAGGAAACTGCCCGTGACGCGCCTGACCCTGCTTGCCAGCCTTTTGGCCACTTCGTTCGCTGCCAGCCTCGCGCAGGCGGCACCTCAAGGCTTCTACCGCCAGCCCACGCTGCAAGGCGATGCCTTGGTCTTTGTGAGCCAAGGCGACCTCTGGCGCAGCAGTTCGCAAGGCGGTGCCGCCCAGCGCCTCACGGCCCATGCCGGGCAAGAAGCCTGGCCGGTGCTCATGCCCGACGGCCAAACGCTGGCCTTTGTGGCGCAGATCGACGGCGCCGGCGACGTGTACACCATGCCCCTCTCGGGCGGACCCGCCCAGCGCCGCACCTGGCTGACCAGCACCCAAGTGCGCCTCTGGGGTGCCGATGCGCAAGGCAACCTGCTGCTCACAGCGCCTGCCCTGGACGGCCGCCCGCAAACCCAGCCGTTTCGCCTCAAGGGCGAGCAACTGGAAGCCCTGCCCGTGGGCGACGCCACCGACCTCGCCCTGAGCGCGGACGGCAAGCAGCTGTACTTCACCCGCCAAGGCTTGCGCGGCGACAACGCCAAGGCCTACCGGGGTGGGGCCATCGCCCAGCTCTGGGTGCTGGACCTGGACGGCCAAGCCGAAGCCCGGCCGCTGCTGCAAGGCGCACCGCGCGCCAACGACAAGCGGCCTATGCCTTACCGCGATGCCAGTGGCCAAGCGCGCATCGCCTTCCCGAGCGACCGCGACGGCTTCGTCAACCTGTGGTCCGTTGGGCTGGATGGGCGCAATAGCCGCGCGCACAGCGCCTGGAAAGACTTCGACATTCGCCACGCTTCGCTCAGCGGCAGCAGCGTGGTGGTGGCGCGTGGGGCCGACCTGCTTCGCATCGACCTGAACGCCGCCGCACCCGCTGCTCTGGCGGCCCTGCCCATCACGCTGGCGGGCGACCACAGTGCGGTGGCCACGCGCTGGATCAAACGCCCGCAGGACTTCCTCACCGACCTTGCCGTGGCCCCCAATGGCGAGCGCTTGGTGCTGGGCGTGCGGGGCCGCTTGGCCACGCAAGGCACCCAAGCCACCCGGCGTGCGCAACTGCAGCAAAGCGAGACGGCCTCGCGCTGCCGCGAGCCGCAGTTCAGCAGCAACAACCAGTCGGTGTTCGCCTTTTGCGACTTCAGTGGCGAGATGGAGATCTGGCAGCTGGACGCCCTCGGCACCTCGGCGCCCAAGCGCATCACCACCGACGGGCAGCTGCGCCGCATCGCCTTGAGCCCCTCGCCCGACGGGCGCTACCTGGCCCACACCGACATGGGCGGCACGCTGTACCTCACCGACCTTCGCGCCGAAGGCGGCCCCCGCACCCGCGCGCTGGTCACGGCCGAGCGCCGTGGCGGTGTCCAAGATTTGGCCTGGCACCCCGACGGTCAGGCCCTGGCCTTTACGCGCTCGGTGCCGCAGCCAGCCTTCCGCAACCAGCTGTGGCTGCACACCTTTGCCGACAACCAAACCCGCCCCCTGAGCAGCGACCGCTACGACAGCGGCGACGCCGCCTTCAGCCCCGACGGGCAATGGCTGTACTTCGCCTCGCGCCGTCACTTCGCCTTGCAGCCCGGCACCTCGGTTTGGTCCGACCGCAACATGGGCCCGGCCTTCGAGCCCGGCGTGAGGCTCTACGCGCTGGCGCTGCAGCCGGGTCTTCGCTCGCCCTTCACGCCCAAAGACGAATTGCCCGAGCCGCCCAAGCCGAAGGCTGAAGACGCCAAGCCCGAGGCCAAAGCCGATGCCAAGCCCGACGCCAAGCCGGCCGTCGCCGCGCCGAGTTCCAAGCTGCCACGCATCGTGGCGGAGGGCTTGGCCGAGCGCCTGTACGAGCTGCCGGTTGCGCCGGGTCGCTACCGCGACTTGGCCGTTGACGCCAAGCGCGTTTGGTTCCTCGATGGCATGGGCGCCAGCACGGCGCTGCGCTCCATCGCCATCGAACCCAACCCCACGGCAGAGCTGCACAGCGAACGCGTGCGCCGCTACGCGCTCAGCGGCAACGGCAAAACCCTGCTGATGCAGCGCGAGGCCGCGCCCGGCGCCGCCCCAGACATCTTGCTGCTCGACGCCACCCCCAAGCCGCCGGCCGACCTTGCCAAGTCCACCGTGCGCTGGAGCGACTGGCAAGTGGCGGTGAACCCGCGCGAAGAGTGGCAACAGCTCTTTGCCGATGCCTGGCGCATGAGCCGCGACCACTTCTACGACGCCAAGCTGCATGGCGTGGACTGGGTGGCCAGCCGCAAGCGCCACGAAGCCTTGCTGGAGCGCGTGGGCGACCGCCAAGAACTGGCCGAACTGATGGCCCAGATGGGCTCTGACCTCGGCCTGCTTCACAGCCAAGTGGCTGCCGGCGACTTGCCACCGCTGGCTGAAGCACCCCCGGTGGTGGCGGGCCTGGGCGCGCGCCTGGAGCCGGTGGAAGGCGGCGCTCGCATTGCGCAGCTCTACCGGGGCGAGGCCGAACTGGTCAGCGAGCGCGGACCCCTGCTCGCGCCCGGAATGGACTTTGCCGAGGGCGACGTGATCACCGCCATCAATGGCCGCGAACTGCGCGGCGCACTGGCCTGGCCCAAGGGCAGCGTGTTGTTGCAAGGCGAAGCCGGCAAAGCCGTTCGGCTCAGCGTTCGCAAAGCCGATGGCCGGCGCATGGAACGCGTGGTGACGGCGGTGGAAGCCAGCCGCGAAACGGCACTGCGCTACCAAGACTGGCGCACCCGCCGCGTGGAAGCGGTGAACCGCGCCAGCCAAGGCCGCATCGGCTACCTGCACTTGCGCGCCATGGGCCCTGAGGACATCGCCGACTTCGCCCGCAACTTCTACGCGCAACTCGACCGCGAAGCTTTGATCGTCGACGTGCGCTTCAACAACGGCGGCAACATCGACTCCTGGGTGCTCGACCGCCTGCTGCGCCGCGCCTGGATGTGGTGGCAAACCCGCCACCCCGCCGGCAGCCCGACCTATCCCAACATGCAGCACGCCTTCAGCGGGCCGCTGGCCGTCCTCATCAACGAGCAAACCTACAGCGACGGCGAAACCTTTGCCGAAGGCTTCAAGCGCTTGCAACTGGGCCCCGTCATTGGCAAAACCACGAGTGGCGCTGGCGTTTGGCTCAGCGACGGCAACCGCCTGATGGACAACGGCATCTTGCGCGCCGCAGAAAGCGCGCAGATCGATGCCAACGGCCGCCGCTTGGTGGAAGGCGTGGGGGTGTTGCCCGATATGGAGGTGGACAACCCACCGCGCGCCACGGCCAAGGGCCAGGATGCGCAATTGGATGCGGCGGTGGCGCAGTTGCTCAAGCAACTGCCGGCCAGCACGCCCGCACAGCGCACGCCAAGCGCGCTGCCTTACCCGCCAACGCGCTGAAGCGGCCTCTGGGCAAAGCCGGGGCTTTCCCGGCTTTGCCACAGCGGGAAATAAAAAGCAACCATCGCAAGGGCCAGGCGCATAGAATCTTTGCATTGCCGCGCCTTTGCTCTCTATCGCGGCACTTGTCGTCCGACAAGCCGCTGTAGTGCCGCCGACCCCCCAAACCGGCGCCTGCCCCAGCAGCCCTCCTTGGCCCTCTTCACGGGCCGCTCAGGCCGTCGACCTCACCCAGCGGCGAGCCTACCGGTCGGCCAAATTCCCTCAGCGCACGACTCTTGCCCCAAGGCGACCTTGTGTCCGCCCTGATGCCGCATGCCGCTCTGTTGCGCCTGTGGCTTTTCCCTGCTTCACCTGTGCCTGCCGTCAAGACGGCGCGGCGCATTCCTGACTTCTGATGATCACGATTCGAGAAAAAACATTCACCGTCGGCAAGTACCTGGTGTCCCCGCTCACGCGGGACACCGAGGCCGGCGAGTTCACCGCTGCGGTGTCCATCCGCAGCGGCAGTGGCCGTGCCATGCACGACCGCGTCTTCCAGTTCAAACCCCTGTTCCCCACGCGCGAAAGCGCGCGGCGCTATGCGGCCCGTGAGGGTGCGAGCTGGGTGATGTCCCCTTCGCGCCCTTGAGCGCAAATCCCTTTCACCCCTCTTGGAGCCCAATTTGGCCAAAGAAGAACTGATTGAAATGCGCGGCAAGGTCGAAGAAGTCCTGCCCGATTCCCGCTATCGCGTGAAGCTGGACAACGGTCACGGCTTGGTGGCCTACACGGCCGGCAAGATGCGCAAGCACCGCATCCGCATCCTGGCCGGGGACAACGTGTCGCTGGAGATGTCGCCCTATGACCTGAGCAAAGGCCGCATCACTTTCCGCCACATCGACGGTCGTGGACCCGGTCCGAGCTCCGGCCCGCGCCGTCCGCCGGCCCGCTGATGCGCCTTTTGCAGTACCCCGCAGCACCCGTTTTCCCTGGTTTCCCCTCCCTGTCTGAAGAAAGAAAAGTTCCATGAGTACCAAGCTTTACGTCGGCAACCTGGCCTACAGCGTTCGCGATGAAGACCTGCAACAGCAGTTCGGCGCGCACGGTGCCGTCACCTCGGCCAAGGTCATGATGGACCGCGACACCGGTCGCTCCAAGGGCTTCGGCTTCGTCGAGATGGGCAGCCCGGCCGAAGCGCAAGCCGCCATCACCGCACTGCACGGCCAATCGGTCGGCGGCCGCGCGCTGGTGGTCAACGAAGCCCGTCCTAAGGAAGACCGTGGCTTCGGCGGCAGCGGTGGCGGCGGTGGTGGTTTCGGCGGCGGTCGCAACCGTTACTGATCGCAGGTCAGCACGCTGAGCGTGCTTTCCGATCAAAGGGCGCTTGGCGCCCTTTTTTGCGCCTGAACACCGCCCGGTGGCAGCAATTCCAGGGCGCGCAGCGAGCGCTTCAAGGCTTCCTGCAGCGGTGTTTCGTGCAGCGTGTGCCCCATGCCGGGCACATGGGGCAGGCGCTCGCGCAAGCGGCTGCCGTCCAGCGCATGCGGCCGCAGCCACAGGTAGCGCTGGGTCAGGATCTCTTTGAACAAGGGCACGAAGGGCGCCATCAAGCGCATCGCCCACAAGGAATCGCTGCGCAGCTGCGGCTGCGGCCAACCCAGCTCCTGCGCTGCGGTGGCGATGGCCGCCAACAACTCGGCGCCGGTCAGCGTATGACCCGGAAAGTGCAAGCGCTCGTGGGCCGGGCCATCGGCCGCCTCCGCCAAAGCCACCAAGGCACGCGCAAAGTCGGGCAGATAGGTCCAGGCATGCGGGACATCGAGTGGGCCTGGGTAGGTGATCCGGCCCTTGGCCAAATGCTTGACGATGAACAAGTCGAACCAATTGCCCTGCCCGTGACCATAGAAGTCGCCCGCGCGCAGCACGAGGCTGCGCAGGTCGCCGCGCGCGGCGCGCTCGGCCAGCTCGGCTTCTAGCTGCTGCCGAAGTTCGCCCTTGCGGGTGCTGGGGCGCTCCGGCGTGTCTTCCTGCAGCACTGCGGGCATGCCTTCGCCAA
>JBKCVH010000093.1:0-9976 GCA_046317675.1 Burkholderiales bacterium
TCAGGGTGTACATGGCCGGGACAGCGTTGAACAGCAAGGCGGGCTGGCCGTTGAAGGCTTGATGCATCAGGCGCAGCAGGCTGGTGTAGCTTCGGTTGAAGTTGGTGAGCGCGGCGTGGACCTCGGGCTGGTCGCGGTAGCTGGCGGCCTTGGGGTCGGTGCGCATGGGGTACACCGCCGCCCAATCCACGGGGAGCATGGGGCCGGTGGGGCCGGAGCGGGGGGTGTCTTTGGCTTGGTAGTAGCGGCCGAGGCGCAGTTGCTCGAAGCGGAAGAAGTGGGCCAGTTCGTCGGGCTCCAGGGGCTTGTCGCTCTCGAAAATGCTGTGCGGCAGGCCCTCGCCCTGGGCTTTGATTTCCTCGATGGCCGCCAGCGCCGACTTCAAGTCGGTGACCACAACGGGTGCTCCGCCGCCGCCGTAGTACCAGTGCGTGGGGTCCACTTGGCGCAGAGGGCTGCCGGTGAACAAGGCCTTCTCGCCGATGTCTTTGGCAACGCGCTTGAGGCCGTCTTCAATGGCGTCGTAGAACTGGCCGATGGTGTGATACCGGTGCGCCTCGGGCTTGGCGTGGGGCTTCTTGGGCTGCTCGATGGCGAGGAAGGTATCCAGCGCATCGCGGCTAAAGGATTGCAGGTGAACGACGATCTTGCCGTCGCTGTGAGGCAAGGTGGTGGGGTACTCGGGAACGAACTTCGGGTGGTCCACGGCGGGCTCGCCGCCGATGGCGTTCAGCACATTGGCCACCAGCACCATGTGCAGCATTTCTTCCATCACCACGGCGCGCAGGGTTTGCGCGGCGCTGGCGTTTTTGCCTTCGTGCAATGAGTAAAGCGCGCACAGGTAGGGCGGAATGGTGCTGTGCTCCAACTCCAGCGCCCATTGCAGGTGCTCTTGAAGGCTTTCTCGGGTGTGGATCATGGTCTTGCCTTCCCGTTGAGCGCGAGCAGCATGTCGTCAGCGGCCATGAGGCTGAGGGCTGCGCCGGTGAGCGTGGGGTTGCCGGAGCCGCTGGTGACCATGCTGCCGCAGCCGACCACGTAGAGGTTGGTGTGGTCCCAGGAGCGGCTGTATTTGTCGGTCACTGAATTGGTGGGCGAGCCCCCAATGCGGTGCGTGCCCATGTGGTGGCCACTGCCCATGAAGGTGAGGCCCACTTGCTTGCCCTTGACGCGCACCGTCATGTAGCTGGGGTCGGTGCTGGGGTACTCGCTTTTGATGTCTTCGGGGGCGATGCCCATGCGGGTGTACACGTGGTTGGCAATCTTGAGCGCCGCCACCATGGCCAGCCGCGTGTAGTCGCTGACGTTGTAGTGCAGCACGGGCCGGTAGCTGCCCAAGGTCGACATGAATTCCTTGCTGATGGTGACGCGGTTGCCGGGCTCGGGCAGTTGCTCAATCACGAAGCCGATGCGCAACTGACGGGGCAGTTCGTCGGCCAGTTGTTGGCGCAACTGGGTGCCGTACAGGCCCTGCCCGACGCGGTTCAGCACGTCGGAGTTGGGTGGGTAGGTGGCCACGTCCCAGCCCCAGTTGCCGAGGTCGATGCGCATGGCGGCAAAGCGGCGGCGGAAGGCGCCGTCTCGGAACGAGGGGATGCCGCTGGTTTGCCCTGGCCCCCGGAACATGCCCATGTTCACCGGCGCCATGGCCCAGGTGATGAAGAAGGGGTGGTCCATCAGGTTGCGGCCCACTTGGTCGCTGGAGTTGGCGGCGTTGGAGGCGAGCAGGAGCTTGGCGTTTTCCACCGCATGGGCAGCCAGCACGTAGAGCTTGGCCTTGACGGTACGCTGGATCACATTCCTTCCGGCCTCGTCTTCGTATTGCGCCACCTGCAGGCCGCTGACTTTGCCGTTGGCCCCGATCAGAACTTGCGTCACCACACACTGCGTTTCGATGGTGGCGAGCTTCTTGTTCAGGCGGCTGAGGGTCTTGACGCTGTTGTACTTGGCCTGAACGGGGCAGATGGGAATGCAGCTGGCGTTGCCCTCGCAGCGCTGGCCAATGTGATCGGCGCCCACGGCGCCCATGGGCTTGTAGCCCATGCGCGGAATGGAGTTGCGCGCCTGCGGCAGGCTCTCGACCCAAACGGGGTAGTCCACCTTGCCAAAACGCAGCGTGCTGCCACTCACCGCCTGGGCCAGAAGCTGGTCGCTGTAGCTTTGCGGCACGCGCTCCATGGGGTAGTTGTAGCCGGCCGGGAAGTGCACGCCAAAGTAGCTTTGGTCTTCTTTGTTGGCGGCCACGCCCATGGCCCATTCGGCGCGGCAGTAGTAAGGGGCCAGTTCGTCGTAGTCCAGCGGCCAATCCAGGCCCACGCCGAAATTGGTGTTGAGCTTGAAGTCCGACGGCAGCATGCGCGGACAGGTGCCCAGCCAGTGCATGCTGGTGCCGCCCAGGCTGCGCAAATAGGTGCTGCCAAAGGGCAGCGGGCCTTTTTGGACTTGGTAGCCGACGAGGTCGGGCGTGGAGCGGGTGATCTTGGTGATGTCGCTCTCGTAGGCCGAGGGCGCCATGGGGTTCTGCGGGAACGGTGAATTGGTGACCTTGGTGGTGGCCGCCAAGTAGGTGCTCACATAGCTTTGGTAGTCGGTGAAGGACAAGCCCGAGGCCCGCCCCGCTTCCAAGATGAGGACGCGCTTGCCGGCCTCGGTCAGCGCCTGGGCCACCAGCGCGCCCATGATGCCGGCGCCCACGATGACGGCGTCGTACTCCTGCTCAGCCATGCGCTGCTCAGCCATGCGGGGCTCCCGTCACGGGCTTCAGGCTCCAGGAGCCGAAGCCGGGTTGGTGCGTGCCTTGCGGGTGCACGTGCATGGCTTGCCAAACCAGCCCCTGTGCGTACGACTCGGCCGAGGGGTAGTGGGTCACGTCATTGGCGTGGGCGCCGTGCACGTTGCGCCAGGCCAAGGGCAGTTGATTCCAAAGGCCCAGGTACCAAAGCGTGATGAGGTTCTTCGCCAGGGGGCCGGTGGTGGGGTCGGTCATCAGGTGTTTTTCAATGCGCTTTTGCTGCGCCTTGCCGCTCAGCGCCAACACCCGCTCGCCTTCGGTCAGCAGCTCTCCCACCCCTCGCTCGCCCGCTATTTGAAGCAGCAGTTGGTAGTAGGGCTGCACCATGCCGGTACCGAACAGTTCTACGCGGTTGAAACCGGTGAGCAAGGCGCTGAGCTTGACGAAGAGGTCCAGGGGGTCAAGCGGCTGCAGCTGAACGGGCTGCGGCTCCGTGGGCTGAGATTTCATTCTGGTTTCCTTTGCGCAGACAGGGTGCAACGCCGCACCAAGGCCAAGGCGTTTTGAGACTGCGCCACTTCCAGCGCCTGCTCACGGCAGGACATGACCTCGGGCGCTGGCCGCCCCACTGCTTCCATCCAGTTGGCGAGCTGGCGGTGCAGTTCAGCCTCCCAGAAGCGTTCGTGCGTGGCGGCCACAAAGCGCAAGGCGTCTTCGAGGACGCTGGCGGCCGCATCGAACTGCTTGGCGCGCAGCAAGGCCTGCGCTTGCAGCGCAAGGAAGTAGCTCTTGCCCAGTTCAGAGCCCGTGGCCGTCCAGCGGCGAATGCCATCGGCCACTTGCTGGGCACCTTGCTCGGGGTCGCCATCAATGGCGTTGGCCCAGCCCAGCAAGGCTTCGTTCCAGCCCATCCAGAACTCGAAGCCGTGCTCGTGCGACACCTCCATGGCCTCGGCCGCGCTGGCGCGCAGGGCCACCAGGTCACCACGGAACTGGTGCATCCAACCCGCAAAGCTCAAAGACAGCGCGCGGCTGAAGGGGTGTTCGAGCCGGCGCGCCGTGGCGATGGCTTCTTCGCTGTAGCGCAAAGCCTGGGCTTCGTCGCCCATGAGCCAGGCGGTCCAGGCGCGGTAAGAACAGGCAGCCACCCAGGCGTCCACCACGTCGTAGCGGAAGGCTTGCACGCGCTGGCTCAGCTCCACCGGCGCGGCCAGCACACGGTCCATCATGGTGCGGGCCAGGCCGAGCTCGCCCATGTAGAAGAGGGAACTACCCAGCGCGCGGTGGCCCACGGCCAAGAACTCTTGCGTGTCAAAGCGCTGCGCCAGCTCCAGCAATTCATTGCCCAGGCTGTGCGCCTTGGTGTACTCGGCGCGCATCAAATAAAAGCGCCACAGGCCGTAGAGCGAGGGCAGCATGAGGTCTTGCGCCTCGGCCAAGTAGCAAAGCTCACGCGCACTGGCGTAGGCCCGCTCCACTTCGGCGGCGCCATAGCCGCGCAGTGCGGTGAGCGACACGCCCAATCGAATGTTGAGCGTGATTTGGCTGCGGACTCGGTCGGTGCTGTCGGGCAGTTGCTGCAGCAGCTCCAGCGCCTTGTTGACATGGCCGATGGCCTCGGCATGGGCTGAGGTTTCAATGGCCCGCTCGGCAGCAGCCAACCAGCAGGGAATGGCTTGCTCCAATTGCCCGGCGCCCGTGTGGTGGTGGGCCAGCACCTCGGGCTGCCGCTGCGCCAAGCCAGGGAACTGCTGCTTCATGACCTGCACGATGCAAGCGTGGTATTCCTCTCGCGTGCGGCGCAGCAGCGACTCGTAAGCCACCTCTTGCACCAGCGCGTGCTTGAACATGTAGCTGACCTCTTTGCCGCTTTGGCGGCGCATGAGCAGCTCGGAGTCCAGCAACTGCTGCAGGCCCTCTTCGAGCAAGCCGGTAGCGGGGGTCCAGAGAATTTCGATCAGTTGCTGCGTGAACTCTCGGCCCACGGTGGCGCCCAGTTGCGCCACCTCGCGGCCTGGGCTTTGGCGGTCCAGGCGGGCCATGAGGGAGTCGCGCAAGGTGGCCGGAATGTTCAGGCCCGCCAAGGGGCCTTGCAGCTCATAGCGGTCATTGCGCTCCACGAGGCGGCGCGACTCCAGCAGCAGCTTGGTCACCTCCTCCACGTACAAAGGCACGCCATCGGTTTGCAGCACCAATTGGTGCATCACTTCAGCAGGGAAGCGCTTGCCGCCCGTCAGGCGCAGCACCAAAGCTTCGATATCGGCCGGCGACAAACGGTTGATGACCAACTGGTAGCGATTGGCGCTGTGCCGCCAAGGCGGCACGAACTCCGGCCGGTAGGTGAGCAGCAGCAGCAGGGATGCATTGCCCATCTCTTCCATGAGGTGGTCGATCAGCTCCAAGGAGCTGGCGTCGGCCCAGTGCAGGTCTTCCCAAACCAACAAGAGCGGCTGGTGGCGGCAGCGGTTCAGCAGCCACTGCACGATGAGGTCTTGCACCTGGCGCTTTTGCCCGGCCGACAAGCTCGGGGCGCTCTGCACTTGGCCCGGCAGAGGCACGGCCAAAAGGGCGGCAAACAAAGGCAGGGCTTCTGCCTCGCTGAAGCCGTTCTCCAGGAGCCAAGGCGAAAGAAGGTCGGGGCTGTCCCGCAGGCTGGTGCGGGTGTGAAGGCGCAAGTCGTGCCGCAAGCGCCGCACCACGGGGTAGAGCGCCGTGTTGCGGTGGTACGAGGAGCCGCGCAGCACCAGGCTGGCCCCGCCCTCGTGCGCCACTTGGTTTTGCAGGGCGCGCACCAGGCGGCTCTTGCCAATGCCGGGGTCGCCGCACACCAGCACCACCTGCCCACCGCCACCTTCGCTTTGCGGCTGCAGGGCTTGGTGCCAGCGGTCCTGCAGCAGGCGGGTTTCGAGTTCGCGCCCGACCATGCCGAGCTGGCTCTCGGACTCGCTCAGGTTGTCGAGCGCGTCGTCCAGATCGATCTCGCGCAGCACCTGGAACACCTCCAGCGGCTCCGGAATGCCTTTGAGCGCCTGCACGCCCAAGTCCAGCAATTCAAAGCCACCGCGCAAGAGTTGCCGCGTGACAGCGCTGATTAGCACGCCATCCAAGGGCGCCAAGCCCTGCAAGCGCGCCGCAATGTTCGGGGTCTCGCCCATGGCGAGGCGCTCGTTGCCGGTTTCGCCCACCACCACCATGCCGGTGTGGATGCCGATGCGAACCTGTAGACCTCGACCGGCCAAGCAGCGCAGGTGCGATGCCGCCTCGTGCACGGCAGGCACGATGGCCATCGCGCTCTTGAGCGCCCGACGGGCATCGTCCTCGTGGGCGCGCGGGTAGCCAAAGTAAGCCAACACGCCGTCGCCCAGCAGCTGGCTGATGTGCCCTTCAAAGCGGCCAATGACTCGCTCGCACACAGCGTGGTAGCTCGCCATCACGTCACGAAGGTCTTCGGGGTCGAGGCGGGTCGATAGCGTGGTGGAACCCACCAAGTCACAGAACATGACGGTGATCTGGCGCCGCTCGGCCGGGGCCTGCACCAACACGGGTAAAGCGGCAGGGCCGGCTGGAGGCGCACTGGGTGCCCCGTTCCAAACCAGCACGCCCTGCCCTTCGTCAACCGCCACGCGCTGGGCCAAGATGAGCTCGTCGCGCAAGTCGGCCAGGAGCGCTTCGTCCAAGTCAAACTGCCGCTTCAGCGCCGCGCTGGTGAGCCGGCCGCGCTTCTTCAGCAGGGCCGTGGCTTCGTCAATGAGCCGGTCGAAATCCAAGGCAATCCCTCAAAGATCTGCGTAGAACGGCGAGCCCTCAATGATGACCGGCGGGCTCACAAAGCGGTGCAGCGCAAAGGCGGGGCGGTCGCCAATCAGCTTTTGCAGGTCGGCGCGCATGGGGTGCTTGCTGCTGCCGTACTGAACTTGCACCGGGCTGGCTGGGAGTTGATCCAGAAAGTAGGCATCGTTCATGCCCATGTAGGCACGCCTTGACGCGACCGGCCGCTGGGTCTTTTTGTCAAAACTGAGGTCAATCCACTCGCCCATGTTGGCCGGAACACTGACCAGGCCCTGCAGGTCCACGGTGGCGCTGTAGATGGAAGGCGGCTTCTTGCCCTTGACCTCGGCGGCGTCGTAGCCGGTCCATTGGTAGGCCACCACGGTGGGGTCGTTGTTCAGGTTCGGCACGTTGTAGTCGTAGGCGGCCAGGAACTTGTTTTCAAAGTAGCGCTGCACCCCGGCCGCCACGGCCACGGCGCTGTCGCAGGCCACCCAAACGCGGTAGTTGCCGATGCGCTTGGTCTGGTCGGCGCCGGTCAGGTAGCCCTCCAGCGTGTAGCTGGTGGGCACAGCGGCTTCCACCGCCTCTGGGTAGGCCACGATGTTCAGTTCGGTTTCGTTGAAGCCACTGATGCCCGGATTGCCCGGCTGGCCCGAACCGTAGAGCGCGGCGGCGTTGAAGAAGTTGAGGTTCACAAGGCCCATGTCGCCGCCATTGGCAAAGCGCGCCGCCTTGAGCCCGGTGCCGGCGAGCATCTTGTCCAGCAACTTCAACTCCACCCGAAACCAAAGCCAAAGGGACTGAATGCCGGCGTAATAGAAGGGGAAGTAGCCCGGCAAGGTCATGGTGCCATCGGGCTTGACGGTCACCTTGCTCTTGGGCGCCACAAAGGTGGCGGGCAGCTTGGGCAGCGGTGGCTTGGCCGTGCTGTTCGCAGGTTTCTTCTTGGTCATCGGTGTCTTTCAGAGGCAAAAACGCCGTGCTGGCGCCGACTTGCGCTGCAGTGCAGCACAAAAAGGCAGATGTTCGGTGCAAGCATGGCGGCGGTACTGCGGTTAAACCCGAGGGCAGCTTCTTGCAGGTTTTTGCGCGAAAGCAAGCCTCACGTCAGCGAAAGCAAAGGGCGCTGCGGTAACGTCAGCCCCCTCTTGAAGCACCCCCTGCGAGGACACCGCCCATGAAGAAAGTCGCCGTCAAGGCTCCAGCCCACCCCTTCGCCAAAACCCAAGCCGCCTTCAAAACGGCCAGCGGGAAAGAAGGGCAACTGTTCTCCTTGCCCAAATTGGCCAAGCAGTTCCCGAACGTGAACCGCATGCCCATCTCCATGCGCATCGTGCTGGAAAGCGTACTGCGCAACTGTGACGGTAAGAAGGTCACGGAAGAGCACGTGGCGCAGTTGGCCAACTGGAAGCCCACGGCCGAGCGCAGCGACGAGATCCCCTTCGTGGTGGCCCGCGTGGTGCTGCAAGACTTCACCGGTGTGCCTTTGCTGGCCGACTTGGCCGCCATGCGCAACGTGGCCGCCGCCATGGGCAAGAACCCCAAGAGCATTGAGCCCCTGGTGCCCGTGGACCTCGTGGTCGACCACTCGATCATGATCGACCACTTCGGCAACAAGAAGGCCCTCGACCTGAACATGAAGTTGGAGTTCGAGCGCAACCGCGAGCGCTACGAATTCATGAAGTGGGGCATGCAAGCCTTTGACACCTTCGGCGTGGTGCCCCCGGGCTTCGGCATCGTTCACCAAGTGAACCTGGAATACCTGGCCCGCGGCGTGCACAAGAACAAGGCAGGCGTGTACTACCCCGACAGCCTTGTGGGCACCGACAGCCACACCACCATGATCAACGGCATTGGCGTGGTCGGCTGGGGTGTGGGCGGCATTGAAGCCGAGGCCGGCATGCTCGGCCAGCCGGTCTACTTCCTGACGCCCGACGTGGTCGGCTTTGAGCTGACCGGCCAACTGCGCGAAGGCGTGACCGCCACCGACTTGGTGCTGACCGTCACGGAAATCCTGCGCAAGCACAAGGTGGTGGGCAAGTTCGTCGAGTTTTTCGGCGAAGGCACCCGCACCCTGGCCCTGCCCGACCGCGCCACCATCGCCAACATGGCCCCTGAGTACGGCGCCACCAGGGGCTTCTTCCCGGTGGACGCAAAGACCATCGAGTACGTCAAGGGCACCGGCCGCACCAAGAGCGAGATCGAAGCCTTCGAAGCCTACTGGAAGGCGCAGAAGATGTTCGGCGTGCCCAAGGCCGGCGAGATCGACTTCACCAGCGTCGTCAAGCTCGACCTCGGCACCGTGGTGCCCAGCTTGGCTGGCCCAAAGCGCCCGCAAGACCGCATCGAAATCACCCACCTCTCCAGCAAGTTCAGCGAGCTGTTCAGCCAGCCCACGAGCGAAAACGGCTTCAACCAGCCGGCTGAGAAGCTGTCCAAGGTCTTCAAGACCGACAGCGGCCTGGATGTGAAGAACGGCGACGTGCTGATTGCCGCCATCACCAGCTGCACCAACACCAGCAACCCTGGCGTGCTGCTGGCCGCTGGCCTGCTGGCCAAGAAGGCCGTGGAAGCCGGTCTGAAGGTGGCACCGCACATCAAGACCTCGCTGGCCCCTGGCTCGCGCATCGTGACCGAGTACCTGGAAAAGGCCGGCCTGCTGCCTTACCTGGAGAAGCTCGGCTTCAACGTGGCCGCTTACGGCTGCACGACCTGCATCGGCAACGCCGGCGACCTGACGGCCGAGCTGAACAAGACCATTCAAGACAACGAACTGGTCTGCGCGGCCGTGCTCTCGGGCAACCGCAACTTTGAAGCCCGCATCCACCCGAACCTGAAAGCCAACTTCTTGGCCAGCCCACCGCTGGTGGTGGCCTACGCCATCGCCGGCAACGTCACCGTTGACCTGATGACGCAGCCGGTTGGCAAAGGCAAGAAGGGCAAAGACGTGTTCCTGGGCGACATCTGGCCGACCAGCGACGAAATCTACGCCCTGATGAAGTTCGCCATGAACGGCAAAGCCTTCAAGGAAAACTACGACAAGGTGGCCAACAAGCCCGGCAAGCTGTGGGACGCCATCAAGGGCGTCAAGGGTCAGGTCTACGACTGGCCCAAGAGCACCTACATCGCCCAGCCGCCCTTCTTCAGTGACTTCACGATGGAGCCCAAGCAGCTGGTCAGCGGCGTGCAGGGCGCCCGCGTCATGGCCCTGTTCGGCGACAGCATCACCACCGACCACATCAGCCCCGCAGGCTCCTTCAAGGACACCACGCCAGCCGGCAAGTTCTTGGTGGAGAACGGCGTTCAAAAGGCCGACTTCAACAGCTACGGCGCACGCCGCGGCAACCACGACGTGATGATGCGCGGCACCTTTGCCAACGTGCGCGTGAAAAACCTGATGCTGCCGGCCAAGGCCGATGGCAGCCGCGAGGAAGGCGGCTAGACGCTCAACTGTGTCGAGAAGATAGACATCTA
>JBKCVH010000094.1:0-13161 GCA_046317675.1 Burkholderiales bacterium
CGCCCCGGCGACATCTTCAAGACCCGCAGCGGCCAAACGATCGAGATCGGCAACACCGATGCCGAAGGCCGCGTCATTCTTTGCGATGCGCTGACCTACGCGGTGGAAGGCAAGCCGGAGCTCATCATCGACATGGCCACGCTCACCGGTGCTGCCCGCGTGGCGCTGGGGGCCGAGCTGCCCGCGCTGTTCACCCGCGACCTGCAACTCGGCCGCGAGCTGACCGACCTCGGCCTGCAAGAGAAAGACCCGCTGTGGCCGCTGCCCCTCTGGCAGGGCTACCAAGTCCTCATCGACACGCCCATTGCCGATATCTCCAACACCGGCAACAGCCCCTTGGCCGGCGCCATCACCGCCGCCTTGTTCTTGGAGCGCTTCATCCCGCACAACCAAGCCTGGATGCACCTGGACTTGTTCGCCTGGAACCCGCTGTCGCGCCCCGGCCGGCCGGTGGGCGGCGAGGCGCAAACCATTCGCACCTTGCTCCATTGGCTGGAGCGGCGCTACAGCGCTTAAGGCGCATGTCGGCCCCCCTGCTTCGCCGCACCGCATTGGCCCTGGGCTTGGCGGCGGGGCAAGCCTGGGCGGCCGACTTGCCGGTGCAGCGCGTGCGTTTGCCGCGCGAGCCCAAGGCCGAGGAAGGGCGGCGCCAGTACCCCACGCAGTTGCTGGAGCTGGCGCTCCGAGCGGCCGGCGTTCGGCCCGAGTTGGTGCTCAGCTCCACCCCCATGAACCAAGCGCGCTCTTTGATCGACTTGGCCGATCCCAAGCGCGAGATTGACATTGCCTGGACCATGACCTCGGTGGAGATGGAGCGTCAGCTGCTGCCCATTCGCGTGCCGCTGTTCAAGGGCCTCTACGGCTGGCGCGTGCTCTTGGTGCGCAAGGGCATGAGCCAAGCCTTCGCCGAGGTTCGAACCCTCGCGCAACTCCAGCGTTTCACGATGGTCCAAGGGGCACAGTGGCCCGACACCCAGATCCTGCGCCACAACGGCTTGAAGGTGCTGACCACCATGCAGTTTGGTGAGCTGTTCAGCCGCCTTGAGGAGGGCCGAGCGCACGCCATTCCGCGCTCCGTCATGGAGGTGGGTTGGGAGCTTGAGCATTACAGCGACCGCTGTGAGCTGGAGCCGGCGCTTTTGCTGCACTACCCGGCCGCCATGTACTTCTTTGTGAACCCCGCCCAGGTGCAACTGGCCGAGCTCATTGAAACGGGGCTGCGCCGCCTGCACGCCAGCGGCGTGTTCGATGAACAGTTCCGCCGCTTTGCCGAGTCCAAGCTGGCTGCGCTCGGGCTGGCGCGGCGGCGGGTGATCGAATTGGAAAACCCGCTGCTGCCGCGCACTGCGCCGCTGGCGCGCAAGAGCTGGTGGTTCAGCCCAGTCTGATTCAGCGCTGCGTCAGGCCGTACCAGTCCACATCCCGCGTGGCACGCATGGCGGCCGCCAGGAGCACAAACAGCATCAGTGCGCCCAAGAGCAGCGAGGCCTTTTCCAGGTTCAGCACCACGTAAAGCGCGCCGTAGAGCGAGCCCACGCCGGCACCGAAACCCAGGCCACTGCGCCAGTTGCCGAACAGGCCCCGGGCGTAATGCGCCAGCAGCCCGGTGGCGGCGGCTGCGGCCAGCGCATAGGAGGGGCCAAAGGCAAGGTGCTCCGACAGCGCAAGCAGCAGCAGGAAGAACAAGGCCATGGCCAGCCCCACGAAGCCGTACTGCACCGGGTGCAGCCGCTGGTGGCCGAGCAACTCCGCCAGCATCACCGCCGCGAGCGTGAGGGCGATGAACAGGAAGCCGTACTTGATGGCGCGGTCGCTCAGGGAATAGGGGTTGATGGGGTCGATGAGGGCCACGCCAAATTGATCCGTGGCCTCCTTGTTGGCACGCAGGGCGGCTGCCGCACCGCTGGCCAATTCGGTGACGCGCCAGGTGGCGGTGAAGCCGTCTGGTGACACGCTGCGCTCATTGGGCAAGAAGCGCCCTTGAAAACTCGGGTGCGGCCAGCTTGAGCGCAGGCTGGCTTGCACTTGGGCGGCGGCCGGCAGCAGGTTCAGGGCTTCGGTGCCGAGCAATTCCAGTTGGGCCTTGAGTTGCAGCGGCTTGTCCACCGGCAGCGCGGCATCCAAGAGCGCGTGCAGGCCATTGCCGCCCGAAGGGGTGCCGGGGCGCGTGGTCAAGGCCTGCTCGTTGAGTTGGAGCGCCACGCTGCGCAGGCCGCGTGCATCGCTCACTTCCATCACGAGCCGAATGGCGTCGCAGCGCACTTCGGCTTCGGGCTTGGCGCTGCTGAGTTGCATCTCCTGCAGGCTGTCCCAGCGCGCGTTCAGCTGCAACTGGGCTTGGTAGGTGCTGACCTTGAAGAGGCCGCGCTCCAGTTGCTGCGGCTTCAGATCACCGCTGATCTGCAGTGCGGCGGGCGTGCTGCGCAGGCGCGCTTGGCGCGCTTCGCGGCGTCGAGATTCGCGCTGGCCGCGGTCGTCCACCGTGGTCTCCGTGACGGTCCATTCCTCTGTGCAAAGCCGCTCCAGGTAAGGGCCGCTGAGCAACTGGCTGCTCGCCGTGGATTCAGCCACCTCGTGTTGCGCCGCCTGTTGGCGTTCTTGCCGCTCCTGCACGAGCCAGGCGATGCGACCCAAGACCATGGTCAGCACCAGTCCGACCAATCCCAGCCCCACGGCTTTGCTCCATCCTGCTGTGTTCATGCACGGCTCCTTGAGTAGAAGCCGACATGCTCCGAGCCCAAGGTGAAGCGATCAGGGGCTGTGTGAAGCCAGGGTGAAGTGCACGCGCAAGCCCGGCTGGGCCGCTTCAAAACGCAAGCTGCCCCGGTGCCAAGCGGCCACTTGCTTGGCAATGGCGAGGCCCAGGCCGCTGCCTTTGCGGCCGTCGGGGCGGGTCGTGCTGAAGTAGGGCTCGCCCAACTGGCCAAAGACCTCCGGCGGCACGCCGGGGCCGTGGTCGCGCAGGCTGAAGCTGACCTCCAGGCCATGCCGGTGCAAGTCGAGTTCGATGCAGCTGCCCACCGGCGCGAAGTCGAGCGCGTTGACCACCAGGTTGTGCAGCAGCAAGTGCAGGGCCTCGGCATCGCCGCGCACCGTCACGGGTGGAAGTGCGTCGGCCCCCTGCAATTGAATTTGGCGCTGCTGCAAGCGCGGTGTGCAGCTTTGGATGACTTGCTGCAGCACCTCGTCCAAGCGCACGCGCTGGGTGGGCGTTGCCACTTGGGCTTCGAGCTTGGAGAGTTCGAGCAGGCGCTCCACCAAGCTTTGCAGGCGCTCGCTTTGCTCGACCACTTGGCGCGCAAAGCGCTCGCGGTCGGCATCGGGCAAGGGCTCTTGCAAAAGCTCGCCCGCCCCACGCAAGCCGGTAAGCGGGCTCTTGAGTTCGTGCGTCAGCGCCCGCACGCGGCGCTCCCAGTGCTCGCGGCCTTCGAGGCGCAGGCGCATGGCATCCATGGCCCGCGCCAACTCACCGAGCTCGCCCGCCAACACGGGCGCCTGCGCGGCACTGCCGGCCTGCACCTGAAGCGCATAGGCGCGCAGCTTGCGCACGTTCCAAACCAGCCAGGCGGTCACGCCCGCGCCCAGCAGCAAAGAGGCGGCCAGCAGCAGCGCGCCCAACCGGCCCACGCGCGCCTCGGTGCGGGCAATGAAGCGGTCCAGCGAGGCGACCGGCTTGCCCACGCTGACCACGCCAATGAGTTCGCCTTTGGCGCCCCGCACCGGCGCCGCCACTTGCATCACCACGCCCTCTTGCGCGGCACTGGTGCGCGCGCCGTACTCGCCGCGCAGGGTGCGCAGCACGTCGTTCCAGCGGGAGTAGTCCTGCCCCACGCTGCTGGGGCTGCCGGTGTCGATGAGTACCTTGCCTTGCGCATCGGTCAGGTAGATGCGCAGGTCCAGCCGCTCTTTGCGAACACCCCAGATGCGCGCATCCACCTCGCGCTGCGTGAAGCGCTGCAGCCGGGCTTGCAGGGGCGCCAAGTCACGGGCCTGCGCCATGTCTTCGGCCGCCATCTCGGCCACCAAGTTGGCGGTCTCCACCAGCAGCTCTTCCACCACCTCGCGCACGCTGGGCTTGACCTCGCCCAGCACCACGCGAAGCACGAACCAGGCGGTGAGCCCGCTCAGGACAAAGAAGGCCAGCAGGACGCGAAAGCCGAGGTGCACTACAGATCCATGCAGTAGCCGAGGCCGCGATGGGTGCGAATCGCGTCGTCGCCCAGTCCGGCCTCGCGCAGCTTGGCGCGCAGGGTTTTGATGTGGGTGTCGACGGTGCGGTCGTTGGGCTCGCTGTCCGCGCCCCAGGCGCGGTTCAGCAGTTGCTCGCGGCTCAGCGTGCGACCTTGTGCCGCCTGCAGGGCTTGCAGCAGCGCCAGTTCGCGGCGTGTCAGGTCCAGGCGCTGGCCATTGAGATGCGCGTCGTGGGCGTCAACTTTCAAGCCCGTGGCCTGGGCGGGCCTGCGCCGCAGCAGGGCGCGCACCCGTGCGACGAGTTCGCGCACGCCGAAGGGCTTGCACAGGTAGTCGTCAGCGCCCAGCTCCAAGCCCAGCACCTTGTCCAGCTCCTCGCCCCGGGCACTGAGCATCAGCACCGGCGTGGCGTCGCCGCTTTGGCGCAGCTCACGAAGCCAATCGAGGCCGGAGCCGTCGGGCAGGCCGATGTCGAGCACCGCAGCCTGCGGGGCTTGGCGTTGCCATGCAGCGCGCGCTTCTTTGAGCCAAGCATGGTGCTGCACCGCAAGGCCCTCGCGCTGCAGCGCGTACACGACCGTGGCCGCAATGGCCGGGTCGTCTTCCAGCAGCAGGATCAACGCACGCCCTTGGCGCCGAGGATGGGGAACAGCTCGATCAGCCCGCTTTGCAGCAGTTCAACCGCCAGCGCCGCAAGGATCAGGCCCATCAGCCGCGTCATGATGTTGATGCCCGTGCTGCCCAGCACCTTGGCGATCTTGCCCGAGGCTGTGAAGCACAGGTAGATCACCAGACCGATCACCACGCCATAGCCCACCAGCACCGCTGGGTACCACCACACGCTGTACTTTTGCGCGTAAATCACCATGGTGGAGATGGTGGCTGGCCCCGTGAGCAGTGGCACTGCCAAGGGCACCACGGCGATGTTGGCGCCGGCGCCAGAAGCTTGCACCGAACCGGCCTCGGCCTGCTTGGCATTCAGCATTTGCAGCGCGCTGATGAGCAGCAGCGTGCCACCGCCCACTTGGAAACTGGCAATGCTGATGCCGAAGAACTCGATCAGCTTCAGCCCCAAAACGGCCGACAGCGCAATCACGCAAAAGCTGGTGAACGCCGCCACGCGAATGGTTTGCTGGCGCTGCGCACGGTCGAACTCCTGCGTGAACGCAATGAAGAAAGGAATGACGCCGATGGGGTTGACCATCGCCAGCAAGGTGATTAGCGGTTTGTAGAGTTCCATGGCGGCTCATTCTCCGTCTGGTGCAGCCCGTGCAGATAGGCCAAACCCGCAGCCGTTCGCGCGCCCCACCAACTGCAAAGCTCGCCGTCCACCAGGCGAACTCGGGCTTGCGGCGCCAAGTTTTGCACCTCACGCAGGTGCTCAGCGCCAAAGGAGTAAGGCTCGCTCGACAGCCAAACCTCATCGGCCGCTTGCCAAAGCGGGTCATCGGCCGGCAGCTCGGGGTAGCGAGCCGTTTCAGGCGCCAGAACCAGCCAGCCGGCCTGCGCCAGCAAGCGGGCGATGTAGGTGTCAGACCCCGCCAGCATCCAGGGCTGTCGCCAGATGAGGTACAGCACCCGGCGCGGCGGTGTGGGCGCCGGGCGGTCCAGCGCCAGCTGCAGCTCGGCCAGCAGCCTTGCGGCCTTCTCCTGCACGCCCGGGATGGCGCTAAAGGCCTCGGCCAGTTCGGCAATCAAGCCCGGCACGTCAGCTGGCGCGCGCGGAAAACTCACCAAGCACTGCACGCCCGGCCATTGGCGAACGGCGGCATGCGTCTCCAGGCGGTTCTCTTCCTCGTTCATCAGCACATGGCTGGGCCTGAACAGCTGCAGGCGCTGCAGGTTCACGTCTTTGGTGCCGCCCACCTTGGGCGTGTTCTCCAGCAGCGCCTTCGGGTGCGTGCAAAAGCCGGTGCGCGCCACCAAGTAGGGGGCCAGCCCCAGGGCACACACCAGCTCGGTGCTGGAAGGCACCAGGCTCGCGATGCGCAGTTCAGGCGCGCCCATGCAGGCGCAGGTAAATGGCGCAGCAGCCGCGCAGGTAAACCAGCGTGGGCAGCACCACCAAGAGGGCGAGCAAGATGCCGCCGCCAATGGAGAGCGCCATGGCCTGGCTGTTGGCCACCACGGGCGCGCCGCTGGCGCCCAGCGCTTTGAGCGTGTAGCCAAACAAGTGCGCCACCACTTGCTTGGGCGGCACCGGCAAATCGACCAGCCAAGTGGCGACGGCCAGCACCCGAGCGCCCGTGAGCACCGCGAGCGTGAGCACCCCGGTCACGCCAGTCACCAGGCCCAGTAGGGCGAGCTTGAGCAAGGTGGCCTCAATGAGGCGCTCGCGCGCCTGGCGCCGGAGCCAGCGCGCGGTGTCGCGCACGCCAGCGCCCGACCAGATCGCCGGCCCGGCCAGCGGCCCGACCAGCACCAGCAAAACCAAGGCCAAAAAAGCGGCGAGCAGCACGCTGAGCGGCGCAAACACGGCCAGCAAGGGCGCGCCCACCCAGGGCATCTGGGCGGCCCAAAGCCCGATGAGCAGCAGCGCCATGAAGGGCAGCAAGGGCGCCAAGGCAAAAAGCAGAACCGCCAGCGTGCGGTGTGTTTGGCGAAGCGCGGCTTGCACGGCGTCGAAGCCATCGAGATCCCGGGCTTTGCCCAGCAGCTCCTGCATCAGCAGCCACCCCGTGGCGTTGACGCCCACCAACAGGCTCAGCGCGGCCGCAGCCAGCCATAGCAGGGCGGGCACATTGCGTTCTGCAGCCAGCGCGGGCTCGACAGAGGCCATGAAAAGGCCTGTCAGGCACATCGTGCCCAGCAGCAAGCCCAGGGCACGGCCTTGGCGCAGGGCGCCCAAGCTGTTCAGCACGGCTTGCAGGTCGCTCAGGCTGAGGGCGGTGGAATGGGGCTGGGGCATGGGCCGACGAGTGTAGGAATTGCGGGTTTGTCCTCGCCACGGAAATACAACAACCGGGGGCCGTGGCCTTACCCATGACATTTGGCGCCGGAATAATGATCTTTGCCGGTTGGAGCGCGTTGATTCGTTGGTTGTGATGGGTTGAAGCGGTTAGATCCCTGGCGTTTTCTTTGATTCTTCTCTGGCTAGGGGCTTCCCCATGAACAACAAGCTTTACGTCGGCAATCTTGCTTACAGCGTGCGCGACGAATCCCTGCATCAAGCGTTCTCGCGCTTTGGAACCGTGAACTCGGCCAAAGTCATGATGGACCGCGAAACCGGCCGCTCCAAGGGCTTTGGATTCGTTGAGATGGGTTCCGATGCCGAAGCGCAAGCCGCTATCAATGGCATCAATGGGCAGGCTCTCGAAGGCCGCCCGGCCGTGGTCAACGTGGCACGCCCACGTGAAGCCCGTCCGGCTGGCTTTGCAAGCCCCTACGGCCGTGGCCCAGGCGGCGGCGGTGGCGACCGTGGCGAGCGTGGCGGCGGCGGTGGTTACCGCGGCGGCAACGACCGTGGCGGCAACGACCGCGGCGGTTACTGAGCTTCTACGCTCTCGGCGGCCTCGGCCGCCGGTAAAAAAATTTGATGCAAGAGCCAGCGCTGCAACTCGCAGTGCTGGCTTTTTGCTTTCCGAGCGGTTCGGGATCTACCTCGCGCTTTACTGCCAGCGGCCCGGGCCGCGCACCAGCGCCATCACGGGGGACGCGTTCGTGATCTTGTCGTCAAAGGGGTGTTGCGAGCGCCCGCCGAGGTTGGCGATGATCTTGCGCACGTAGTGCTGCGTCTCGGCATAAGGCGGAACGCCTCGGTAGCGGTTCACCGCCCCTTCGCCCGCGTTGTAGGCCGCAAGGGCCAAGCGCACATCGCCCTGAAAGTAGGCCAAAAGCCAGCGCAGGTAGGCCATGCCGCCGCGAATGTTCTGCGTCGGGTCCATGATGTTGCGAACACCGAAGCGGCGCGCCGTATCGGGAATCAGCTGCATCAAGCCCTGCGCGTTTTTGGGTGAAACCGCGTTCGGGTTGAAGTTCGATTCCTGCGCAATCACCGCCAACACCAAAGCGGGCGCCAACTGAAACTCAGGCGCCACCAACTGCACATAGCGGACGATGGGCTCCGGCGCGTGCGAGGGTGGGGGCGGCCACGGCAGTTCAAAAGGCTTGGCCGGTTTGGCATCTTTCTTGACCATTTGCACGGGCGGCGCCGGCGGCTCCTCGCCGTCCGGTGGGCGCAGGCAGGGCGGCGGTGCGCCCAGCGGCTCGCCGAGGGTCTTGGCCATGTTCACGGCTTGCTGCATGCCTTGCTCGGCAGCGGCGGCAAACAGGTGGGCCGCCTGGGCTTCATCGCGCTGGATGCCGCGCGAGTTCGTGAGCATCCAGCCGAGGTTGAACTGGGATTCGGCGTCGCCAAAACGCGCGGCACGGCAGTAGAGCTGGGCGGCGCGTTGTGGGTTGGCGGCAATGCCGGCATCCCCATGCTCGTAGGCCTTGGCCTCCTCGCGCCAGCGCTCGACCTGGGCGGGCAACACCGGGCCGCGCTCCGCCGGCGGTGGGGTGTAGCGGGGAAGCTGATCCAGCGTCAGCGAGGGCGCCGCTGTGGCTTGGGTTAGCGCCAGCAGCAGGGCGATGGAGGCGCTCAAAACCGCTCCGGTCGCAACACCTGCACTTCAGAAAAATGCACCACGACGCTGTAGTCGGGCGCGTATTTGGTGACGATGGCTTGTGCGATCGCGTCGGCGACCGAGGGCTCGCAAATGACGCGGATTTCGATCGTGCGGTCGGCGTCCCAGTCGCCACTGCGCTCGCCTTCTGGGAAGGCGCCGCGCACTTCGGAACTCGTCCACACATGGGCTGTGTGGCGCTTGAGTTCGGCCAGCAGCCGCGGCTCCAGCAGCGACTCGGCGACCACCGTCAACAGGGTTTTGGTGTGCTTATTGATCATGTGAAGTGAGGCGCCAGCTTCAGGTAGAGCGGGATACCCACCAGCAGGTTGAATGGGAAGGTCACGCCGAGTGCACAGGCAATCGCGAGCCCCGCATTGGCCTGCGGCACCGCAACGCGCAAGGCCGCAGGTGCGGCGATGTAACTGGCACTTGCCGCCAAGGTGGCCAAGATAGCGACACCGCCCACGCTCAGGCCCAGCATTTGCGCCGTGAAGGCGCCGGCCAGCGCCAGCACCGGGGGAAGCAGGCAGCCGACCACGATGAGCTTGATGCCATGGCGCTTGAGCGCGCCGAGCTGGCCGCCCGCGACCAGGCCGAGCTCCAACAGGAACAGCGCCAGCACGCCTTTGAATGGGTCAATGAAGACGGCCTTGATGGGCTTGACGCCGGCATCGCCCGCGATCGCGCCAATCAGCAAGCCGCCGAGCAAGAGCAGCACCGACTTACCCAGCAGCACCTCATGCGCCAGCAGCCCCCAGCGGATGCCGCCCCGGCTGGCATCTTGCTTCTTCAAAGCCAAGCGTGCCAGCACGATGCCGACCACCAAGCCCGGCGCCTCCATGGCGGCGACCCAGAGCGGCGCATGGCTTTCATAGGGCAGTTGGGCTGCCTGCACCGCCGTTAGCGCGACCGCAAAGGTGACCACGCTGACCGAGCCGTAGTGAGCCGACAGGCCGGCCGCATCCACCGCATTCAAGCCGGCCACACGCAGCAAGGGCGCCACCGCCAAGGGAATGAGCGCCCCCAGCAGCACCACGGCACCGACCTGGGGCAGCAGCTCCATCAGCGGCTGGCGGCTCAGCTCCAAACCGCCCTTGAGCCCGATGGCCAAGAGCAAGTAAATGGTGAGCGTTTCGTAAAGGGCCTCCGGCAAACGCAAGTCACTCTTGACGACACGCGCGAACACGCCGAGGGCGAAGAAAAGGACGACGACATCAAACATAGGGGCGGGATTGTCCTTTGATGAGCGCACACTGCGCGCTTTCTTGCCGCGAAAGCGCTTCATGCTCGGTTATGCGACTGCCCACCACGAGGTCTCGGTGCGCGGCGTGGCCGATCTGCACATGCGCACGCTCCTTGACCGTCAGCAGCATGCTGACCCGCAGGGCTTGGCCGAAGCCGCCGGCATCAGCAGTGCGCAGTGGCCCTTGTTCGGTCTGCTTTGGCCGGCAGGGCGGCAACTGGCCGATGTGATGGCCGTGCGGCCTTTGGTGCTGAACGAGAGCATTCTTGAAATTGGCTGCGGCCTGGCCCTGGCCAGTCTGGTGAGCCACCGGCGCGGGGCCTTGGTCACGGCCAGCGATGTGCACCCATTGGCGGGCGACTTTCTGTTGGAGAACCTGCGCCTGAACGCGCTGGCCCCGATGCGCTACTGCCACGGTGACTGGGGCGATGGTGTGGGCGAGCGCCAAGCTCCCCGCGTGGCCGGTCGCTTTGAGCTCATCATGGGCAGCGACGTGCTTTATGAGCGCGACGACGGCGGCACCCTGCCGCGCTTCATTCAGCGGCACGCCGCCGCCGTGGGGGAGGTGTTGATCGTGGACCCCAACCGAGGGCAGCGCAGCGCCTTCACGCGGCGCATGGGCTTGATGGGCTATGAGCTGGAAGAGGTGAGGCTGCCCGCGCTGAGCGAGTCGGTTGGGCCGGTGCGGCTGCTGCGCTACCTCAGAGGCTGAGCCGAGCGCGCACGCCATCGGTTTCCATGTCGCGCCCGGCGCCGCGCATGACGATTTCCCCGCGCTCCATCACCAGGTATTGATCGGCCAGTTCCTGCGCAAAGTCGTAGAACTGTTCGACCAGCACGATGGCCATGGTCCCGAGGCCCGCCAGGTGGCGGATGACGCGGCCGATGTCCTTGATGACGCTGGGCTGAATGCCCTCGGTCGGTTCGTCCAGCAGCAGCACTTTGGGCGCGCCGGCCAGTGCGCGGGCAATGGCCAACTGCTGCTGCTGGCCGCCGCTCAAGTCGCCGCCGCGCCGATTCAGCATTTGCTGCAGCACCGGGAACAGCTCGAACAACTCTGGGGGCAGCGGTGTGCCGCGTGGCCTGGGAGACAGGCCCATCAGCAGGTTCTCTTGCACCGTCAACCGGGCAAAGATCTCGCGGCCCTGCGGCACATAGCCGAGGCCGGCGCGCACGCGCTGGTGGCTGGGTGCTTTGGCCAGCTCTTGGCCTTGGAGTTTGATGTGGCCTTGGCTCACGGGCACCACGCCCATCAGGCTCTTGAGCAAGGTGGTTTTGCCCACGCCGTTGCGACCCATCAGCACGGTGACTTCACCGGCGCGCAGTTGCAAGTCGACACCGCGCAGGATGTGGGAGCCGCCGTAATGCTGGTGCAGGGATTCAACGCTCAGGAGAGGAGATTCAACGGCCAAGGTAGACCTCGATCACGCGTTCGTCGGATTGCACTTGGTTCATCGAGCCTTCGGCCAGCACCTTGCCTTCGTGCAGCACGGTGACCTTGCGATGCTCGCCCGCGAGCTTGGCAACGAAGGGCATGTCGTGCTCCACCACCACCAGCGAGTGCTTGCCTTCCAGGGCCAGGAACAGCTCGGCGGTGCGCTCGGTCTCCTCGTCGGTCATGCCGGCCACGGGTTCGTCCAGCAGCAGCAGGACCGGGTCTTGCGCCAGCAGCATGCCAATCTCCAGCCACTGCTTCTGACCGTGACTCAGCAAACCGGCGCTGCGGTCGGCTTGGTCCCAGAGTTGCACTTGCACCAGCAACTCGTCGAGCCGGTCGCGCTGCGCGCCCGACAGCCGGGTGACCAAGGTGTGCCGCACGCGGCGGTCGCCCGCCAAGGCCAGCTCCAGGTTTTGCTGCACGGTGAGCGCCTCAAACACCGTGGGTTTTTGGAACTTTCGGCCGATCCCGGCTTGGGCAATCTGGGCCTCGTTCATGGACCGCAAGTTGAGGTTGCTGCCGAAGTAAAGCCGGCCGCTGTCGGGGCGCGTTTTGCCGGTGATGCAGTCCATCAGCGTGGTCTTGCCGGCCCCGTTCGGGCCGATGACGCAGCGCAGTTCGCCCACGTCCACATTGAGTGACAAACCCCCAAGGGCCTGAAAGCCATCGAAGCTCACGCGGAGGTCTTCCACGTAGAGCGCGACGCCCTGGTTGAACACGGGCTTACCGCCGTGGGCCACCACGGTTTGCATGCGGGTGCGGGCTTGCGCGCCGGCTTCCATCAGCTCGGGGGTCATCGCTTGAACCTCCGCCAAAGTCCAATCAAGCCTTGCGGCAGGAACAGGGTGACTGCGATGAACAGCGCACCCAGCACAAAGAGCCACAGCTCCGGCAGCCAAGCGGTGAACACCGACTTGCCCCCGTTCACAAAGAAGGCGCCAATGATGGGACCGATCAAGGTGCCGCGCCCACCCACGGCTGCCCAGATGGCCATCTCAATGCTGGCCGCCGGGCTCATCTCGCTCGGGTTGATGATGCCCACCTGCGGCACATAGAGCGCCCCGGCCGCGGCGCACATCACGGCCGACAGCGTCCAGATGCTGAGCTTGTAGGCGACCGGGTCGTAGCCGCAAAAGCGCACCCGGCCTTCGGCGTCGCGGATGGCTTGCAAGATGCGCCCGTAGCGGCTTTGCGTGATGGCCCGCGCCATGACCAAGAAGGCGATCAAGAGCAGGCCCGAGGCGACGCACAGCGCCACCTTCATGGCGGGGAGTTGCAGCGAGATGCCGGCCAGCCGCTTGAAGTCGGTGAAACCGTTGTTGCCGCCAAAGCCGGTTTCGTTGCGGAAGAAAAGCAGCATGGCGGCCACCGTGAGGGCCTGCGTGATGATGGAAAGGTACACGCCCTGGATGCGGCTTCGGAAGGCGAAGTAGCCGAACACGAAGGCCAGCAGGCCGGGCACCAGCAGCGCCAGCAGCAGTTGGAGCGGCAGGTTGTCACTCAGCGCCCAGTGCCAGGGCAGCTCCTTCCAGTTCAGAAAGACCATGAAGTCGGGCAAGTCGCTCTGGTACTGGCCTTCACGCCCGATCTCGCGCATCAAGACCATGCCCATGCCGTAGCCGCCGAGCGCGAAGAACAGGCCGTGGCCGAGGCTCAGGATGCCGGTGTAGCCCCAGATG
>JBKCVH010000095.1:0-18344 GCA_046317675.1 Burkholderiales bacterium
GCTTGCAGGGCGGAGGCGCCCATGTCGCAGCGGGCTTGGCTGACGACGCACCAGCGCGCGTCGGCCGGGCCGTAGTTCATCACCATGAGGTTGATGACGGCGATGTCTTGCAGGCCATGGCGGCGCAGCGCGGCCAGCACGGTGAGGCCGGTGGCGTTGAGGCTGCGGCCTGAGCCGTCGCTGGCGGCGTGGCTGGCCAGGGTGAACATGAGGCGCAACTTGGGCTGCTGCTGGTGCAGCCAGCGGGCGCGCTGCACGAGGGCGTCGATTTGCGCGGGGGTTTGGTTGCGCTCGATGTCGAAGTCCACGCCCACCAGCCGGGGCGAGTTGTAGCGGGCCATGAAGCGGGCCATGCCTTCGTCGGTTTCGCAATGGAAGCTGTCGGCCTCGCCGCCGGTGGAGACGACGAAGTCGCGCCCTTCGCGCTCGAAGGCTTGGCGCTTTTCGCGGGCGAAGGTGTCGGTGTCGAAGGCGCCCCACTTTTCGTCGCCACAGGCGCCGGTGGCAAAGGCCCACACCACCACGTGGCCGGGCTTGGGCGGCGGCAGCGGCACGGCGGGCTCGGCCATGGAGACATCTTGGTAGGGGCCGTGCCAGAGGCCGGCCGCCTGGGTGCTGGCCGCAAAGAGGCCGAGCAAGCAAGCGCGAAGCAGTTTCATGGGGGTCGTGGGCAGGCAGCCCAGTTGGAAGCAAAGAGGGCGGCGCCTGCGGTGCGCAGGTGCCGCCCCATCAGGCGTGACGGTGGGCGCCACGCCTCACGTTCAGACTAAAACCAAACTCAGAGCTTGGCGCGCAGCGTCAAGTAGAACTGGCGGCCGTTCTCGTAGATGGAACGGGGCTGGTCCTTGTTCAACGCGTAGTACTTCAGCTTGGGGTTGTTGAGGTTGCGGCCGTCGAGGCTCAGGGCCAGGTTCTCGTTGATTTGGTAGCCGAGCGAGGCCGACAGCGAGCCGGCTGCGTCTTGCGAGAAGGCGGTGGCACGGTCCAGGCCGCTGTAGAACGACGAGCGGTAGCTGTAGGTCACCCGCGCATTCCAGGTGCTGTCCTCGTAGTAAGCGCCCAAGGTGTAGCTGTTCTTGGAGGCGCCCAGCATGGGCTTGCCGCCTTCTTCTTCGGCGTCGGTGTGCGTGTAGTTGGCTTGCACGCCGAAGTTGGCGCCCAGGGGTTGCTCCAAGCTCAGCTCCACACCCTTGACCTTGCCCTTGCCGTTGACCGGGGTGGTCAGCACGTAGTCGGCGTCAAAGCCGTTCGGGAAGGCGGCGTTGGTGGTCTTGAAGCGGCGCTTGGTTTGGCCGAGGGTGATGAGGCTGTCCAGGTCCATGTAGAACGCGGACACACCCATCATGGCGCGGGGGCTGGGGTAGTACTCGAAGGCGACGTCGAAGTTGGTGGAGCGCACCGGCTTGAGGTCGGGGTTGGAGCTGGAACCGGAGCCGATGTCGCCGGGCTTGGCCACGGGGCTGATGTTGGTGGCGCCAGCCAGGGCCGAGTAGTCGGGGCGCGTCATGGTGCGGGTGATGGCACCGCGCAGCACGGTTTCGCGGTTCAGGGCGTAGCGCAGGTTCAGGCTCGGCAGGGTGTCGTTGAAGCTCTTCTTGGTGGTGAAGCGGTCGTAGCCGCCGAAGGCCGAGGACACGTCGGCCGCGCCGTCAATGGCGGGCAGGTACTGCAGCGTGCTTTGCTCGGTGCGCACCAGGCGCAGGCCCACGTTGCCGCTGAGGGCGTTGCTGTCGCCAAAGTTCAGCTGCGTGTAGGCGGCTTGGGTTTTCTCTTTGAGCGCGTACTCCCAGTCGAAGTAGCGGCGCGAGACCGGGTCGCGGTTGGCGAACTTGTTGTTGAACTCGGCCAACTGCGCCGGCGTGTAGTACCAAACGTCGCGTGGGAAGGTGCCGCCCAGGCCGCTGCCGAAGTTGCTCGGGTAGTTCTGGAAGCTCGGGAGCACGGCGTTCGCATCGGGCGAGGTGGCCGGGTTGGTGCACCAGGTGGCGCCCCAGGTGAAGGCGCTGCCGTCAGAGCACTTCGGGCCTTGGGCGATGACGTTGGCCGAGCTGCGGTCGTGGCTGGAGGTGCGCACGCCGAACTTCAGTTCGCGCAGCAAGCCGCCGTCAAAGACGTAGTTGCCGTCCAGTTGGCCCCAGCGCTCGCGGTCGTCCACCTTCACGTTCTGCGCGCCCCACACCCAGTCCAGGGCCGAGTTGCGGTTGGTGTTCGAGGGCGTGCCGATGGAGAAGCTCGGCGCAGTGCTCACGCCGTTCAAGGCCCAGCTGCCGCCGCCGCGTTGGTCCATGGCCATCACGTCTTGCGTGGGCGTGCTGCCCAGGCCGTCGGAGGTGCCGGCCTTGGCGTTCAGGCTGAGCGAGTCGCTGAGCTTGAACTTGCCGTCGAAGGCGATGAAGTCGGTCTTGGCCTTGGCGCCCGGACGGGAAATCATGTCGTAGGTGCCGTAGAAGCCGCCCTGTGCCGGGAAGGTGGCGGACACCAAGGTGTTGTTGCGCACCACGTAGCCGGGCGCCGGGGCTTGGCCCTTGCCTTCATCTATGAAGAAAGGCGCGTGCAGCAGGTAGTTGCGGTTGTAGTTGGTGGCGTTGAGCGTGGAGGTGTAGCCGGTCAGCGAGAGCGAGGTGTCGCTGTTGGGCTTGAACTGAACCTCAATCAAACCGCCTTCGCGCTTGCGCTCTTGCTCGAACAAGGCGGCGCCGATGGAGCGGGGGTACCAAACGCCGGCAAGGTCGGGGTTCGACAAAGCCACTTTGCTACCGGCCGCAATTTGGTTGTAGCCCAGCACTTCCAGGCCGTCGCGGCGCAGGCTGCGCTTCTCGGAGAAGACTTGCAGCAGCACGCCGAGGTCTTGCTCGGGGTTCTTCCAGTTGAAGAGGGCGCTGAATTGCGGGTCGGTCTTCTTGGGCAGGCTGGCGTACACGGCGCCCAGTTGCACTTCAGCGGTGAAGCCCTTGCGGAAATCCAGCGGCTTTCTGGTGATGATGTTCACCGAGCCGGTCAGGCCGCCTTCAACAAGGCTGGCTTCCGAGGTCTTGTGCACCACCACAGAGCCCACGATTTCCGAGGGCAGCAGGGTGTAGCTGACGCTGCGGCCGGCATTGGTGGTTTGGTTCAGCACGAACCAATCGCCGCTGGCCAGGTTGTGGCCGTTGATGAGCGTTTGCGTCAGGCTCGGGTTGGTGCCGCGCATGCTGACGCGGTCGTTCTCGTCAAAGCCGCCTTCGTTGGCGCCGGCCGAGCTGATGGTGATGCCGGGCACGCGCTGCAGCGAGTCGGCGATGTTCTTGTCGGGCATCTTGCCGATGTCTTCGGCGGTGATGACGTCGACGTGCGACTCGGCGTTCTTCTTCTGCGTCAGCGACTTCTGCTGCGAAGCGCGAATACCGGTAACGACCACGGCTTCGAGCTTGGCATCCGATGACGGAGCCGGCGTTTGCGCCTGGGCGCTGGCGGCCAGGCCAAACAGCAGGGCGGCAATAGCGCCAGTGACGGGGGTGGCTTGGATCTTCATGGGCGCGACCTTGTGTCTGGGGTGTGGAATCTAGGCCGCCCGCTGGGCTCTTGCGCCCGGCGGTGCGGTTGGTTGGGTGCCACTTACGTTTCAGCCCCAACCAATGAGATGCCACTATAGGCTTATTGCTCTCCAGTTGCATACCACTTGAAACTGGGTGTTTTCCCGCAATGCCTGTGAAGCTTCTCCTATGGAGTCCCTGGCTTCTCGACCGAGCAGGTGTTCAATCCACACAACAGGCCAATCCGAGTGGTACTTGATTGGTATTCAACAAAACCCAAGTCACCATGAAAAAAGCCCGCCGGGTGTCCCTGGCGGGCCTGAATGGGGCTGCGGTGCGGCTGCGGTGCTGCTGCAGTGCGGCTGCGGTTTTGCTTAGAGGCCGGCCAACAAGGCGGCGTTGCCGCCCGCCGCAGCGGTGTTCACCGTCAGCGTTTGCTCGGCCGCAAAGCGGTAAACCTGCTGCGGCTGCGCGGCTTCGTCGGCCGTCACCACGGGCACGATGGCGCCACTGCGTGCGGCCAGCGCCACCAGCAAAGCGCCGGTTTGTGCAGCATCCACGCCGGCCACAAAGGCGAGGTCCAGGGCCGCTGTTTTGACCCATTCGGCCCACTCGGCGGGCTCGTGGTTTTGGCAGACCAAACGGCCATCGAGCGCGGTGTTTTGAAGCTGCTGGCGCAGCGCGCAAGCGCCGGCCAAACTGGCCTTGTCGCCCACCAGGGTGACTTGGTTGCCGGCCAGCAGGGCTTGGGCCAGGGCAGGCCGCCAGCCGTCTCCGGCCACAAAGCCCACCACATGACCACGGGCGTGCAGGCGCAGCTCGTTGCGCTCGCTCTTGGGGCCGGGCTAGGCGCGCTCCAAGAGGCGCGTCGCGGCTTGCGCCAGCAGGCCGCTTTGGTCAGGCAGGGCCACTTGCATGGCTCGCAGGCGCGCGGCCAGCGCATCGGGCAGGCTGCCTGCCGTTACGCCACGGCCGGGCACGTTGGCCGGGCGCACAAAGCGCCACAGGTAGTTGGGGCCACCGGCCTTGGGGCCGGTGCCGGAGAGGCCTTCGCCGCCGAAGGGCTGCACGCCCACCACGGCGCCAATGATGTTGCGGTTCACGTAGACGTTGCCAATGCGGCAGGCATCGGCCAAGGCTTCGGCGCGGCTCTCGATGCGGGTTTGGATGCCCATGGTCAGGCCATAGCCCAGCGCGTTGATGCGCTCAATCACCTTGGCCGGGTCGCCGCTCCAGCGCAGCACATGCAGCACGGGGCCGAAGATTTCGGTCTTGAGTTCGCTGATGTCGCGCACCTCAAAGGCGATGGGCTTGACGAGGTTGGGGAAGGCGTCGTGCTGCGAGCCTTCGGCAATGAGCTTGGCCTCGCGGCGCAGGCGTTCCACGTTGGCGCTGATGCCTTGGAAGGCGTCGGCGTCGATCAGCGGGCCGACATCGGTTTCCAGCTTGGAGGGGTCGCCCACACGCAGCTCGGCCAGCGCGCCCTTGACCATCTCGATGACGCCATCGGCAATGCCTTCGTGCACGCACAGCAAGCGCAGCGCAGAGCAGCGCTGGCCGGCGCTGCGGAAGGCGCTTTGCACCACGGCGTCCACCACCTGCTCGGGCAGCGCGGTGCTGTCCACCAGCATGGCGTTCAGGCCGCCGGTCTCGGCAATGAGCACCTTGGCCTCGCCGGCTTTGGCCAGGGTCTTTTGAATGATCTTGGCCACCTGCGTGCTGCCGGTGAAGCACACGCCTGCGGTGGCCGGGTGCGCCACCAGCGCAGCGCCCACGGTTTCGCCGGTGCCGTTGAGCAGGGCCAGCGCGTCAGCCGGCACGCCGGCGTCGATCAGCAGCTTCACGCAGGCCTCGGCCACGGCCGGGGTTTGCTCGGCGGGCTTGGCAGCCACCGTGTTGCCAGCCACCAAAGCGGCCACCACTTGGCCCGCAAAGATGGCCAGCGGGAAGTTCCAGGGCGAGATGCACACGAACACGCCACGGCCTTGCATGGCGGCGTCGCCGGCCATCTCGGCTTCGTCGGCGTAGTAGCGCAGGAAGTCGACCGCCTCGCGCACTTCGGCAATGCAGTCGGCCAGGGTTTTGTGCGCTTCTTTCACCAAGAGCGCGCACAGGGGCACGAGCTCGGCGTCCATGGCGTCGGCGGCGCGGCGCAACACGGCAGCGCGTTGGGCCACCGGGGTGCCGGACCAGGCTTCAAAGCCGGCTTGCAGGCGGGCCATGGCGGCTTGCACGTCTTCGTTAGAAGCCACAGCCACTTGCGGCACGGTGGCGGCCTGCACAGCGGCCACGAACGGGGCGCGCTGGGCGGGGTCGGCCAAGTCAGCGCCGGTGCTGTTCAGGCGGGTTTCGCCAGCGGCCTTGTAGAGGTTCTTGGGGCTGGGCAAGGCGGCGGTGGTGCGAATGCCTTCGAGCGGACAGCTGAGCAGTTCGGGCACGGCCACTTGCGGGTCGGCCAGTTGGTGCACAAAGCTGCTGTTGGCGCCGTTTTCCAGCAGGCGGCGCACCAGGTAAGCAAGCAGGTCGCGGTGCTCGCCCACGGGGGCGTAGACGCGGCACGGAATGTTGCCGTCTCTCAAGACTTCGCGGTAAATGCCCTCGCCCATGCCGTGCAGGCGCTGCATTTCAAAGGGCGCGCCGGCCTTGCGCGCCATGCGCAAGATGGCCGCAATGGTGCCGGCGTTGTGGCTGGCGAATTGCGGGTAAATGACGTCTTTGTGGCCGAGCAGGGCTTGCGTGCAGGCGAGGTAAGAGATGTCGGTGTGGGCCTTGTTGGTGAACACCGGGTAGTGCGCCAAGCCGAGCTCCTGGGCGCGCTTGATTTCGCCGTCCCAGTAGGCGCCCTTCACCAGTCGCACCATGAACTTCAAACCGTGGCGACGGGCGATGGAGGCGACTTCTTCAATTACATCCCGCGCGCGGGTTTGGTAAGCCTGCACCGCCAAGCCAAAGCCCTGCCAGGTGGGGTGCTTGGCCTTGATGTGCAGCGCCAGGGCTTCGAACACATCGAGGCTGAGCTCCAAGCGGTCGACCTCTTCGGCGTCGATCGTCAGGTTCATGTTGGCGGCCGCAGCCGCATCCACCAAGCCCACGATGCGCGGCACCAGGGTCGTGAACACGCGCTCGCGCTGCAGCACTTCGTAGCGGGTGAAGAGCGCGCTGAGCTTGATGGAAATGCCATCACCGGCCATGGGACTGGCAGCGCGGCCGCGCTGGGCAATGCGCGCAATGGCGTTGCGGTAGCTGGCGAGGTAGCGCTCGGCATCGTGCTCGGTGCGGGCGCCCTCGCCCAGCATGTCGTAGCTGAAGGTGAGCTGGCTTTGGCTCTTGCGGGCGCTGGCGGCTTCGTCCTGCGCTTCGTCAATGGTGCGGCCGAGCACGAACTGGCGGCCCAGCAACTGAATGGCGCGCACCGTGGCGCCCACCACGGTCTTGCTGCCCAAGCGGCCCATCAGGCCGGTGCTTTCTTCGCCGGGCAGGAACTTCTTGGACAGGCTGATGGCGGCGGCGCTCAAGCTGCTCAGCATCTTGTGCGGGCCGTCGCCGGCGCTGTCAAAGTCAGCGCGGCCGAGTTGGTCGGCGGTCAGGGCGATGGCGGTTTCGGCATCGGGCACGCGCAGCAGGGCCTCGGCCAAACGCATCAGGGCCAAGCCCTCGGGGCGGGTGATGGGGTACTCGCGCAGCAGGCTTTCCATGGCCCAGAAGGCCGGTGGGTTGTTGCGCACCTGCTCCACCCAGGGGCCGGCCTCTTCCAGCACCGCCAACCATTCGGCCTGGGTGTTGCCCAGCTCGGCCGCCAGCGTCTTCACGCAAGCGTTCTCGCAGCGGTAGGGTGAGGGCAGGCGTTGGGTCTCGACGGGGGAGGTGGTCGGCATGGCGGGCTCGCAGCATTCAGGATGAATTCGTAGCATAGGCCGATCAGCGCAGAATGTTGTCCGGCTTTTCGACCGCTCGACCGAGGATTCTTCAGGCCATGATTGACACACTCGACCGGCGCATCCTGCGCGAGCTGCAACAAGACGCCCGCATCACCCACCAAAAACTGGCGGAACTGGTGCACCTGAGCCCCAGCGCCGTGCACGAGCGCGTGAAGCGCCTGCAGCGCGACGGGGTCATCGTCGGCTACCGCGCCGAACTGAACCCCGAGAAGCTCGGCGCCGCCTTGATGGTGTTCGTGGAGGTGCTGCTCGACCGCACCGTGCACGACGTGATGGACAGCTTCAAGGCCGCTATTCAGGCCCGGCCGGAGATTCTGGAATGCCACCTGGTGGCCGGCGGCTTTGACTACCTGCTCAAGACCCGTGTGGCCGACATGGCGGCCTACCGGAACTTCATCGGCACCGGCATTTGGAACCTGCCGGGCGTGCGCGAAACGCGTACCTATGTGGTGATGGAGGAGGTGAAGTGCGAAAGCGGCATCGTGGTTTGACCCAAGCCCCGCTGCGCCCACCGGAGATGCTCGACCCGTAGCATGCGACGCATGGGATTGCCACGGACAACAAAGCTTTGGAAAAAGCTCGGCGCATGGGGCCTCGCGCTGTTGGCGTGCGCGCCCGCATGGGCCTCATCGCAATGGCAAACCGCTTTTCAACCGGTGCCCGAGATTCCGCGCGCCGTAGTGGCCCGGGTGGTGCAAGACGCCGAAGGCTTCCTCTGGGTGGGAACGGGCGATGGCCTGGCCCGCTGGGATGGCTACCGCCTCCAACCCATGGAGCGCGAAGGTCCTGATGCCCTGGCCCGCAACATGGGCTGGGTGCGCGCCATGGCGCCGGGCAGCCAAGGCCGTTTGTGGATTGGCACCGAGGCCTTCGGGTTGGCGGTTTGGGATGCCGAGCGCCAGCGCATTGAGGTTTTGGGCGGCGTGCCGGCCGGCGTGCTGGCCTTGCTGGAGGCGCAGCCCGGCGAGGTTTGGATCGGCACGCTCGGCAGTGGGCTTTGGCGCTACCAAGCGTCGACGGGGCAATTCAGCCCCGTGGAGTTGCCCGGCTTGGGGATGAAGCGCGGGCAAGTGAATGGCTTGGCGCTCGACCCCGCAGGCACTTTGTGGGTGGCGCACTGGCAGGGCTTGTCACGGCGGCCTGCCGGGGCCAGCGGCTTTGAGGCGGTGTACGTGGGCGGCCAGACCCTGCAAACCGTCATGGCGGCACCCGATGGCACGGTTTGGTTTGGCGCCAAGTCGGGGCAGCTCGGGCGCTTGCGCGCTGGGGCGGCCACGGTGGAGTGGGCAGGTGGTGCAGCCGGGCGCAGCACCATCAACGCCCTGGCCTTGGGCAGCGACGGCAAGCTCTGGGTCGGGCACCGGGCCGGCATCGACTTCATCGAACCCAAGAGCGGCCGCCTGCTAGAGCGCCTGCAGCACCGGGCAGGTCATGCAGCCGGCCTGCCCGCCAACGAAGTGACCACCCTTTGGCGCGACGCAACCGGCGCCATGTGGGTGGGCGGCTTTGGCGTGGGCTTGCTACGGCACATGGAGTCTCCGGCCCTGCGCGTGCGCGGCCCCGATGCCGACCCCACCAGCGCCATGGCCGTGGCCGATGCACGCGCCCTGCTGCAGTTGCAAGACGGCCGGGTTCTGGCCGCCGCCCACAGCGGCACCGTGGCCGTGCTGGACGCAGACCTCAGAACCCTGGGCCGCCTGCCGCGCGAGGGCGCGCCCGTCGAGGCCATGGCGCAAGACGCGCGCGGCCAAGTTTGGCTGGCCTCCGCTGGCAGCGTGGAGCAACGCGAACCCAATGGCCGCCTGGTGGGCCACTGGCCCGTGGGCGGCGGCGCCGCCATGACGCTGCGCGCCCAGCCCGATGGCAGCCTGTGGCTCGGCGCGCAGCAAGGCCTGTTTCGGTGGCAGCCCAGCAAGCCGGGCTTTGTGGCGGTGCCCGGCCCCAACGGGCCGATTGGCAGCGACCTCTTCGCGCTGGAGCCCGACGGCGAAGGCGGGCTTTGGGTGGGCGGCTTGGCCGGGCTTTACCGCTGGCGCATGGGCGCAGCGCAGCTGGAAGCCGTTGCCATGGACCCGCAAGAGGGGTTGGGCGTGCCCGTGGTGCTGGGCCTGCTGCGCGACCGCAAAGGCCAGCTCTGGGTGGACACCGCCGTCTCCGGCCTGCACCGGCTGATCGGCATGAATGCAAAGGGGCAGGCGCGCTTCGAACGGGTCAGCGTGTCGCAGGGCGTGGCCGGCCGGCCCTTCGGCGCCAACCTGCACGAGGACGCGCGCGGCCGCATCTGGAGCCAGCAGTTCGTTTACGACCCCACGCAGGCCGAACTGCGCGAGTTGCGAGCGGCGGATGGCGCGCTGTTTGGCACCGCTTGGTTCCGCGCACACACCCGGCTGGCCGATGGGAGCTTGCTGTTCGCTGGCAGCCGGGGCCTGCTGCGCGTGGAGCCGGACCGCTACGAACCCTCCACCGACCGGCCCCCCATTCGCGTCACCGACCTGCGGGTGGAGGGCAAGCCCTACCGCCCCGAGCGCTTGAGCGACGGCCTGCAGCTCGCACCGGGCACCCGAAGCTTCAGCGTGTACTACGCCGCCCTCGACTTTGGCGACCCCCAGCGCCTGCGCTACCGGCACCGGCTACTCGGCTACGAAACCGACTGGACCCTGGCCGATGCCACCCAGCGCAGCGCCAGCTACGGGCTCTTGCCGCCCGGCAACTACACACTGGAAGTGGAGGCCACCAATCGCAGCGGCGTGTGGAGCCCTGAACGCCTGAGCGTGCCGGTCACCGTTCAGCCCGCCTGGTGGCAAAGGGGCTTCGTTCAGGCCCTGCTTTCGCTCGGCCTGTGGCTCAGCCTCTGGGGCCTGCTCCACCTGCGGACACGCCACCTGCGCCGCCGAGAGCAAGAGCTTCAGGCGCTGGTGGACACCCGAACCGCCGAGTTGCGCGAGGCCAGCCTGACGGACCCCCTCACCGGCCTGCACAACCGCCGCTACCTTGCGCTGCGCCTGAGCGAAGACCTGCGCCACGTTCAGCGCCAACACCACGAAGGCCGCAAGCCGGTAGACGGCGATTTGCTCGTCTTCCTGATTGACATCGACCACTTCAAGCAAGTCAACGACCGCTACGGGCACACCACCGGCGACCACGTTCTGCAAGAAACCGCCATGCGCCTGCGACCCCTGCTGCGCGAGACCGACACCCTGGTGCGCTGGGGCGGCGAAGAGTTCCTCGTGCTGGCACGCGACAGCAGCCGCAGCCACGGCGCAGAACTGGCCGCTCGCATCGTTCAGGCCCTGAACGCAGGCCCCGTTTTGACACCCGAAGCCAGCGTGCCCGTGACGGCCTCCGTCGGCTGGGCCGCCTTCCCACCCGACCCGAATGCGCCCGAAGCCTGGGACTGGGAGGCCAGCCTGCAGTTGGCCGACTCAGCCCTCTACGCCGCCAAGGCCGCCGGCCGCAACACCTGGCTGGGGGTCGCGCAAGTGGATGGCAAGCGGCCCGGCGAGCTGAACACCCTGGGTTCGGGCTGGACCCAGCAAGCCGGTCTGCAGGTGATGCGCCCGTCAAGCCCGCGAAAGCGCGAATAGTTCACTTGGGAGGGCCAAAGAGGCGGCGGGATGCCCCCGCAAACCCGGCCCCACTCGTTGGCCAAAAACCACAACTCGCTGGCTACATTCCTGCCCGACCAGCCGTGGCACAACGGCCTGCAGGGAGATGGACCAGCGCACTCGACATGCCACCTCAAGTGGCACTGGAACGTGTGGGCGTCCTCGAAGGCGGGCATCACGGTTGGCGATATGCCCATTCAACTCACCTTCAAGTCCCATGAAAAAACTCAACGTTGCTGCCCTGATTGCTGCTGCTGTGCTGTCCACCGGCTGCGCCTCGATCCTGAACGAACAAACCCAGCCCGTGAACATCACCTCGTCGACCGGCAAGCCCATCACTGGCTCGGTGGACGGCAAGGCCTTCACCGGCCCAGGCGTGGTTCCCTTCACCCGTGCCAAGGGCGACAAGGTCGTGACCGTTGAAACCGCTGGCTGCGCCAAGACCACCTCGGTGGCCAGCACGGTCGACAGCAAGTTCTTCATCAACATCCTGCTCGGCGGCGCCCTCGGCTCCACCACCGACTACTCGACCGAGCGCATGTGGAAGTACGCCGACTCGGTGGTCGTCAGCTGCCAGTGATCGGACTTTCGCGCTTCTGCGTGCAAAGCGGCCTTCGGGCCGCTTTTGCATTGCTGTTGCTGCTCTCGGCCAGCGCACCGCGCGCGGCCGAGCTCGACGCACTCGCTGCGCAACCGACTTGGTCGGCCCTGCTGCACGTGCGCGACGGCGCGCCCATGGTGCGCGACCCCGCCTTCCTGCTGAGCCTGCCTCAGTTCTCATTGCGCGCCGAACTGCAGGCCACGCTGGCCGCACTGCAGGCGCCCGATGCTGCGGCGCTGTGCCGCTTTCCTGCGCGCTACCTGTGGCTGCGCAGCCATGGGGCAATCGCTGAGCGATCCCTGGCGCACTGCACCGAACTCCAAGAATTCAGCGCCCGCGCGCCCATGGACCGCGTGGTCCTGGTCTTCGCCTCCGAAACGCTCAGCCAGCCCTCCAGCATGATGGGCCACGTGTTCCTGAAGCTCAGCGGGCAAGACGCCACCGGCCAGCAGCGCGAGCACGCCATCTCCTTCTTCACCGAGCCCGTGACTTGGAACCTGCCGCGCTTGTTCTGGCGCAGCTTGGTGGCCGGCATGCCCGGCTTCTTCACCCTTGGCCCCTATGCCGACCAAGTGCAGACCTACATCGGGCGCGAGGGTCGCAACCTCTGGGAGCACCCCCTGCGACTGGATGCCGCCCAGCGCGACTTGCTGCGGGCGCACCTGATGGAGCTGCGCCCGGTGGAGTTCACCTACTACTTCCAGCGCTACAACTGCGCAACGCTGGTCAAGCAGCTGCTGGCCGTGGTGCGGCCCGCCGTCCTGCAGCAGCAAGACCTCTGGACCACGCCCAAAGACGTGGTGCGCTCCGCACACCAAGCCGACTTGCTGGACACCGCAGTGGCCCTCAGCGCACCGCGCTGGACCCTGCACCTGCTGGACCAAACCCTGAGCGCCGACGATGTGGCCCGCGTGGTCCAACAAGTCGGTGCGCAAACCGTCGAAGAAGCCGCCCCCGAAGACCGCCGCGCCTTCTTGCGCCAGCAAGCGGCGCTGGCCTTGAACCAACAGCTGGTGAGCACGGGCGCTCGCACGCCCGAAGCCAGCTTGGCCTACGAGCGCCGCCTGCAACGCGCCGCCCCCAGCGATCTCGCTTTGGCCAGCGACCCGAAGTTCAGCCCGGCGGCCGCACCGCCCGACGCGCAGTTCACTGTGGGCTTGCAGCGGCGCAATGGCGACGACGCCTTGGTCGTGGAGTTCCTGCCCGCCTCGCACCGGCTCGAAGACCGCAACGACATGTACTTCAACGAGAGCGGGCTGCGCCTGTTCGAGTTCGCACTGGCGCAATCTCTGGGCGGTCGCGGCACGCGGGTGGAGCGCGCCACGGTGTACGCCGTGGAATCGCTGCTGCCCCGTGACCGTTTCAGTGGCGGCCTGTCAGGCCGATTCAAGATCAGCCAAGAGCCGCAGCCCGGGGGCGACCTGTACAGCCGCAGCACCTTCTTGGTGGAGGGTGGCGTGGGGCTGACCCAGCGGCTGGCCCGCGACATCGATGTGTTCGCCTTCGCAACAGCAGGGCTCGGCGCGCGCGGTGGCGCCTACCTGTACGCCCAGCCCAGCGTCGGCTTCGTGCTTCGGCAGGTTTACGACATGAAGGCCATCGTCACGCTGTCTGCGCTGCACAACGGGCTGGGCGGCGGTCGAACCGCGCGCGAGTTCCAGTGGATTCAATCCAAGTACTTCGGGCCGAACTGGAGCTTGGTCGCCAGTTACACGCACCGCCGCTCGGGCAGGTCCCAGGAGCAGGGTGCCGAGTTGCGCGTCAAGCACTTGTTTTGAGTCGGGGGGAGCCGGTCCCGCTCTGCAGGGCGCCCTTCAGCCCAACGAAAGCGCGAGTAAGTCGCTCAATCGGGCCATCGGCCAGCGGGCATCTGCGCCGGCGGCGAGCGCCGGACTGGCTTGGAGGTGCTCGCGCTCCAGCGGGTCGAGCCAGAGCAGGCGCACGCCGCGGGCGCGCCAGGCGGCCAGCATGGCAGGCAGCAGGGGGTCTTGGGCATCGTGCTCCAGGCCATCGCTGACCAAAAGCAAGGTGCAGCGCCCGCCGGCAAGGCGCGGCGATTCGAGTTTCAAGAGCGACTGCAGTGCCGCGCCAATGCGCGTGCCACCCGGCCCGCCCAGGCCTTGCTCGGCCAGGCGCAGCAGGGCGGCATCGGGGTCGGGGCTGCTGCGCAGCAGGGGGCTCAGGGCATGCAAGCGCGTGCCGAAGGCCCAGAAGCGCCAGTGCAGGCCCGGGCTTGCCGTTTGTGTTTGCGTCTGCGCTTGGGCATGGGCCCAGAGCAGCAGGGCGCGCGTGCTGTCTTGCATGGAGCCCGACACATCGCCCAGCCAGATGCAGGTTTGCCTTGCCGGGCGGCGGCGTTGGCGCGGCAAAGCAAGCAGCGGCCGCCCGGCTTGAAGCTGCCGCAGTGCCGCTTGCAAATCCACCCGCGCGCCCCCGCTGCTCGGCTGCCAACGCCGGCTGCGCTGCGGGCGCTGAAGGCGCCGGGCGAGTTGGCGCACGGCGCGCCGCAGCAAGGGCCATTCGTCGCGGCCGAGTTCGTCAAAGCGGCGCTGCGTCCAGACGGCTTCGGCGCTGCTGGCGCCCATGCGCGCGGGTGTGGTCGGACTCTCGGGCAGCTCAGCGGGCTTCCAGGCGTGCGGCGGCGTGATGGCTTCCAGCAAGCGGCGCGGTGGCCCGGCTTGCGGGGGGCGGCGTGGCACCAACTGGGCCAAGGGCGGCAGGTTCGGCAGCAGGGCCGCCAAGCTGGCGTTGGGCGCTTGCCAGTAGGCGTCAAAGGCGGCGTCAAAGAGCGGCAACTGTTCAGGCTGCGTGGGCAGGCTGGCGCGCAGGGCAGCGCGCAGCGCGGCGCGGTGGGTGATGCCCACTTGGCCGACTGCCGCTTGCGCGAGCAAGACACGGTCGCTGCCGATGGGCATGCCGGCCGCCCGCAGAAGCTGCACGAAGCCGAGCAGCTTCACTGCAGCGCGGCCCAGGCCTCGGATTGCGTGCGGAACACGCGGCCGGGCAGCCAGTCGTGCAGGCCATCGGCCAACAGGCGGTCGGCCACGGGGCCTTTGAGTTCGCTCAGGTGCAGCTGCCCGCCCTGCGCGCGCCAGTCGGCGGCGAACTGACGAAGGGCCTCCAGGCCACTCAGGTCGATGTCGTTCACGCCGCTCATCATCAGCACGAGTTGCTTGGCTTCGGGGCGGCGTGCGGTTTCAGCCCAGAGCACGTCTTGCAGCCAGCGGGCATTGGTGAAGCAGAGCCCTTCGTCGATGCGCAGCATCAGCACGCCGGGCAAGCGCTCGACCTCAAAACGCTTGACGTTGCGGTAGACCTCGGAACCGGGCAGCCGACCGACTTCAGCCCAGTGCGGCCGGGCGGTGCGCTGCAGCAGCAAGGCCACCGAGGCGGCAACGCCCAAGGCCAGCGCCAACTCCACGCCCACCGTGAGCACGAGCAGGGCCACGGCCACCATCAAGGCGCCTTCGCTGCGGCTGTAGTGCCATGCGCGCACGAAGGCGCCGGGCTCCACCAAGGGCAGCACGGCCAAGATGACCACCGCAGCCAGCACCGCTTGCGGCAGCAAGGCCAGCACCGGCGAGGCCAAGGCCACCAAGAGCACAAAAGCCACTGCCGTGAAGGCCCCCGCCCAGCGCGTGCGAGCCCCCGCCTCGAAGGCCACGCCAGAACGCGCCAACCCGCCCGTGACCGGCTGACCGCCCACCAAGCCGGCTGCCGCGTTCGCGGCCGCCAAACCCCGCAGCTCGCGGCGCGGCTGCACGCGTTCGCCGCGCCGTGCGGCCAGCGCCTGGGCCACGGCCAGGCCTTCCACATAGGCCACCAAGGCCATCAAGCTGCTCGCAGGCAACGCCGCCCACCACAGCGCCGCCGGGGCGCTCCAAGCGGGGCTGAACTGCAGGCCATCTTGCAGGCGCACCACGCCGGTGAGGGGCAACCCGGCGCGTTGCGCATCGGGCAGGAGGGCCACCACGGCAATGGCCAAGGCCACCACGGCCAACGGCCCCAGGCGCGCCCAGGTGCCTTTGAGGAAACGGTGCATCAAGAGCAGCAGGGCCAAAGACCCACCGCCCAGCAACACCGCCATACCCACGGGCGCAGCAGCATGGGGAAGGGCTTGCACCCACTCCACCGCGTTGGAGCCCGGCAAGCTGCTGCCAAGCAACTTCGGCACTTGCCCGAGCGCAATGGCCAGCGCCGCGCCACCAATGAAGCCATGCAGCACCGGGGCCGAGAGCAGGGAGGCCAAGGCGTCGAGCTTGAGCAAGGCGGCCAAGGCCATCAGGGCGGCCATTTGCAATGCAATGACCAGCGCCACCGTGAGCGCGGGCACGCCGTGCTCTTGCGCCAGCGGGCCAATGGCGGCGGCCGTCATCAAGGCCAGAACGGCCACCGGCCCCACGGCCAAGGTGCGCGAGGTGCCGAGCAAGGCGTAGGCAATGAGCGGCAGCGTGCTGGCCATCACCCCGGCCACGGGCGGCAAGCCGGCCAGCAGCGCATAGGCCAGGCTCTGCGGCAGCAGCAGGCAGGCAACGATCAGCGCGGCCGGCAGATCGTCGCGCCAGCGAGGGGGCTCATAAAACATTGATGGGCGTCTTCAGGTGCACCAGGCCTTCGCTGTTCGCCGGCGGGAAGTGGCCGGCGCGCAAGTTGACCTGCAGCGAGGGCCAGAGCAACACCGGGGCGGCGAGTGTGGCGTCGCGCGCCTCGCGCATGGCCACATAGCTGGCTTCATCCACGCCCTCGTGCACCTGCACGTTGTGCGCGCGCTGTTCGGCCACGGTGCAGGTCCAAGCCGGCGCGCGGCTGGCGGGCGGGTAGTCGTGGCAGAGGTGGAGCTGGGTGTCGGGCGGCAAGGCCAGCAGCTTCTGGATGGAGCGGTACAGCTCGCGCGCATTGCCGCCCGGGAAGTCGGCGCGGGCGCTGCCGTAGTCGGGCATGAAGAGGGTGTCGCCCACAAACACATGCTGGCCCACGCGGTAGCTCACGCAGGCGGGCGTGTGGCCGGGCGTGGCCATCACTTCAATGTCGAGCTCGCCCAGTTGGAAGTGCTCGCCATCGGCAAACAGCTGGTCAAACTCTTGGCCACTGCCGCTCAAGTCAGGCGCATCCAGCAGGCGGGCAAAGCGCTGTTGCACGCCGCCAATGCCAGCGCCAATGCCAATGCGCCCGCCCACTCGCTGTTGCAGCCAAGGCGCGGCGCTCAGGTGGTCGGCATGGGCATGGGTTTCCAGCAACCACTCCACTTGGAGGCCCTGCGCCTGCACCACGGCCAGCAGCTTCTCGGCGTTGTGCGTGGCGGTGCGGCCGCTCTTGGGGTCGTAGTCGAGCACTGGGTCAATGAGGGCTGCGCGCCGGGTGACCGGGCAGGCCAAGACATGGCTCACGGTGAAGGTGGCGGGGTCAAAGAAAGACTCGATGTGCGGAAGGGGGTTGGCCATTTGCGACTTTCAATCTACAATTTATGCAACTATCGTAATCGCAAACCACGCATGTCCACAAGCGCAAATTTCAGCAAGGCGCCCCACGCCGCCGTGAAGGCGGCAGGCGCTCTGCAAGCCCAAGCCGAGCAAGCGATCCAAGCGGCCGCCTTGCTCAAGGTGATGGCCAACCCCGACCGCCTGCTGTTGCTGTGCCAAATGGTGGAAGGCGAGCGCAGCGTGGCGGAGCTGGGCGAGGCCACTGGGCTGCTGCAGCCCTCGCTCAGCCAGCAGCTCGCGGTGCTGCGCCGCGAGGGTTTGGTCGAGACGCGGCGCGACGGCAAGTTCATCCATTACCGCGTGGCCTCGCCCGCCGTGCTGGCCCTGCTCACCACCCTGTACCAACAGTTTTGCCAACCCCTTTAACTGCCTGAGGCTCCCCATGATTGCCATCGACTGGAATGCGTTCACCCCCTTGCCGGCCTTGCTCGGCGGGGCCTTGATTGGCGCTGCCGCTGCGCTGCTGCTGGCCGGCACCGGCCGCATCGCCGGCATTGCCGGCTTGCTGGGCAGTGCCTGGCAGGCACTGCGCCAACAAGGCAGTGCCCACGGGCAAGGCCTGCGCTGGGCCTTTGTGCTCGGGCTCGTGCTGGCCCCTTGGGCCTGGCAGTTGGTGCAAGTGCTGCCGCCCATGCAGGCGGTGGCGGGGCTGCCCCTCACGCTGCTGGCGGGCTTGCTGGTGGGCATTGGCGTGCGGCTGGGCAACGGCTGCACCAGCGGCCATGGCGTGTGCGGGTTGTCGCGCGGCTCGGTGCGCTCACTGGCCAATGTGCTGGCCTTCATGGGCAGTGGCGTGGTGACGGTGACGGTGCTGCGCGGGGTGATGGCATGAACCTCCTCCTCGCTCTCCTTGCAGGCCTCGTGTTCGGCCTTGGTTTGCTGCTCAGCGGCATGGCCAGCCCCGCCAAAGTGCAGGGCTTCTTGGATGTGTTCGGCGGGCGCTGGGACCCCAGCCTCGCCTTCGTCATGGGCGGCGCCATTGCCGTCACGGCGCCTGTTTTTTGGTTCATCGAGCGCCGTGGGCGCACGCTGCGCGGAGAGGCCCTGACCCTGCCGCCCAAGCAAGGCGTGAATGCCCGCCTGATTGGCGGCGGCGTGCTCTTCGGCATGGGCTGGGGGCTGGCCGGCTATTGCCCCGGTCCGGCTCTGGTGGCGATGGGCAGCGGCTCTTTGCCCGCGCTGGGCTTTGTGGCGGCGATGCTGGCGGG
>JBKCVH010000096.1:0-25171 GCA_046317675.1 Burkholderiales bacterium
ACAAAGCTTGGCCTGAACCGACGACACCGGCGCGCCAAGTGACTGTCAGGACAGAACTTCTTGCGTCTTGGGACGAGAAGTTCCGGCTAGACGGTGTCGAACTCGGGTTGCCACACTGCCCGACACTGACACACGCCGCCAATCCACGCAGGCTGTTTCCCGGCGCCGCTGGGTCTGCCTGTGAAGCGAAGTCCGCCAGATACAGCAGCCCCTCGATTTGGTTTTCACTTTTGAAGCCAGAAAACTCGCTCATGTGCTGCTTGACGATCTCAATTTGCAAGGCGTAATCAGTTACCGCGGCAGCTTGCTGCATGTGAGCATCAAGCAACTGCTGCTTGGTGCGCGCGGCTTCATGCCACGAACCCAGCTTCTTTGCATACTGATCACTCGGATGAGGGTCGAAAAATGGAGCACCCTGTCCATTCTGGCCACACCGTAAGAATATTTGCTGCAGAGCCAGCACGCGCTGGGCATGGATATCCGATGTGGTCTCAACCGAAGGATTGGGATCCTTTCCAGTTGACGGTGAAAAATAATTTAGTGAGGAATTTCCTTGCAACAGCCCATTTTTCTTGGCGGCATGTGCCAATTGATCTGCTATTGCACACTCACGCATGAACCTCCGAACCATTGCGAAGTCGCCTGGACCACCGCGAGCATGAAGAGCCACCAGAATCGGGTACGGGTTTGTAGAGTTCGTTAACTTCAGCATCCCTTCTGTCGCGGCTGCGGCACCGGTTTGCGGTGCTTTGCTGTTTGATTCGTGCACGTTTGCCGGTGCGCTCGCCTTTTCCAGTATTGGAGGTGACTGCAAAGCGAAAGATGCCGCCCCCGAAGTGCCAGAATTGGCCTTCGCTTCGGATGCAAGTTGCTCATCGGAAAAAAGCAAGTAGCCGATGGCTGCCAAGGCAAGTCCGATGGCAAAAAAGCAGATTTTTCGAATATGCCGCCTTGCCGCCGAGTCGAACTGAATGGTCACCGAACCTCCTCAACGAGTCGCCTTTGTCTCCCTATTGGCACTTTAGCTCGCCGTCCATGCCAGCGCTTTGCCTAAACCGCTCACATGCGGAACAAAGCCCTCAGCCGAGGCAGCACTTCTAATGCCTTGGCATGTTGAGGGCTACCAAGTGGCAAGCCATAGAAGCTGAGATCAAGCTCCTCGACTTTCTTTCCACACCAGCCATTGCCAACACATTCAGACAGCGCTCTGAGACTATTCCCAGGCATTTCGGGGTCCATTTGCGACGCATAGGCGACAAGATGTAGCAGGCCGCTTAATTGCTCCTCACCGGTAAAACTCGGGAACTCATCAATGTGTTGTTTGATGATTGCTGCCTGCAGCCTTGAGTTGGTGACGGCTGCGCCTTGAGCCTTGTAGGCATCCAGCAATTGCTCGTCACCAACTTCAACTCGCGAGTTTTCTTCCCATGGATGGATAAGTTTTCCATAGGTATCAGTCGGACTCGGAAAGAAGTAGTTATTGGCTTGGCCTAGCGGCCCGCATCTAGATTCAATGGCTTGCCATGCGGCGATGCGCTGAGAGTGCACGGCTGGAGTTATGTCTGTTTCAGGCGCGCTGCGCTTGACGCCTGCAGTTAGTCTCGGAACCGATGAAGTATTGCCGGCAAGCAGGCCCAACTCCTTTGCAAAGTGCACATGCTGAAAAGCTCTTAGGCACTCATTCATGACCTCTCGCACCAGTGCAAAGTCTCCTGGATGGCCGCGTGTGTACAAGGTAACGACCATTGCGTAAGGGTTCGGCGAGTTCGCGAGATTCCGACGCACTTCCGCGAAAGATGCATTACTCGCTTGTACCGCTGGCGCAGCCACCTTGGACTGCCCAGGTTTGCCTTCATTTGCTGAAAGTCGTGTCGGAAGCGGAGCCGTTTTGGTGTCGGCCCGATCCCTGTCGATGGTCCGGGGCTCAGATTCGGAACGGAGCAGGTAGCCACCAATTGCCAGTGCCGCCCCCACCACAAGCAAACAAATCAGGCGCTTGCTCCAGTAACTATAATAATGAGTATTCACGATTACGACGCGCTTTGCCTCAGCTTATATCTTCTTGATACTGACAGGAGCACCAACTTGAACTTTCGGCGAATTGGTCAGCCGTCAATTCCAGCCTCAGCTTGGTTTACTTAGGCCTAGCACTACTTGAGTGAAAGTACTGGTGTTCGCAGTAGTCGGCGGGGTCTATCGCTCCCAACTCCTGCCGTGCTTTACAGGCGAAAGAGAGCCCTGAGCCGTGGCACCATTTCGAGCGCCTTGGCGTGCTGCGGGCTACCGGGCGGCAAGTCGTAGAAGGACAAGTCGAGCTCTTCGAGCTTTTTTCCACAAGCCCCAACGGCCATGCAAGCGGCGAGCTCGCGAAGGCTGCCTCCTGGTGCAGCCTCATCCATTTGTGCAGCATGAGAAACCAACTCGATCAAGCCGTCGAACTGGCGCTCACTTGTGAATGTGGAAAACTCTGACATGTGCTGCCTAATCAGCGCCAATCGCAGCACATAGTCGGTCACTGGCACCCCTTGTGCCTTCAATGCTTCATTAAACCGATTCGCAGTTTGTTCGGTGTAATTTGACGCAAGCATGCTGACAAGCAATTTTCCGTTCGAATCACCTGGATTCGGGCTATCGAAGCGATTGTGTTCTTGACCTATCGGAGTGCATCTTGTTTCAATCTGCTGCAAAGCAGTTATGCGCTGCGCGTGTATAGCTGGCGTGGTTTCAGAGGTTGGAAGGGCCTGGCCTTTCGTCTGCATCGATGGAATGGTCAAAGTGTTGCCATTGAGCAGGCCTCGCTCCTTCGCATAATGGGCAAGCTGACCGGCAAGAGAACATTCGGCTCTTATATGTCGGATTACTTCGTAGTCGCCCGGCCTACCGCGCTGATAAAGGTAAACCAACAGTGGATAAGGCTGCTGCGAGTTCGCCAGTTGTTGCAACATCTCCGCTGGCGAAGCGTCTACAAATCTTGTCGCTTGGGCGGCGACAACGTTGGTCCTCGGATCCGACTCAACTGGCTTTTCGGCAGCGGTTTGAGTCACAAACCTCGGTGCTGGCGAAACGCCAAGACTGGTGACTTCGCCCTCAGAGAAACCCGCTTGGGGCGAAGACCAAAGAAGAAAAAACCTCGCCCCAATTGCAAACAGGACGCCGATGACGGCTAGGCAGAAGAGGCGCCTGGGCCACCGCGAAGTCATCCGAACCTGAGCCTTCATTTCATCTGATCCTGATTTTAACTCCGTAGCTCAGCAACTAACGGCACTTTGGCTCGCCCTCGGCGCCAGCCTGCTTGTGGTTGGCCCAAATTTGGGGTCCTCCGGTGTAAGTAAAGGAAATAATGAAGGTGTGAATAGCTCCATCTGAATACTGAACTTCAACAGTATCTCCATTGCGAACGTCAGCACCTACAGCAAGTCGAACCGCTGCAGTCGCTGCCAAGTTGTAGGGGGCATCCGCCGCCCGTACACCCGGAGCCTTTACACAGACATCGAGCTTCCTCGTCGGTCGCATGAATACGACAATCTCCTCGGCAACAGACGGGAGACCAAGAAACAAAGCCTTTGCCGCTGCATCGGCGTAGTTTCCAAAACTCCAGCACTCGCCTCGGCAGAGGATCACCCGGCCATATTCTCTTGATCCGGTAATCTCAACGCGCTCAAGCTGGCTAGTAAATGTATTGAAGGCCATTCCAGAAAAAATGGTCTGCAACTCTGACAGGCAAAGTGCATTCTTCTGGATTGCAGGCTTCGCGCCCAAGGCAGGTTGGCTTGCACTTGGCCCCGGCGTCTTCATAGGGTTCAGCCATGTGTCTCCGCAGGCGTATGAAGCTTGCGAAAGGACTGCCAACATGCCAAACAAGGCAATTCTCAAAAAATACATTAAATGACTCCCTTAATTTAAGAAGGAAATCAATATACCCCCCCCTCAAAAAGGCATTCAACGCTCGAAAACCCTAAATTTAGTAACTCTTTGCATCATGAAATCCATACAGCCCCGCGAGGATGCGGGTGGGCATTTCAGAGATGGCTTCGTTGTAGGCCGCAACCCGCTGGTTGAAGAGCTGCTTGCCAAAGTCCCGCTGCTGCTGGGCGGCACGCAAGCTGGCAATGCGCTTGGGCCGCTCGCTGTCTTCGTCCCGCGCGTGGTGTTCCAGCAGCGCTAGCACGCGCTGCAAGGCAGAAGCTTGCAGGGCTTGCGCCACGGCCAGTTGGGCGATGGGGTCGGCCGCGTAGGGTGCGGGCTTCACCGCCTTCAGCGCGGTTTGCAATTCCAGGCTTTGCAGGCGCAGGGCGTCAAAGGCGGACCCTTCCTGGGGCAGCCAGCTCGGTCCGGCCTCGGCCAAGGCGAGTCCTTCGCTCGCCAACGCGGCCAGCGGTGCTTCCAATTGCTGCCAAGCGCCGCCAATGGCGCTCCGAAGGCGGATCAGCCGGTTGTAAGCACCCAGGCCCCAAAACAGCAAGAGCGCGGCGACGATGAGCAGGCCGATCAACATGTGCGGAACTCCGCATAGCCTTTGGCGCGCAGCTCGCAGGCGGGGCACTGGCCGCAGCCATAGCCCCAGTCGTGACGCTTGCCGCGCTCGCCCAAGTAGCAGGTGTGGGTGTGCTCAATGCTGAGCTGCACCAAGGCTTCTCCACCGAGTTGTTCTGCCATCTGCCACGTTTGAGCCTTGGTCAGGAACATCAGCGGTGTTTCGATGGTCATCGGGCTGTCCAGGCCGAGCGACAGGGCCAACTGCTGCGCCTTGATGGTGTTGTCGCGGCAGTCGGGGTAGCCGGAGAAGTCGGTCTCGCACATGCCACCCACCAGCACGGTGGCGCCGCGCCGGTAGGCGATGGTGGCGGCCAGGGTCAAGAACAGCAGGTTGCGACCGGGCACAAAGGTGTTGGGCAGGCCATTGGCTTGCAATTCGATGGCCTTCTCTTGCGTGAGTGCCGTGTCGCTGAGTTGGGCCAACAGGGCGAGGTCGAGCAAGTGATCTTCACCCAAGCGCGCGGCCCAGTCAGGAAACTGCTGGGCGATGCGCTCGCGCACGATGAGCCGGCAATCCAGCTCGATCCGGTGGCGCTGCCGGTAATCAAAGCCCAGCGTTTCGACTTGCGCGTATCGCGCCAAGGCCCAGGCCAAACAGGCGGTGCTGTCTTGCCCGCCGGAGAACAGCACCAGCGCTTTGCGCGGGTCGGTGGTTGCACCTTGATTCATGGCGCGAGAGTGTGCCAGTGCCTGCCGTGGCAGGATGCCGCCCTGCTCAGGAGACCATGATGAAACGACTGCTAGCCCTGCTCTTTGTGCCCACCCTGCTGGCCGCCCAGCCGCGCATCAGCCAAGTGCTGGTCTTTCCCGGCGGGGCCGAGGTGCAGCGGGTGCAAGCGGTGGCAGCGGGCACCAGTGAGGCAGTGTTCACCTGCGTGCCGGCACGTGTCTATCTGGATTCCATCAAGGCCCAAGGCAGCGCTGAACTGCGAGTGGGCGAGGTGCGGGTGCAAACGCAGTCCAGTGTTGAGGTGCCAGCCTGCCGGGCCAATCCGCAACTGGAGGCCCAGATTCGCCAACTTGAAGACCGACGTGCCGCACTGAAAGGCGAGCGCGAAGCCTTGGACCTGCTGCTGGGCTACCTGCGCCAAAGCGGCGACGCCAAGCTGCCCGCCAACCCCGCCACGGCGGAGAGCCTGCGGAAGCAAGCCCTGGAAGCTTTCAAGCAGCAGCATGTGCTGCAGCGCCGTGACGAAGCGCTTGAGCTGGAGTTGAAGCCCTTGCTGCAGCAGCGCCATGAGGCGCAAGGCGGCGTTGACAGCTGGCACCGCATTGCCGTTGCGGTGAGTGGCAGCGGAGAACTCACGCTAACGACCCGCACGCCGCACGCCGGTTGGCAGCCGGTTTACCGCGCCGACTTGATCGGCGCCGAGTCGCGCATTGCGCTGGAGCGCCGCGCCGAGGTCCAGCAAACCAGTGGAGAAAGCTGGCGCAACGTGAAGCTTGTTCTTTCGACTCGGCAACCCAATCGGGCCAGCGCCCTGCCCGATCCACAGCCCTGGCGTTTGAGCAAACGGGAGAACCAACTGCAGCCCCCTCCCGCTCCGATGTTCGCTCCGGCGCCCTTGGCCCGCATGAGTGTGAGCGGCTCCAAGATCAGCGCGGCTGCGATTGACGCCGACCTGCCCTCCTTCCAAACCGACTTCGACCTTCAGTTCAGCGTGCCCGGCAGCGTGACGCTGGCCAGCGGCAGCGAGCGCCGAAGCTTCACCTTGGAACGCTTGAGCTGGCCGGCCGAGGTTGTCACCCAGGTGCAGCCGCGCCAGCAAGCCCAGGCCTACTTGATGGCGACCGTGAAACGCCCCGAGGGCTTCTTCCCCGCCGGCAAGCTGCTGCTGAGCCGTGACGGCGACTTCATCGGTGAAACGCAGCTCAACGTGAGCAGCGAGGCCGAACAGCGCCTCTTCTTCGGCCCCGACGACCGCATCCGCGTGCGGGTAGAGCCGGAGCAGCGCGAGGCGGCCAACGGTGGCTTCATCGGGAGCCGGCGCGTGATGGCGCTCAAGCGCGCCTACGTGCTGGAGAACACGAGCGCCAAGGCGCTCACCGTGCAAGTGGTGGAAGCCGCCCCGCACGCGCAGCACGAGGACATTCAGGTGGAAGCGCGCTTTGACCCGGCACCGAAGGAGAACCGCTGGCGCGAGCTGGATGGCGTGCGGCTGTGGTCCTTGCAGCTCGCGCCCAAGCAAAGCCAGCGCCTGCGGGCCGACTACCAGCTCAGTGCGCCCAAAGACATGGTGGTCGCCGGCTGGCCTTAAAACTTAGGCAAACACCCGCTCGGCCTCAACGCCCAGGCCCTGCGCCACCGAAGCCAGGGGGTCGCCCTGCACGCGCTCAGCCTGCGGGAAGGCAGCGCCCAGGGCTTCACGCAACTGGGTCAAGCCGGTCGAGCCTCCGGTGAAGTAGATGGCATCGACCCCGGCCGCCTGCAAGCCGGCGCGGCGCACGGTTTCTTGAGCGGCAGTCACGATGGCGGCAAGGTCGTCTTGCAGGGCTTGCTGCAGCTCGCCGGCGCTGAAGGTCCAGCGCAGGCCCGGCTCGATCAAATCCAGGTCGAAGGCGTGCGTGCTGTGCCCTTTGCCGCCCAGCTCAATCTTGCCGCCCTCGGCCAACGCGGCCACATGGTGGCCCAGGTGCTCTTCCAGCACCGAGAGCAGGCGCGCGTGCTGCAGCGGGTCGGCGTAGTCGCCGCGCCGCGCGCGGATCTCAGCCAAGCGTGCCGGCGTGTAGCAGGTGTTGATGAGGTGCCAAGTCGCCAAGTCGAAGGTGATGCCGGTGGGCACCGCACGGGCACTGCCGTCGGGCCGGGTGGGGCCGATGGCGCCGTGGCCGAGTGCGCGCATGGGCGCCGCGAGGTTGACGCGGCGGTCAAAGTCGGTGCCGGCAATGTGCACGCCATGGTGGGCCAAGATGTCGCTCTTGCGCTCGGCCTGCAGCTTGCGCGCGGGGCCAACCCGAACCAAAGAAAAATCGCTGGTGCCGCCGCCAATGTCGGCCACCAGCACCAGCTGCTCTCGCTCGCAGCGACTTTCAAAGTCAAAGGCAGCGGCAATCGGCTCAAACTGGAAGGCGATCTCCTCAAAGCCGACGATGCGCGCCGCTTGCTCAAGGGAAGCCTGAGCTTGCGCATCGCGGACGGGGTCTTCGTCCACAAAATAGACCGGACGCCCGAGGACGACGCGCGTCAAGGGCTGCTGCACTTTGGCCTCGGCCAAACGCTTGAGGCGCTTGAGGTAACCCGCCACCACGTCCAGGTACCGAGCCGAGCGCCCGCCGCCAACGTCGGTGTGCCGCTCGACCAACTCGCTGCCCAAGATGCTTTTCATCGAACGCATGAGGCGCCCGTCATGCCCGTCGATGTAGGCAGCCATGGCCTGCCGCCCATAAGAGCGAGGCGGCCCATCTGCGTCGTGCGCGCCTTCGGCGTAATAAAAGATCGCCGTGGGCATAGTGAGGTGCTGGCCTTCCAGCGGCACGAGCTGCATGCCGCCCTCCGACTTGGGGACCGCAACGGCGGAATTCGAGGTGCCGAAGTCAATGGCACAAAAAGCAGGACGCGCCACAGCAGGCTCCAGGCAAAGGGCGCGCATTCTGCCTAAGGCGGCAAGCTAGGGCCTGTTAACACTACGGGAAGCCAGCGCGTTGCCATCCAAAATGGCCCCAACGAGGCGCGAAACGAAGCCGGGGTTGGCCTTGCAGGCCGCGCTGGGCCGGCGGCCCAGCTCTGTGTGAGGCAGTTCGGGCCCACCGGGCCCAAACTGTCCACACACAGCCCCGGCGAGGCTTCGTAACGAAGTGGGGGCCATTTTTGGTGGCAACCCGAAGGGAAAGTGCCGGCTGGGCCGCGATGCGGCGTTGCCCGGCTCGCCCAGGCATAAGCCTGGGCCGCGCCGCGCGCCTTGCCTCCCGGCCCAGCAGGCACTTTCGCGTGGCTTCCCGTAGTGGTAACAGGCCCTAGGCCCCGTAGAAGTGGAAGTCGGTGTCCGGTCGGCGACCCGCAATGAGTTCAGCAATGGCATGGCCACTGCCGGCGCCGTGCGTCCAGCCGAGCGTGCCGTGGCCGCAGTTCAGCCACAGGTTGCTGAGCTTCTTGCTGCGCCCGATGTACGGGATATTGGTCGGCGTGCTGGGGCGAAGGCCCGTCCAGTAATTCGGCTCGGAGAGGTCGGCCACGCCCGGAAACAACTCCTCGTAGCGGCGCACCAAGGCTTCGCAGCGGGTCTTGCTGGTGCTGCTGTTGAGGCTGGTGTCCATGCCCACCAGCTCGGCCGTGCCGGCAATGCGAACGCGGTCACCCAAGCGCGAGATGGCGATCTTGCGGGTGTCGTCCAGCAAGCTCACTGTGCTGGCCGCCTCGGGCTGCTTGAGCTTCAGCGTGGCGGAGTACCCTTTGGCGGGGTAGATGTTGAGGCAATCGGCCACGGGGTTGACCAAGGCCGGCGCGTAGCTGGCCAGAGCCACCACATAGGCATCGGCCGTGAGGGTTTCGAGCTGCCCTTGCGCGTTCTTCACGCGGACGCCCGAAATGGCCTGGCCCTGCCGCTCCAGCGCCAAGATGCTGGTGTTGAAGCGCGCCTGGGCGCCGCGCTCCACGCAGAGCTTGGCCAGCTTCTGCGTGAACACCATGGCGTCGCCGCTTTCATCACTGGGCGTGTAGGTGCCGCCGTAGATGTTGGGGCCGAAGGTGCGCAGGGCGGGTTCAACGGCCAGCACCTCCTCGCGCCCCAGCACGCGGCGGTCCACGCCGTGCCGGCGCATCACCTCAGCACCGGCGGCGCCGTTGTCAAGGTCGGCTTGGCTGCTGAAGAAATGCAGGATGCCCTTCTCCAGGCGGTTGTACTCAATGCCCGTGGCCAGGGCCAACTCTTTGTGGCGGGCATGGCTGTAGCGGCCGAGCTGCACCAGCTCCTCGACGTTGCGCTCAAAGCTGGCGCTCGTGCACTCCATCAAGAAGGCGAGGCCGTAGCGCATTTGCGCAAGCTCAAGCCGTGGCCGGAACAGCAAGGGCGAGTCGTCGCGTGCCAACCACTTCAGCACTTTGATCGGTACCCAGGCATTGGCCCAAGGCTCGCAAAAGCTGACCGAGATCTGGGCGCCGTTGGCGAAGCTGGTTTCTAGCGCCGCATCCGGCTGCCGGTCCACCAGCACCACCTCATGCCCGTCCTGCAGCAAGTACCAGGCGGTAGTCACGCCCACGATCCCTGCACCCAGCACCACGACTTTCATGCGATCTCCTTCGGATGGGGATGCAGGTTAGCCCATGCCGAGCCCTAGCCCCCCACGTTCAAAGTGTGCGTTTTAGCCAACTTCTGGGCCTTATCGCCCTTTTGGGGGATATCGATCGCGCTAGCACACGGCACACTCGGCTCATTCAGTAATTCCCCGAACATGTGTTCGAGGCCCCTTGAACGAATTTGCGCTCCAGAGGTACCCCATGCGCTTCGCTCCCTCCCTGCGATTTCTCCGCCGCAAATCGGAACGTGCGCCAGTTCGAGTGATCGACCCGGCGGATTTGGGGACGGCCTTTGGCATGGAGGCCAGCCTCGAAGAGCGCCCGATGCCACCTGCCTACGGCGGATTGGAGTCGGAGCGCGCGCACCCGCCACTGGACAACCCCATGGCTTGGGTGCGCCGCAGCCGCAACTGACTCGCTTAGCGAATCAGCAGGACCGGCAGTTTGGTGTGCGCCAACACCTTGTTGGCCACGGAACCCATGACCAAATTGCCCAAGCTGGAATGGCCGTGGCTGCCCATGAGGACGAGGTCGAACTTTCCCTTCTCACCCACGGCGGCAATCACCTCGGCGGCATGGCCGATCTTGCTGACGTACTCGGCATCCAGTCCTTGCTTGACGAAGAAAGTGCGAATGGGTTTGAAGACCTTCTCGGCTTCATCCTCGTAATAGGCTTTCAGCGTGGCCTTGTCGATCACCGCAGCAGCACGCGGTGGCACCTGTGGGATGGCATGCAGCAAGGTGTAGCGATGCTGCGGGCCGAGCCACTCCTCGTGAGCAGCCAGGTAAGCCAGGGCGCGCTTGGTGAAGGGGCTGCCATCAACGGCGACCAGAATTTTCATATTGAAGCTCCTTGAGGATGAGGCGCCCAGTGTGCCCGCGCCGCCGAAGCTTGATCTTGTGAAAGGTCAAAAGTTTGAACGTTCAAAGGTCCAAAACACAGGCCGGTCGAAAGCCTTCTTGCTCGCCTTTGCTGGCATACCCGAGCGGGTTGGCCACGACCCGACAAGGGCCCACGCGGTAGTCGTGCGCGCAGTGCAAGTGGCCATGCAACCATAGGTCGGCCAGTGGCAGCAAATCGTCCAGCGCATTGCAAAATCCAGCGGTGCCCGGTGTTTCGCCATAGCGCGGGTCGGAGCTGAGGCGGCTGGGCGCGAAGTGCGTGACCACCACCGTTTTTCCGTCAAAGGGCAGCGCAAGCTGTTCGCGAAGCCAAGCTTGGTCGATCAAAGCCAGTTCGCGCAAGCGCTCGGCCAACATGGGCGCACCGCCTTCTAGGGCGCTGTACTTGCGCAAGTAAAAGTTGGCGGCGCGGTAGGCCCTGTCGCGAGCCTTGAGCTGTTGGCTCATCGGCGCTTGGGCGTCCACCAGCAAATCGAAATCGGCCCAGAGCGTGCAGCCCATGAAGCGAACACCGTCCTCGACGTGCACTTCGCGATCCAGCCACACCATTCCCAAGGCCTCAGCCCGCTCACGCAGGCGGTCGCGGGATTCAGGCCAGGGCAGACCGTCGTACTCGTGGTTGCCGGGCACATAAAGCACCCGCTCCCAGCCCTTGGCAAAGCGGCTCAAGCCCCAATCGGCTTCTGGGCCGAATTCGCCCAAACGAGAACCCGCTTGGTAGGAGCCGACATCGCCGGCCAGCACCAAGATCGGCGCCGCCGGCGCAAGCTGGAACTGGATGTTCCGTTCGAGGTGCAGGTCGGAGGCGAGCTGGAGCTTCACGCGCTCCAGCCCATCGGCGCGGGGGCCAACGGCCCCGCTCCGGACTCAGCCATGGCAGGCCTTGTACTTCTTGCCGCTGCCGCAAGGGCAGGGGTCATTGCGCCCCACCTTCGGTTCCTCGCGCTTGACGACTTGCACGCGGTAGCGCTCGGCCTCGGTCAGGGCGTCCAGTTCCACGATGGCGAGCACCATGTCTTCGACCGCCTGGTCCAGCGACTTCAGAGGAATCTCGGTGTCCAGGGCCGCCATGGCGGCGCGTTCTTCGTCGTCACTGGAGGGCAAGTGGCGTGCAATCCGGTCGAAGGCGGCCTCAGCGGCGTCGTCGGTCAGGCTGAGCAAACCATTCGGAAAGGCGTTCAGCGCCGTGATGAAACCGCTGGCAAAGGGCACCAACGGCTTGCTGTAGTCGGGCAGCGCGGCGAAAGCCGGGTCCGGGTCGGGCTCGGTTTCGCCATCCATTTGCAGCACGATGGGGTCGAACCATTGGTCCTCGGCCATCGCACGGCGCAGTGCGGCAGCGCGGCGTTCGATCAAGGCGGTGGTGCGGGCGCGCCAAACCGGATCGGTGTCATCGGGCAGCGGCCGGGACTCGCTGTCAAACACCGGAGGCAGCCAATCGGCCGGCGTCAGGAGGTCGGGCTGCACGAGCACGCCGCAGAGGTAGCCATCGAGCATGGCCACATCCATGGCTTCGAGGCCGCCGGGCGTGTTTGCGAGCAATTCGTCGAGTTCGTCGAACTCTTTGGGGGTGAGGTCTTGTGCCATACCGCCATTGGAATAGAAAACACCCGCCGTGGCGGGTGTTTCTTTGGGGAGAAAAAGACTCAGAGGGCCAATAGACGCTGTTCGATCGCCGCCTTGGTGGCGGGCAACTCGGCCGGCAGGCGCACTTGCAGCTGCTGGAACAGCTCCTCATGCAGCTTCAACTCGGCCGTCCAGTCGCTGCGGCTGATGTGGGTCACCGCCTCAAACTGAGCTGGCGTGAACGACAGGCCCGTCCAGTTGATTTCCTCTTGGCGCGGGCTGATGCCGAAGGCGTTCTCTTGGCCTTGGGCTTTGCCGTCGATGCGGTCCAGCATCCAAGCCAGCACGCGCATGTTGTCGCCATAGCCGGGCCACACGAACTTGCCGTCTGCCCCCTTGCGGAACCAGTTGACGCAGAAGATAGCGGGCGCTTGCGCACCCAGCTTCTCACCCATGCGCAACCAGTGGGCGAAGTAGTCGCTCATGTTGTAGCCCATGAAGGGCAGCATGGCGAAGGGGTCGCGGCGCACCACGCCTTGCTGGCCAAAAGCGGCAGCCGTGGTTTCGCTGCCCATGGTGGCCGCCAGATAGACGCCCTCTTGCCAGTTGCGCGCTTGCGCAGCCAAAGGCACGGTGGTGGAGCGGCGGCCGCCGAAGATGAAAGCGTCGATCGTGACGCCGGCCGGGTTGTCCCACTCGGCATCGAGCGCAGGGTTGTTGGTGGCAGCCACCGTGAAACGGGCGTTGGGGTGCGCTGCTTTGCGGCCGCAGTCGGGCGTCCAGTCCTGGCCTTGCCAGTCCACCAAGTGGGCGGGGGGCGTGTCGGTCAGGCCTTCCCACCACACGTCGCCGTCGTCGGTCAGCGCCACGTTGGTGAAGATGACGTCGCGCTGGAGCGAGGCCATGCAATTGGGGTTGGTGTGCAGGTTGGTGCCCGGTGCAACGCCGAAGTAACCCGCTTCGGGGTTGATGGCGCGCAGCTTGCCGTCTGGGCCAGGCTTGATCCAGGCGATGTCATCCCCGATGGTGGTGACTTTCCAGCCTTCAAAGCCTACGGGCGGAATCAGCATGGCGAAGTTGGTCTTGCCGCAGGCGCTGGGGAAGGCCGCCGCCACATGGCGCTTCACGCCTTGCGGGTTGGTCACGCCGAGGATGAGCATGTGTTCAGCGAGCCAGCCTTGGTCGCGCCCCATGGTGCTGGCAATGCGCAAGGCGAAGCACTTCTTGCCGAGCAGCGCGTTGCCGCCGTAGCCAGAGCCGTAGCTCCAGATCTCGCGGGTTTCCGGGTAGTGAACGATGTACTTGGTGCTTGGGTTGCACGGCCACGCGGTGTCGGCTTGGCCTTCAGCAAGTGGGGCGCCCACGGTGTGCACGCAAGGCACGAACTCGCCGTCGTCGCCCAGCACGTCCAGCGCGCCACGGCCCATGCGGGTCATCAGCTTCATGTTGACGGCCACGTAGGGGCTGTCGCTCAGCTCGACGCCAATGTGCGCAATGGGCGAACCCAGCGGGCCCATGCTGAATGGAACCACGTAAAGCGTGCGACCCTTCATGGCGCCACGGAACAGGGCTTTCTCGCCGGTTTGCAGCAGCTCGCGCATCTCGGCGGGCGCCATCCAGTTGTTGGTGGGGCCGGCTTGGTCTTTTTGCTCGCTGCAGATGTAAGTGCGGTCTTCGACACGGGCCACATCGCTGGGGTCGGTCCAAGCCAGGAAGCTGTTCGGGCGTTTGGCGGCGTCCAAGCGCTTGAAGCTGCCGGCCTCAACGAGCAAATCACAAAAGCGCTGGTACTCGGCTTCGGAGCCGTCGCACCAATAGACATCGCGGGCTTCGGTCAGCGCTGCCATTTCGGCAACCCAGGCAATCAAGCGGGCGTGCTTTAGATAGGCGGGGACGTTCAAGCGCAGGCCTTCCATCTGGGGGGTGTTCATCGCGGAGATTTCCATCAAAGTAAAAAGGTTGGGATCAGGTCAGGCCTGCGCTTGCGCTTCCCCAAGCCAAGCCTCACCGGATGCCACCGAGTCGCAGATTGTCCGGCCGATGTAATCACCGTGTAACTCCCCCTGGCTACGGGGTTATGCGGGTGGGGCATGGGCCAATGTCACGAAACAAGCCCCCTCGTGATGCGGATACGCTGCGCGCCATGAAACTCATCAGCCTCAACCGCAGCCGTGCGCATGCCCTCAGGACCCCCGGCGGCCTGGTGCAAAGCGCCATTCGCAAGCGAGCCGTGGAGGGGCCGGTCGAAGTGCACCCCCTGGGTCTGGAGGGCGACGAGCAGGCGGACCTCACGGTGCACGGCGGCCTGAGCAAGGCGGTGTACGCCTACCCGAGCGAGCACTATCCCTTTTGGGCGACGGTGCGCAGCCAAGCCAACTTAGCGGGCTGGGATGCAAGCCTACCGTTCGGCGCGATGGGCGAGAACTTGACCCTGCAGGGCTTGCTCGAAAACCAAGTTTGGCTGGGCGACCGATTGCGCTTTGCCGGCGGCGTGGAGTTGGTCGTGAGCGAGCCGCGCCAGCCTTGCTTCAAGTTCAACGCCACGCTCGGCTTCAAGCAGGCCGCCAAGATGATGGTGCAAAGCGGCTACTGCGGCTGGTACATGGCCGTGAAGCAAGAAGGCTCACTGAGCCCAGGCGAAAGCTTTGAACTGCTACCTGGGCCGCGCGAGCTCTCGTTGCCGGAGTTATTCCGGCTCGCCATGCGCGGCCAAGGCGCGCTTTAGAACGTTTCCCAGTCGTTGTCGCCGCCTGCTGGCGCCGGCGCCGGTGCGGGAGCCGAGCGGGGCGCCGGGCTTGGTGATGGGCTGGCATTGGGCGAAGGCGCCTTGGCGGCCATTGGCTTGGGTGCCGGCGGCGCAGGGCGGGGTGCTGCAGGCGGCGCAGGGCGCGGGCTGGCTTTCACGGCGGAAGTCTTGTAGCTTTGGCCCGGCAGCTTGAAGGTCGACACAACCTCGGCGAGGCGCTGCGCTTGATCTCGCAGGCTCTGCGCCGCCGCAGCCGACTCCTCCACCAGGGCGGCGTTTTGCTGCGTGGCTTGGTCCAGGTTCGCTACCGAGCTGTTGACAGTGCCAATGCCGCTGCTTTGCTCGCCGGCTGCCGCACTGATCTCGCCAATGATGTCGGTCACGCGCTGCACGTTGGACACGATCTCGCCCATGGTGTTGCCGGCATCGGCCACCAGCCGGGTGCCAGTGTCCACGCTCTCCACGCTGGCGTTGATCAAGGTCTTGATCTCCTTGGCCGCCTCGGCGCTTCGCTGGGCCAGCAGGCGCACCTCGCCGGCCACCACGGCAAAGCCTCGGCCCGCCTCGCCGGCGCGCGCGGCTTCCACTGCGGCGTTCAGGGCCAAGATGTTGGTTTGGAAGGCGATGCCGTCAATGGTGCTGATGATGTCGGCAATGCGCCGGCTGCTGCTGTTGATGCGCTCCATGGTGGTGACCACTTCACCCACCACGGCGCCACCGCGTTCGGCGCTGCTGCTGGCTTGGCTCGCCAACTGGCTGGCGGTGCGGGCGGAGTCCGCCGTTTGGTTCACCGTACCGGTCAGCTCGTTCATGCTGCTGGCGGTTTGTTGCAGGCTGGACGCCGTTTGTTCGGTGCGGTCGCTCAAGTCTTGGTTGCCGCTGGCCACTTCTGAGCTGGCGACTTGAATGCTCTCTGCCGCTTGCCGCACCTCACTCACGATGCGCGCCAGGGAAGTCTTCATCTCGTCCAGCGCCCGCGACAGCGATGCAGCTTCGTCTTGCCCATTGGTGGACAAGTCGCCGGTCAAGTCGCCGTCCCGCACCTGTTCGGCAAAGTCCTGCGCCTTGCGAAGCGGCATCACGATGGACGCCGACACCACACGGCCCAGGAGCAGCATGGCCGCCACGCTGATCAACCCCAGCGCGATGGTCACCGTCAGCACCAAACGTGCGCCCTCATTGAACTTGTTTCTGGCCGTTTGGGTGAAGCCGTCCACCAGCTTTAAGGTGTCTTCCACGATCTTCTCGGCCTTGCTGAAGCCGTCGCGCCCAGCGCTCATGGCGTTATTCGCGCTTGCTACATCCATCGTGGTCACAGTCGGCATGGCGGCCGCCACGCTGTCGTGATAAGTCTTCAAACTGGCTCGCGCTTCCTGCACAGCCGCCTTCACCTTGTCGTCGCGCAAGCGCGGAGCCACCGCATCAAAGTCCTTCTGGATCTTTTGGTAGGTCTCTTCCCACTTCTTTGCGTGGTCTTTGATCTTGGCCTCGTCCCCGACGGAAATGACGATGTCCTTTTCGTAGCGCCGCAGGTGCACCATGTTGGTCTGGATGGCGTGCGCGAGCTGCGACGCCTCCACCACATGAAAGGCATACCGATTGAAGGACGCATTGGTGTCCTGCGTGCTGTAAACCCCAACGCCTCCAATCGCGACGATCAGCAGAGCAAAGACTGCATAAACGAAGGCCAACCGTTTGCGAATGTTCAGATTGCGCAGCATGGCTTGAATCGGAGTTGAGGTGCGCTGCACTCTAACCAGCCCAAGCACTCCAAAAACAGCGCCCTAGGGTTTGCACGCGGTGCATCCAGCCGCATGGCCTTGCTCGCTTGAATTACGCTGATCGTCGTGATTTGTTAGTAGCTGAGCACGTAGCCCGCTGCACACCATGAGCGAACCCTCAGCCTCGTCTCCCCAAGTGCCCGACGCCACCATCACGTTGGCCGATGGCAGCGCGGTCATTGCGCAGGCCGAATTGCCAGTTTGGAACCGGCAGCCAAGCGTGATGGTGATGGATGACTCCGGCAGCTGTCGCACCGTGGTGAAGGCGCTCGACGGCAAAGTGGCACTCGCCAAGCCGGAGGACAGCGTGAAATTGAGCTTGATCGTTTGTCACGCCAACATGCCCCGCATGGATGGGCGCACCTTACTGCAGACGGCGAAAACCGTGGTGGCCTACAAGTGCACACCCGTGATCATGCGGAGCAACGAAAGCCAAGACGCCGAGAAGTCCGAAGGCCGCGCAGCTGGCGCCATGGCTTGGATCACCAAGCCGTTCCAGCCCTCGCGGTGGGTGGGCGCCGTCAACACACTCCGCGCTTAAGCCATGGTGCTGCAGCTCGGGCCCGACTGGACCATTCCGCAAGCCGCAGAGCTGCGCCAGCAATTGCTGACGCAGCTGAGCCTTGACTTGGAACCGGTGCAGCTCGACCTGGCGCTGGTGGAGAACATGGACAGCAGCGGTGTGCAGCTGGTGCTGGCCCTGCGCTCAAGCCTTGCAGCGCGCGAACAAAGCCTGAGTTTGCTCAACCCCAGCGGCGCCGTGTGCGCAGCGCTGGCGGCGTACGGCCTCAAGGAGGAGCTGCTGCGTGCTGGATGACGACACCGAACAGCTGAACGCCGCCTTTCTCGCCGCCCACGCCACCAAAGACGGCGCGAGCAGCTTGAGTTTCGACGACGTGGTTCGCTTGACCCGCGCCGCTGAGACCCTGCTCGATGTTCTTGGTGAAGGTCGTCGGCGACTGGACGGCGACTGCATGGACGCGCTGCCGCAAAGCCGCGCCCCCATGGACCACCTCTTGGCCGAGATCGACCATGGCGAAACCGCGCCCGAGAGACAGAGCCGGTGATTGAATCCGCGCTGTGGCACCTCTCTTTGAAATTCGGCCAAGGCGCACTCCGAAATGGGCTGGACCCGCTCGCCGTTCTGCGCCACCTCGAGCAGCTCGGCCAAGTGCACGCCGTGCGCCTGATGCACGAAGGCGTGCCCGCCCTGGATGCGCTCGATGCCGAGGCCTGCTACCTCTGGGTCGAACTCCGCTTTGAAAGCAGCAAGCCCCGCAAGGCCATTGAAGAAGTCTTGGAGTTCGCTCTAGAAAACGCTGACATTCAAATCCTCGACCCCGGCGCCCCACCCCTTGCCTTCGAGACCCTGGCCGAGCGCCGCTGCGGGCTTAACGCCGAGCTGCGCACGCGGTTGTTCGATTGCTGGCGCACCATGGGCCTGCGCTTTGAGGTGGTGCAAACCGTGGTGGCCTTCGCCGAGAGCGAAGCGCCCGTGGTGATGCCGCGCATTGAGCGTCGGAGCGAAGCCAAGCCTCAAGAAAGGGGCCCCGACCGCCGAGAAGGCGAGGGCGAGCGCCGCCAGCAAGGCCGCGACCGCCGCAACGGCGACGAAACGCGCTTCGTGCGCGTGCGCTCCGACAAACTCGACACCTTGATCGATCTCATTGGCGAGCTGGTCATTGCCGGAAGCGGCGCGCAAAAGGTGGCCACGCTGTCGAACGACGGCGCGGCCCTTGAAGCCACCGCCCGTGTCATGGCCCTGGTGCAAGACACCCGCGTTGCCGCGCTGGGCCTGCGCATGGTGCCGGTGGGTGAAACCTTTGCCCGCTTCCGGCGTGTGGTGCGCGACGTCTCCAGGCAACTGGGCAAAGACATTGAGCTGGTCGTGACCGGCGGCGACACCGAACTCGACAAATCCATGGGCTATGCCTTGGCCGACCCCTTGATGCAGCTTGTTCGCAACAGCATGGACCACGGCCTGGAGCCGCCCGAGGAGCGGGAGGCAGCCGGCAAGCCGCGTGGCGGCACGCTGCGCTTGAATGCCTTTCACGATGCCGGCGCCATCGTCATTGAAGTGCGCGACGACGGTCGGGGCCTTGCGCGTGAGCGCGTCCTGAACAAGGCCATTGAGCGCGGACTCGTTTCGGCCGACGCCGCTCTGTCCGACCCCGAGGTGTGGCAGCTCCTCTTCCAGCCCGGCTTCTCCACCGCCGAGGCGGTGACCGACCTCTCCGGGCGCGGCGTGGGCCTGGGCCTGGTCAAGCGCCATGTTGAAAGCTTGCGCGGCCAAATTGCACTGTCCAGTTGGCCCGGCCAGGGCACCCTCACCCAAATTCGCCTGCCGCTCTCGCTGGCCACGATCGACGGCTTCTTGACCCAAGTCGACGACGTGCAATACGTTCTGCCCTTGGCGGTCGTCAGTGAATGCATGGAAGTGCCGCCCGAAGCCCGGCGGGCCGACGAGCGTGTCTGCGGCAGCTTCAACCTGCGCGGCGAGATCGTGCCTTGGCTCGACCTTGCGCGCTTCTATGGCAGCAACCCCAACAGCGCACGGCGCCGCAACCTCATCGTGGTGCGCCAAGGCGACAGCCGGATTGGGCTCATCGTCGACAAACTGATGGGCGAGCACCAAGCCGTGATCCAACCGTTGGCCAGCATCTTTAAACCCCTGAAAGCACTGGCTGGCTCTACCATTTTGAGCAGCGGCGAAGTGGCGCTGGTGCTTGACGTGAACGGCCTCATGGCCTCGGCCAAACAACTCCAAGGCGCTTGAGATGAACGCATTGCTCCGTCAACTGCAGTTGTGGCAAAAGCTTTTTCTTCTGAGCGTTTTGGGCCTCGGTGCGGCCTTGGTGCCCGCCTTGCAACTGGTGCGCGCTCTGAACGAGCAAATCGTGGTGGCGCAGTCGGAACGGTCGGGCTTGCCGCCCTACCGCGCTGCCATTGGGCTGCTGAAGGCTTTGCAATCCCACCGTGGCTTGGCCAACCGTCAACTGGCGGGAGACGCTTCGGCTGCCGCAAGCCGCGCCAGCGCAGCCGGCGAGGTGACCAAACAGTTGGCAGCCCTGCGCACCGCCGTGGTCGACCCGGCCTACAGCTTGGCCGCGCAGCGCAGTGAAGAGTTGGCCAAGGCCTTTACCAGCTTGCAGGCCCGCATCGAGAACCAAAGCATCACCGCTGCCGAGAGTTTTGCAGCCCACTCGAAAGAGGTGCAGCAGTTGATGATGGTCATCGACGCGATCGCTGATGGGTCCGGCTTGCGCATGGATCCCGTGGCTGAAAGCAATCACCTGATGACGGCCGCCACCGACTTCTTGCCCCGCTTGGCCGAATCGCTTGCCCAAGCCCGAAGCAAAGGCGCCGGCATGCTGACCGCCCTTTCAGCGGGCAAGGAATTGGCTTCCGTCGAGAGCGCCAAGCTCGATGCTTTGCGCCGCGAGGCCGACCAGCTCCTCGCCCGGGCTTCGGCCCAAATCACAAAGGTCTTTGCCGCCGATGCCCAAGCCGCCAAGGCGCTGGGCGCCGCCCAGCAAAAGGCGACGAACAACGCCCAGCGCTTCCTCAAGCAGCTGAGCGACGAGTTGGCCGGCCCCAGTGCCAAGGCCAGCATGAGCAGTGAGGCCCTCTTTGGCAGTGGCACCGAGGCCTTGAATGCCCAGTACGCGCTGATGGACGCCGCGGGAAAAACTCTCGACAACATGCTGACGCAGCGCATTGCCGACGCCCAGCAGTCCCGCCGCGTTCTCTTCGGCATCTCAGTGGGCGTGCTTTTGGCGCTTGCCCTCATGGCCCTGCTCATCGCTCGCTCCATCACCCAGCCGCTGTCGCGCGCTGTGGCTGCGGCCGACGCGGTCTCCGGGGGCGACTTGAGCTACGACGTCACCGACCGGGGCCGCGACGAGCCGTCCCGCCTGCTGAGCGCCTTGGGGCAGATGCAAAGCAAGCTGATCGAGCGCAACACCCGCGACGCCCGCGTGCTCGCTGAGAACCTGCGCATTCGCCAAGCGCTGGACTGCTGCAGCATCCAAGTGCTGGTGGCCGATGCCGCAGGGGCGGTGGTGTACGCCAACGAATCGGCGCAGGAGATGTTCAAAGCCCTGGAGCTCGAACTGCGGCAAGGCCTGCCCGGCTTTGAAGCGAGCCAGTTGCTCGGCAAGCCGCTCGCCACCATCCACCCGAACCCCTTGGAGCAACGCGGCATCATGGACGGCTTGCGGGGCGAGCACGGCGCGCAGCTCAAGATCAGCAGCCTGAGCTTTGCGACCACGCTCAACCCCATCGTGAACGAGGCCGGCGAGCGCCTGGGCACCGTGATGGCATGGCAAGACCAAACGGAGATGCTGGCCATGCAAGCCCGTGAACGCGCCGTGGCCGCCGAGAACGCACGCATTCGCCAAGCGCTGGATGTGAACGCCTTGCCCGTTCGCATCGCCGACGCTGAAGGCATCGTGGTCTACGCCAACCAGGCCCTGTCCAGCGTGCTTCGCCGCGATGCCGCCGACTTCCGTCAGCACAACCCCAACTTCGACCCCGAACGGGTCGTGGGCGCTTCGGTGGGCGCGTTCTACGCTGACCCTGCAGCCGCGTTGGCCGAGCTCAAAGCCTTGCGTGAGCCCATGGTCGGCATCATGCCCCTGGGCGGGCGCGACTACGCCGTCACCACCTCGCCCATCCTGGACGCCCAAGGCATTCAGCAGGGCACGGTGGCTCAGTGGCTGGACGTGACCGAGCAGAAAAAGGCTGAGAGGGAGATTGCCGAGTTCGTGGAAGGTGCCGTGTCGGGCAACTTCGCGGCGCGCATGGACTTGGAAGGCAAAGACGCCTTCTTCAAGAGGTTGGCCGAGGGGTTCAACAGCCTGATCGAGTCCGTGTCGGGCAGCCTTCGCAAAGTGCAGGTTTCGGCCGAGCAGCTGGGCAGCGCCAGCGGTCAGGTTTCGCAGACGAGCCAGAGCCTTTCGCATGGCGCCAGCCAACAAGCGGCCCGCGTGGAGCAAAGCACGGCCTCGCTGCAAGAAATGGCCGCCAGCGTGAAGCGAAACGCCGAGAACGCCAACGTGACCGACCGCATGGCCACCCAAGCCGCCGGCCAAGCCCTGGAAAGTGGCACGGCTGTGGGCATGGCGGTAGAAGCCATGAAGAGCATCGCCAGCAAGATCGCCATCGTTGACGACATTGCCTACCAAACCACTTTGCTCGCGCTGAATGCCGCGATTGAGGCAGCCCGCGCTGGCGAGCATGGCAAGGGCTTTGCCGTGGTGGCGGCGGAAGTTCGCAAACTGGCCGAACGCAGCCAAGTGGCCGCGCAGGAGATCGGCGCGTTGGCAGGCAACAGCGGGCAAATGGCCGAGAAGGCCGGCAAGCTGCTCTGCGACATGCTGCCGAGCATCCAGAAGACCAGCGAGTTGGCGCGAGAAATTGCGGCGGCCAGCGGCGAGCAAAATCAGTGCGTAAGCCAAATCACTGCGGCCATGCACCAGCTCTCCAGCAACACCGAGCAAACCGCGAGCGCCAGTGAAGAGCTGAGCGCCACTGCGGAAGCGTTGTCGGCGCAAGCGGCGGGGCTGCAAGAGCTGATGAGCCGCTACCAACTCACCGACCGTGCCACCACCCCTGCGCCAGCTCCCTCGGTAAGCGGAGAGGGAAGCGGCGCCAGCGACCCAAGGTCGAGCTCCCGAGCGCCGGTCCGCCAAGCGCTCACGCGCCCTCCAGCAGGCGGCGTCGATGAAACCCAGTTCGACTCGTTTTGAATCATGAGCGCAGCACCCAAGACCGGCTCCATCACCTGCCAGCTGCTGCGTTTGTCGGTGGCGGGCGAGGCGCTCCTGGTGCCCATCGAGGCCGTCCAGGAAGTGCTGGAAGTGACGCGCATGACGCGGGTGCCCAGGTCGCCGTCGTTTCTGCGCGGCGTCATGAACTTGCGGGGTACCGTGGTGCCGGTGATTGACCTTGCTGCCCGCTTTGGCTTCGCGCCCGCCGTGCTGGCCCGGCGAAGCGCCATCGTGGTGGTGGAGACCCATGGCGAGGAGGCGCAGCAAAGTATGGCGGCCGGCTTGCTGGTGGATGCCGTTTACGAAGTACTCGACTTCACGCACGATCGCCTGGAGACGGTGGCCAGTCTGGACCTTGCCATTCCGGCAGGCTTTGTAGCGGGCATGGTGAAGCTCCCCAGCGGCTACGGCGCCTTGCTCAGTCTTGATCATGTCCTTGCACCTGCGGCCTTGGCTGCTTTGATGGAGATCTCCGCTTGAAGTCCTTGCAACCCGCCACCTTCAAAGCTGTGGTCAATTTGTTTCATCAGATCAGCGGCATTCGCTTGGCTGACAGCAAACAAGCCTTGGTGTACAGCCGCTTGCAAAAGTTGGCCCTGGAAGCAGGGGTCACCGACGTCGAGGAATACGCGCAGCGCGTGATCGATGGCAAGGTGTCGCAGGCCGATCTGGTTGCCGTCGTGGACCGGCTCACCACCAACGAAACCTACTTCTTTCGCGAACCGCAGCACTTTGAGGACTTGCGCCGACGCGTGCTGGCTCTGCCCCATGGACACGATCTGCGCATCTGGAGCAGCGCCGCCTCCTCGGGCGAGGAGGCCTACTCCATCGCCATGCTCTTGGCCGACGTTCGAGGGCTCGATCAAGCCTGGGCGATTTGGGGCACCGACCTTTCCACCGCCATGGTGCAAGCGGCCCAGCAAGGGCTTTACCCGCTCGAGCGCGCGCGCAACGTGAGCCCCGACTACCTCAGGCGCTTCTGCCGCAAAGGCCAAGGCGCCTACGAAGGCCAGTTGTTGATGGCCCGTGAATTGCGCGAGCGCACCCAGTTCCTGGCTGCCAACTTGATGGAAAAACTCCCGGCCGAGCTGCCCCAGTTTGACGTGATTTTTCTGCGCAATGTGCTGACCTACTTCGACCCGCCCGCCAAAGCGGCCGTCGTGCGGCGTGTCATTGAAAAGCTCAAGCCCGATGGCGTGCTGTACACAGGTCATGCGGAGCCTTTAACGGGGCTCGAGCTGCCGCTTCGTGCGCTCGCTCCAGCCGTTTACCTGCATGCTTGAAACACCGAAGCCGCACCCCGCCGCCGTGTCCGCCATTGGCATGCCGACGCACCTCATGCCAGACCAGTGGCACGTGGGTCGCAGTGGCCTGCTCAAGACCTTGCTCGGCTCCTGCGTGGGCATCACCATTTGGAGCCCGCAATGCAAGGTGGGCGGCATGTGCCATTACTCGCTACCGAACCGTGCCCGAAGGGGCATCGAGCCTCTCGACGGCCGCTATGGCGACGAGGCCCTGGTGCTGATGGTGCAGGCACTGAAGCAGCTGGGTTGCCCTCCCGAGGGCTGCACAGCCCATCTGTACGGCGGCGCCAACACCTTGCCGGACGGCCTGGCTCGCAGCTTCAATGTGGGAGAGCGCAACATCGAGCAGGCCTGGACATTGCTGGAACGCTACGGCCTGAACCTGGACGGGGTTGACGTCGGCGACCACGTCCCGCGCACGGTGATGCTGTCGCTGCTGACGGGCGATGTCACCATGACGCGGGGGCGGTCCATCCATCGTGCTTGAACCCGCAGCTTGCGCCGCAGCGGGGCTCACTCCAGCGGAAGCAAGCGGTCAACCGCCGGATCCAGGCCAAGGCCAGCTAGCTGACGCCCCGCGCCCGGTCGGCGTGGAACTGCTGGCGCCACGCCTCAAAGCCCCCGGCGTCTAGCGCCTCGCGAATCTCGCGCATCAGGTTCAGGTAGTAGGCGAGGTTGTGGATGGTCGTCAGCATGGGGCCGAGCATCTCGCCGCAGCGGTCGAGGTGGTGCAGGTAAGCGCGGCTGAAGTTCTGGCAGGTGTGGCAGGCGCAGGTTTCGTCAATCGGGCGCTCATCTTTTTTGTAGCGGGCATTGCGCAAGCGCAGGTCGCCAAAGCGGGTGAACAAGTGGCCGTTGCGCGCATTGCGGGTGGGCATCACGCAGTCGAACATGTCGATGCCGTTGGCCACGCCCTCCACCAAGTCTTCGGGCGTGCCCACGCCCATCAGGTAGCGGGGCTTGTGCGTGGGCAGCAGTGGCGCCGTGTGGGCCAGCACGCGCTGCATGTCGGCCTTGGGCTCGCCCACGCTGAGGCCACCAATGGCGTAGCCGGGGAAATTCAAGTCGACCAAGCCGGCGGCGGATTCGCTGCGCAGGCTCTCGAACATGCCGCCCTGCACGATGCCGAAGAGCGCGTTCGGGTTCTCTAGCTTGGTGAACTCGTCTTGGCAGCGCTTGGCCCAGCGCAGGCTCATGGCCATGCTCTTGTGGGCTTCTTTCTCAGTCGTCAGGTGGCCCTTGGTTTCGTAGGGCGTGCATTCGTCGAACTGCATGACGATGTCGCTGTTCAGCACGGTCTGGATCTGCATGCTGACCTCGGGGGTCAGGAA
>JBKCVH010000097.1:0-20954 GCA_046317675.1 Burkholderiales bacterium
CTCCTCGGGCAGGCCAATGCGCAGCCCCTTCAAAGGCTGGCTGCCACTTTGCTGGCGCATTTGCGCCAACCAATCGGGCACCGGCTGTTGCAAGCTGGTGGCATCGCGCTCGTCAAAGCCTGCCATGGCTTGCAGCAGCAAGGCGCAGTCCTCGGCCGAGCGCGCCATCGGCCCCGCTTGGTCCAGGCTGGAAGCAAACGCGATCATTCCGTCGCGGGAGCAACGGCCGTTGGTGGGCTTGATCCCGGTGATGCCGGTGAAGCTGGCGGGCTGGCGGATCGATCCCCCCGTGTCCGTTCCCGTTGCAGCTGGCAACAAGCGGGCCGCCACCGCAGCGGCGCTACCGCCCGAGGAGCCGCCGGGTACGCGGCTCAAGTCCCAGGGGTTGTGGGCCGGAAAGTAAGCGCTGTTCTCGTTGGCCGAACCCATGGCGAACTCGTCGCAATTGAGCTTGCCCAAGCTCAGCGTGCCGGCCGCTTCCAGCTTGGCCACCACGGTGGCATCAAAGGGGCTGCGGTAGTTTTCAAGGATCTTGCTGCCCGCCGTGGTCGGGTGGGCGGTGGTGACAAAGATGTCCTTGTGCGCCAGTGGCACGCCCAGCAGCGGGGCGGTGTCGCCTGCGGCACGGCGCGCATCGGCGGCATCGGCGGCGGCCTTGGCGCCGGCGGCATCCAGGTGCAAGTAAGCGCCCAGGCTTTGCTGCTGTTCTGCCCGGGCCAGAAGCGCGTCGGTCCATTCGCGGCTGCTGAGTTGCTTGGATTTCAGCAGGGCCAGCCCTTCGGCCACGCCGAGTTCGTGAAGGGGCGTGCTCATTCGATCACCTTCGGTACCAAGAAGAGTCCGTCTTCCACGGCAGGCGCCGAGCGTTGGTTCAACTCGCGCTGGTTGGTTTCAGTGACCACGTCATCGCGCAGGCGCAGCATCACCTCTTGCACGGCCGACAGCGGCGTGTAGAGCGGTTGCACGCCGGTGGTGTCAACGGCGCGCATGGCTTCAACCTGCTCAAAAAATCCGTTGAGCTGGGTCAGCAGCGTTGCTTGCTGATCGGGGGAGGGGGCCAGCCGCGCCAATTTGGCGAGGCGGCCCACGTCATCGAGGGTCAGGGCCATGGGGTATCCGAAGGGGCTAGCAGGCTAAAAAAGCCATGCGGGTGAAGACCTTAGAGGCAAATTCCTACGGTCTAACACAAAGCGGTCGGGTATTATCGCCGCCTCCTTTTTGAGCAAGGCCGCCCGGGCATGAAGCCGGGCGGCCTTGTCGCATTCAACGGCCGTGAAGTGCATCCCTGCGCTTCAGGCCCACCCGGTCCGCACCCCATCATGTTTGGTTCTTTTCGCCGTTATTTCTCCACCGACCTCGCCATCGACCTTGGCACCGCCAACACCCTGATTTACATGCGCGACAAGGGCATCGTCCTTGACGAGCCCAGCGTGGTCGCCATCCGCCACGAAGGCGGCACCAACGGCAAGAAGACCATCCAGGCGGTAGGTCGTGAAGCCAAGGCCATGCTCGGCAAGGTGCCCGGCAACATCGAGGCGATTCGCCCCATGAAGGACGGCGTGATTGCCGACTTCGTGATCACCGAGCAGATGATCAAGCAGTTCATCCGCATGGTGCACCCGCAGTCCATGATGCGCCCGAGCCCCTGCATCATCATTTGCGTGCCCTGCGGCTCCACCCAGGTGGAACGCCGCGCGATTCGCGACGCAGCCCTGGGTGCCGGCGCTTCCCGCGTGGAACTGATTGAGGAGCCGATGGCCGCCGCGATTGGCGCTGGCTTGCCCGTCAGCGAGGCGGCGGGTTCGATGGTCATCGACATCGGGGGCGGCACCACCGAGGTCGGCGTCGTGTCCTTGGGCGGCATGGTCTACAAGGGCAGCGTGCGCGTGGGTGGCGACAAGTTCGACGAGGCCATCATCAACTACATCCGCCGCAACTACGGCATGTTGATTGGCGAGCCCACCGCTGAGGCCATCAAGAAGCAAATCGGTTCTGCCTTCCCCGGCAGCGAGGTGCGCGAGATGGAAGTCAAGGGCCGCAACCTCAGCGAAGGTGTGCCGCGCAGCTTCACCATCAGCAGCAACGAAATTCTTGAAGCTCTGACCGACCCGCTGAACCAAATCGTGTCCGCCGTGAAGAACGCGCTGGAACAGACCCCGCCGGAGCTGGGCGCCGACATCGCCGACCGCGGCATGATGCTCACCGGCGGCGGCGCCTTGCTGCGCGACCTGGACCGCTTGCTGCGCGAAGAAACCGGCCTGCCTGTCTTGGTGGCCGAAGACCCGCTGACCTGCGTGGTGCGCGGTTGCGGCATGGCGCTGGATCACCTGGACCGCAGCGGTTCGATCTTTACCAGCGACTAAGCCGAGGTCGCAGTGGCCCTTGCCACCCTCGACCGCCGCCCTCCGTCACTGTTCCGCCAGGGCCCGACGGCGCTGAGCAAACTCTTGCTCTGCGCCGGCATGGCCATCGTGCTCATGGTGGCCGATGCCCGCTTTGGCCTCACGCCGCCATTGCGCAGCTTGCTTGCCAGCGCCTTGCTGCCCGTGCAGCGTGTGTTGCTGACGCCCGTGGACGCCTGGGAGGGCCTGCAGGACCGCCTGCGGGGTGCCGAAAGCGCTATGGCCGCCGAAGCGCGCGCGCGCAAGCAGTTGGCAGCCCAAGCCTTGGTGTTGGCGCGCACCCAAACGCTGAGTGCCGAGAACGAACAATTGCGCCGCCTGCTGAGGCTGCGTGACAGCCTTCCCGTGGCCACCGTGTCTGCCGAAGTGCTTTACGAGCAGGCCGATGCCTTTGCCCGCCGCGTGGTGCTGGACCGGGGGCGCACCGACAGCCTAGCGCCCGGCGCCCCCGTGATTGACGAGCGCGGTGTGCTCGGGCTGCTGCGCCGCGTGCACTTGAACTCCAGCGAGCTCGTGTTGCTGGCCGACCGTGAGTCCACCATCCCGGTGCGCAACAGCCGCACCGGTGCTTTGCATGTGGCCTACGGCGGTGAACGGCGTTTTGGCCTGGAGCTGCGCTTCGTCGCGGCCAATGCCGACATCAAGGAAGGCGACGTGCTGCGCACTTCGGGCCTCGATGGCGTGTACCCGGCAGGCCTTCCCGTCGCTCGCGTCGCCGAGGTGGAGCGGCGCGGTCAAACCAGTTTTGCCCGCGTGCTGGCGCAGCCGTATGCCGTGGCCGACCGGGCGCGGCAGGTGCTGGTGCTGAAGCCATCCACACGGGTGAGTGACGCCCAGGCAGAAGCCGCCGCGCCAGCTCCAGCGGCCTTGAAGGCCGACCGACGCGAACGCGCTGAAGCGTCCAAGCGACCCGGGAGCGCGCCATGATCATGCAGAACCTGTTGGCCCACACGGGCGCACAAGTTGCGCCCTGCCCCCCAAGGGGGTTTGGCCGGCTTGGGGCGGCCCGGCGCCGGCCAAGGAGCGCGCCATGATCATGCCGCGCGGCAAACAGCTGCTGCTCCCCGCCAAGCCCTGGTTCATCCTTTTGTCCTTGATGCTGGCGCTGTTCATCGACATGCTGCCGGTCGGCCGCGAGCCGATGCTGCCCAGCGTGCTGGCCGTGGTGTTGGTGTTTTGGAACGTGCACCAGAGCCAGCGCATCGGGGTGGGTTGGGCGTTCTTGCTGGGCTTGATCGTGGATGTGAACCACGGCGCGGTGCTGGGGCAACACGCCTTGGCCTACGCCGGGTTGTCGTTCCTGGCGGTGAGCTTGCACCGCCGGTTGCTGTGGTTTGGTGTCGTCGAGCAAACCTTGCAGGTCTTGCCGCTGTTTTTGCTGGCCCACACGGTGCAGGTCGTGGTGCGTTTGGCGGTGGGCGGCATGTGGCCCGAGTGGACCTTGCTGTTCGCGCCCGTCTTCGAGGCGCTGCTCTGGCCGCTGGCCAGCGCGCTGCTGCTGGCACCGCAGCGTCGCGCGCCGGACCGCGATGAACACCGGCCGCTCTAGTTCATGGCGCTGATCCGCGACACCGCCCGCGAGCTGGCTCGCTTTCGCATACGCCTGTGGGTTGCGGTGGGCTTTGTGCTGGCTTGTTTCTCACTCTTGGTGGCGCGGCTCGTGTTCCTGCAGATTCACCAGCACGAGGAGCACATGGCAGCGGCCGAGAGCAATCGCATCAGCGTGCTGCCGGTCGCACCCAACCGTGGGCAAATCCTTGACCGGAACGGCGTGCTGCTGGCCACCAATTACTCGGCCTACACCCTGGAGATCACGCCCAGCCAGGTGCAGGGCGAGTTGGACGCGGTGATTGACGAGCTCGCGACCGTCGTTGAGATTCAAGCCCGTGACCGCAAGCGCTTCTACCGCTTGCTGGCAGATGGCAAGCGTTTCGAAAGCCTTCCGATTCGCAATTTGCTCAGCGACGCCGAAGTGGCCACCTTTGCGGCACAGCGCTGGCGCTTCCCCGGCGTGGATGTGCAGGCGCGCTTGTTCCGCCAGTACCCCCTGGGCGAGGTGGGGGCCCACCTGCTGGGCTACATCGGGCGCATCTCGGCGCGCGACCGTGTGGCCATGGAGGATTGGGAGCCGGAGCGCCTGGGCAACTACCGGGGCACCGACCACATCGGCAAGCTCGGTATCGAGCAGGCCTATGAGGAAGAGTTGCACGGTATCACCGGCTTTCAGCAGGTGGAGACCAGCGCGGGCGGTAAAGCGGTGCGTCAACTCGGCCACAAGCCGCCACGCCCTGGGCAAACGCTGCACCTTTCCGTTGACATCAAGCTGCAGCACTTGGTGGAGCAAATGTTTGGTGACCGGCGCGGTGCCTTGGTGGCCATTGACCCGCGCAATGGCGAGGTGCTGGCGCTGGTGAGCAAGCCGGGCTTTGACCCGAACCTCTTCGTGGACGGCATCGACGTTGACAACTGGAAGCTCCTCAATGAAGACCCCGACAAGCCGCTGCTGAACCGCGCGCTGCGGGGCCTCTACCCGCCGGGCTCGACCTACAAGCCCTTCATGGCCATGGCGCTGCTGAACACCGGGCTGCGCACGCCCGAGACCATCGTCAACGACACCTTGGTTTACAGCTTTGGGGGTCGCAACTTCGGCAGCCCGGAGAACGAGCGCGGCGGTGCCATGAACATGCGCCGCTCCATCGTGGAGTCGAGCAACGTCTACTACTACTCAGCAGCCCACCTGATGGGTGTGGACACCATGCACGCCCAAATGGAGCCACTCGGCTTCGGTCGCAAAACCGAGATCGACTTGCCGGGCGAGTTGCCCGGTGTGCTGCCCAGCAAAGCCTGGAAGAAGCGCGTGCTCAAGCAGGACTGGTTCCCGGGAGAGACCATCTCGCTGGGCATTGGCCAGGGCTACAACACCTTCACCGTGCTGCAAGTGGCCAGTGCCACGGCCACACTCGTTAGCGGTGGGCAACGCTTCCGGCCGCGCTTGGTGCGGGAGGTGGAGGACCTCGTCGCGCACGAGCGCAAGCGCTTGGCGGGCGACGCGCTGTCGCCTCTGCCCATCAAGCCCGAGCACACCGCCATGCTCAAAGAGGCGCTTTGGGGCGTCACGCAAACCGGCACCTCCACCCGTGTGTTTGCGGGTGCGCCCTATAGCAGCGGCGGCAAGACCGGCACGGCGCAGGCGGTGGGCCTGCGGAAGGGCCAAAAGTACAACGCCGCCGCCATGGCCGAGCGGCAACGCGACCACAGTTGGTACATGGCCTATGCGCCCGTCGACCAGCCTCGCGTGGCGCTCGCCGTGATCGTGGAGAACGCCGGCTTTGGCTCCACGGCAGCAGCGCCGATTGCGCGCCGGGTGTTCGACTACCTGCTCACGGGTGTCGTCCCGAGTGAAGAAGACATGGCGCTGGTGCGCACCGGTCAAGTGGGTGCGCCCGTGGGCAAGCCCAGGCCCGCCAAAGAGTGGCTTTTGCCGGGGCAAGTTCCAGTAGCTGCTGCCTCGGCATCGGCTCCTGCTTCGGGGGCCTCTAAGCCATGACTGTCTTTCAGCGCCCCGCGCTCTGGCGCCGCCTGCGCCCGCTTTGGCAGGGCCTCGATGGCCCTTTGCTCCTCGTCTGCCTTTGGTTGATGGTGTGGGGCCTGCTGGCCATGTACTCGGTGGGCTACGACCACGGCACGCGGTTTGAAGACCATGCGCGCAACTTCGCCATCGGCATTGCGCTCATGCTGTTGGTGGCGCAAGTGCCGTCGCACAAGCTCAGCAAACTCGCGGTGCCGCTTTACGTGCTGGGGGTGGTGCTGCTGATTGCGGTGGCGCTGTTCGGCATTTCCCGCAAAGGCTCCACGCGCTGGCTCAACGTGGGCATCACCGTGATTCAGCCCAGCGAGATCTTGAAGATTGCCGTGCCGCTCATGCTGGCTTGGTGGTTCCAGTTGCGGGAAGGCCAGCTCAAGGTGCTGGACTTCTTGGTCGCCTTTTTCCTGCTGGCCATCCCCGTGGGCTTGGTCGCCAATCAGCCAGACCTCGGCACCTCCTTGCTCATCTTGTTTGCTGGGCTGTACATCATTTACTTCGCCGGCCTGAGCTGGAAGCTCATCGTGCCCGTGGTGATGGCCGGCGTGCTGGGCGCCACCGCCTTGGTGGTCAGTGAGGAAACCATTTGCCAGGACGATGTGAAGTGGGTGGTGCTGCGCGACTACCAAAAGCAGCGCGTTTGCACCCTGCTCGACCCGCACAAAGACCCGCTCGGCAAAGGCTTCCACATCTTGCAGGGCGAGATTGCCATCGGCAGTGGCGGCGTGTTTGGCAAGGGTTTCATGCAGGGCACGCAAACGCACCTGGAGTTCATTCCCGAGCGCACCACCGATTTCATTTTTGCTGCCTACGCCGAGGAGTTTGGGCTGTTCGGCGCCTTGGCCTTGCTGGTCGGATTCAGTGCCCTGATCTTTCGAGGCTTGACCATCGCCGGCGGTGCCCCGAGCTTGTTCGAACGCTTGCTCGCCGGCGCCATCACCATGAGCGTGTTCAGCTATGTGTTCGTCAACATGGGTATGGTCATTGGCCTCTTGCCCGTGGTGGGCGTGCCTTTGCCCTTTGTGAGCTACGGCGGCACGGCCATGGTGATGCTGGGCTTGAGCCTTGGCCTGCTTTTAGCCATCGGGCGCAGTGCGGCGCGGGTGGGCGCCAAAGGGTATTGAGCCGCAGCGCTTTAGCCCCGCGCCAGCGCCGCACTAAAAGTCGCGCCAGCTGTAGCTCTTCTCGGGAGGCTTGCAAAACCAAGCCGCCGGCTCATCGGCGCAAGTGGCCAACCAAGCTTCCCCCTCGCGAGATCTGAACTCGCGCAGGCGCGCCACCATGTAGCGCGCCTTGTCGGTCTCGCCCACCGCATGCAGGCTCTTGGCCCAAGCCATCATCAAGCGCACATCAATCAGTTGGTGACCGGTTCGTTCTGCAGCAGCCAGTGCGGCTGCGTTCGCGCCCATTGACGTGGCCGCAGCGTAATCGGCATGGCGCGAGAAGAAAACGGTGAGCTGGCCGCGCTCAATGCGCGTTTGCAGGCTCTCGCCACGGGGTCCGGGCTGGTAGATGGCCGATACGCGTTGGAATTCCCACAGCGCATAGGCGCAGCCAATAATCAAGAGCATGCCCATCCAGCGCGTGGGCGCCCAGTCTGAAGGCGGCACAGCGCTGGCCTCGGCCGACGCCTCCGGCGCCAAGGCCAGCCCCAGCGCAAAGGCCGTGGGCAGCAAAAAGTAGGCATACCAAAGCGGGTACTCCAGCAGGCTGTGCAGGCCCACCACCACCACCAGCATCAAGGCCGCACGCCGCACCATGGCCTCATCGCCTTGCGCGCGCCAAGCCAGCCGCAGCGCTTGCCCCAATGCGGTCAGCAGCAGGCCAATCACCGCCAAGCCCAGCGGCCAGCCCAGTTCCACCAGCAATTGCAGCGGCAGGTTGTGCGAGTGGTCAAAGAAGGCCACAGGCCGGTCGGGGAAGGGCGTCAGCGTCCAAGCGCGGTTGAATTCACCCCAGCCCACCCCCGTCCACGGCTGCTGCTGCAGCAAGGCCCAGGCATTGGCCAGAATCTTCAGCCGAGACGGTGACCCAGCACCCTCTTGGTCCAGCCGCGCCTCGGCGCCAAATACCCCTGCGCCACTGGCGGCCCACCAGTGCAGCACCAGCCACGCCAAGCCAGCCAGCAGCGGCGTGGCCAGCAGCAGCAGGCGCCAACGGCCTGGCAGTTGACGGTCAAAAAGGCCCCAGAGCACCAGCAGCGGCACACCAAACCAAAGCCCGGTGCGCGAGGCGGTGAGCACCACGCCGAACACGAGCAAGCCCATGAGGGCCCCGCCCAAAGCCAGCGGCCAGTTGCGGCGCTGCGCCAACCAAATCAAGGCCACGCAGCCCATCAACAGCAGGGTGGCGAGGTGGTTGGGCTGCCGCACATTGCCAATGGCGCGGCCAGCGAGCCCGGAGCGGGCAAGCCACTGGCCGTCAGCAAGCTGCGGTGCGAAAACCTGGATGAGACCGATGAGAACGCCCGCCAGCCCTGCCAAGAGGCAGCCCCAAGCAAGCCCGTCGGCCAAACGCGGCCGATCTCGAAGGGGCTCACTCGCACCGAGCCATAAAACGGCCGCCGTCGCAAAGAGCGTGCTCAAGGGTCCTAACTCTTGCGGTGCTTGCAAGCGCAGCGCGGAGGCCAGCAGCGCCAAGGCGCAAAGCGCCAGCGCCAGGACCGCCGCCATCGCACCGCCCCCCATCTGGAAAGAGGGCCGCCTACAAGCAAACACCACCAGAACGCCGCCCCAGGCGCTCAAGGCCAATAGCTGGTTGAAGAGCGTGGAAGCTGGGGTGAGGTTGTAGGCCAGCAGCGTAGGGGCCAAGCAGGCGATGGCCACGCCGAGGGTGGCCGGCTGGGTGTTCAGCAGTGGGCTGTGAGCAGCTGGGGTCATGGCGCGGGATTGTGGGCGCGGCGAAAGGTCATCTGCTGAACCGAGCGCCCCGCCGTTGACGTTTGGCCGCTTGGTCCGCCACACGCGCTGCAGCATCTTTCACCCCACCGGGTGCTGTGGCGATGCCAAGGGCCATGCAGTAAGCGCACCGAACCGCCGCAATGCCGAGCTCGGGCACGCCCACCGCTCGCAACTCGGCCTCGAACTGCTCGGCAATGAAGTTGGACTTCCGACCCAGCCAATCGGCCGCCGCCCCAATCTCAACGCCGAAGTGCGGCGCGCTCTGCAGCAGGCGCTCCACGCTGGCCTCGGCGGCACCGTCCAAGTGCACCGCCATGCGCAGCACCACCGGCGCTTGCTGCGCAACGGGTGTCACGTCAAAGGCTGGGCACAAGCGCCAGCCGCCGTCTTGCCACAGCAGGCCGTGGTTTCGGGGGTGGTCGTCCACGTTGCCCAGTAAGGCGTTGGCCGCCATGCGCCGCCACAACTCTTGCCGGTCGGCCAGCGCGAAGGGGCTGCCGCGCATCCATCGCGCCATTTCGTCGGCAAACACCAAGTACGAGCGTCGCACATCGCCTGCCAGGGCCTCCAGGTTCAAGCCCAGCACCGTGTGCGCGCTCGCGTAGGCACGCCGGGTTGGGGCGGCAGCGGGGTGCCCAGCGCTCACCATGCGGTCAAAGCGTTCAATCAAATACACCGCATGGGCGCCGCAACGTACCAGCCGCACCTCTGGGGTGCGAATGTCGGGTTGGCCGTTCAACTGCGCCAGCAGGCGCATGGTCACGAACTCTTTGGCGGGCAAATCAGGCAAGTCACCCCGGTCGGCCATCTTGGCCAGCCACCAGCGGTGGCCGTCACGCACCGTCACCTTGGGCCGTTCGCCGCCCGCACTGGTGGCTGCGTCGTCCAGCAGTTGGCGAACGGCCCGGCTGGCTGGCGCCTGCTCCGCCAAGCCGGCGGCCAGTACCGCCAAATCGTCCAGATCATGGGGGCGCCATGTCAATTTGCGCTCGACATCGCGGCAAGCTTCTAAAGCGCCGACCCCGTCGGCTGGGCCCAGTTCCAGACGCTCCAGGGGTGCCAAAGTGCGGCCGGCTGCAGCATCCAAACGGTCGGCACCGTAGCCGGCAGGTGCCGCATCGCGCAGCACACCGGGCAAGCCATCGCTGGCCGTTAGCCGTAGGCCTCGGCTTGAGCGCGTCAGGCGCAAATGCACGGGGTCTGGGGCCAGGGCATCGGCCCGCTCGGAGTAGCCCGGTGCATAGACCCACCGCGCCCCGCCCGCCGCTGGCAAACGGCTCAATTCCGCCACGAGGACCGGCTCGGTGCAACCGGGCAGCCACTGCCAAACCGGCGTGCTCATGGCGCAAGTCGGTCGGTGGCGTAGGCCAGCACGGCCGCGTCGCGCTCGGGCAGCAACCAGTCGTCCACTTGGGCCAAGAGATCCAGCGCCGCCAGCACTTTCAGCAAGTTGCCCAAACTCACCCCGTGGTGGCCGCCCTCCAGCGCCGCCACGGTGCTCACACCCACATCGGCCGAAAACGCCAGTTGAACCTGCGTCAAGCCCCGTGCCTTGCGTGCCACCGCAATACGCCCACCCAGGGCGGCCAAACTGCGCTGCACAAGGATGGGGACGGGATGTCTAAAAGTTGCCATAGGAATGATTTTTGTCCTTAATCGTTCCTTAAACAAGGTTTTTCACCGGTCAAAGCCTTTGGCGTCTGCGCGGGCCCACGGTTAAACCTAGATCCGGCAGTTGACCGCTTGCTTCCGCCGCAATCACCTGGCAGATCAACGGTTTGCGCGCACGACGGTCCTCACCGATGGGGTGAAAGCGCTTCGCAGCCGCTGGTCTGGCGCTTCAGGCCGCTGGCGGCGTTGCTCGCGCTTGCGGGCAGAGAGCCCGCTGCGCACTCGCGCCTTGCCAACGACCCGCCTCGCCATGCCGGGGCGAGACGCCCCGGCCTTCGGCAGGCACAAAGCGCCCACAGGGCCCGATGCGCCCGGCCTCAGCCCCTCGGCTGCGATCAACTGCAGGATCTAGGTTCAACCGCTTGCCATGACACCAAGCCAGAAAGCCTTGATCAAGCCTCGCACCCGCCTGTTTGCTGGGTGCCAAAGCCCAACAGCAAGGACAGGGGAAGGCGGCTGCCGCCAACTGGCCGAGCGAGCCGGCAATCCCACCTTCGGTGGGAGCAAAGACATGAGCGACGCGCCGGTGATTAAGCAAATAGGCGCCGAGCGCTTCACAACGCCGAGGAGGTCAAAGGCCTTTGCAAGGCTCAGCCGAGCCTTGCTGTCTTCAGCGAGCCTGAGCCAGCGCCTGGGCCGCGCCGTCTAGCGCCACCAGGGTGTCGGTGATCAGCAGGGTGGGAATGGCCCGTAGGTAGTCGCTGAAGCGCCCCTTGGCCTCGAAGCGAGCACGGAATTCGGACTGCGCAAAGCGCTCACCCAAACGGGGCACGATGCCGCCGCCGATGAAGACCCCACCGCGTGCACCGTAGGTCAGCGCCATGGAGCCGGCAAAGCCACCCAACATGGCGCAAAAGGCGCCGATGGTGGCGTCAGCCAGCGGGTCATCTTGGGCCAGCGCGCGTTCAACCACCCACTTGCCATCCACATCTGGCACAGGCTTTTGCCCACGCACCGCAGCCACCGCCCGGTACAGAACCGGCAAGCCAATGCCCGACAAAAAGCGCTCCGCCGACACATGTGGGAACTCTTTGCGCGCAGCGCTCAGCAGTTCAGATTCAAAGTCATTGCAGGGCGCCAAGGTGGAGTGCCCACCTTCACCCGCCAGCGCAGTCCAACCGCGCGCACCCGGCATGAGCCCGGCCACCCCCAGCCCGGTGCCCGGCCCGACCACCGCCAAAGGCGCAGCAAAGTTGGCCACCGAGGGACCCTGCCCTGGCAAGCTCTGCCACTGACCCGGGCGCAAGCGGGGCAAAGACAAGGCCAAGGCCTCAAAGTCGTTCAAAACCTGGAGCGACCCCAAGCCCAACTGCCGAGCCAACTCGCGGCTGGAGAAGGCCCAACTGCTGTTGGTGAACTCAATGCGATCGCCATCCACGGCCGTGGCCACTGCAAAGGCTGCCGCACTGGGCTGCACCCCATGGGGCACTTGGCCCGCGTGCACCAAGCCTTCTAGGTAAGCCCGCACGGCATCCGCCAATTGAGGGTACTCGGCCACCGCCAATGTTCTGACGTGGGAGGGCTGCGCTCCCTCGTGGGGCAACCAGGCAAACCGGGCATTGCTCCCGCCGATATCGGCAAGCAACCACGGGTGCTTTGAGCCCGCTTTGGCTTCGGAAACGGTCGAAATGGCGTGTAGGTGCATGTCAGCTTTAAAAGGTGGACTCGCCGATCCCAAAACGGAAGCCCGGCACAACGGTAGCAAAACTACAGAGAAACAACAAGCGGAACGACCCGGGCAACGCGATTTCGTTCGTTACATGGAAGAACATCCACTTTACAGGCCCGCGCTGAGGTGTAGTTTGCCTACACGCGGGCGGCCGGCACCCTGCCGTATGCCCGCATCATGGCGACTGCGGCCGCCTTCCATAATGCAGGGCTGTAACTTCACAACACTTGCATGAACTTCGAGCGCCCTCGCCTCCTCGCTGACATCGGCGGCACCTATGCGCGTTTTGCCTTGGAGCGCGAAGCGGGCCAGTTTGTGCAAGCGCAGTCTTTGCGGTGCGCTGACCACGCTGACTTTTTTGCGGCGGTGCGCGCTTACCTCGACAGCCTCCCGCCTGGAGACGATAACCGCGTCTCGCACGCCTGCGTCGCCATTGCCAACCCGGTTGAGGGCGACCAAGTGCGGATGACGAACTACCACTGGCAGTTCAGCATCGAGGCCATGCGGCAACAACTGGGGCTGGACACCCTGGTGGTGGTGAACGACTTCACCGCCCTGGCCCAAGCCCTGCCGCGCCTTCAAAAGAACGAACGGGCGCAAATTGGTGGCGGCGAAGGCTTGCCCAACAGCGTGATTGGGCTGCTGGGCTCCGGCTCGGGCCTCGGCGTTTCGGGCTTGATTCCCGCCGGCGACGGCTGGATTGCACTGGGCACTGAGGGCGGCCACACCAGCTTCTCGCCCCGCGATGAACGCGAAATCGCGATCTTGCGGCACGCATGGCGCGAGTTCTCCCACGTTTCCTTTGAGCGCTTGCTCTCCGGCCCGGGCTTGGCCTTGATCCACCGCGCCTTGGCCGAGTTGCATGGCGTGCAAGCGCCTGCCCGGCAGGCCCCCGAGATCACGCAGGGGGCGCTCGACGGTAGCGACAGCTTGTGCCTTGAAACCGTTGACGTTTTTTGCGCCCTATTGGGCACAGCGGCCGGCAACTTGGCCGTGACCCTGGGTGCACGCGGCGGCGTTTTTGTGGGTGGCGGCATCGTTCCGCGCTTGGGCAAGCTGTTTGCTGACAGCCCTTTCCGGCGCCGCTTTGAAGAGCGCGGCCGGTTTGGTGAATACGTGGCCGGCATTCCGACCTACGTGATCACCGCCGAGCAGGCCACGTTCAAGGGCGCTTCGGCCATCTTGGAGTCGCAACTCCGCAAGCTCCAGGCCAGCCCAGGTGCGGCCATCCTGGGGCAAATCCGGCGCGCCAAGCCCAAGCTCACCCCGGCTGAGCAGCGGGTGGCCGACCAGGTGCTGGCGCGGCCTCGGGCCGTTCTCAGCGACCCCATCTCCGAGATTGCCAAGCTCTCGGGCGTGAGCCAGCCCACGGTCATTCGGTTTTGCCGCTCCATGGGTTGCGAGGGCTTGTCCGACTTCAAGCTGCGGCTTGCCTCGGGCTTGACGGGTACGGTTCCCGTCACGCACACCAAAGTCAATGAAGACGACAGCATGGTCGAGCTGGGCGCCAAGGTGCTGGGCAACACGGCCAGCGCCATCTTGCAAGTGCGCAGCCAGCTCAACCGCGAGACCATTGACCGCGCCACCGAGCTGTTGATGCAAGCCAAGCGCGTCGACTGCTTCGCCAGCGGCCATTACGGCGTGGTGGCCCAAGACGCACAGTTCAAATTCCTGCGCTTCGGCATGCCGTCGAGTTGCTACACCGAGCCGCGCCTGCAGCAGCTTGCAGCCCAAGTGCTGGGGCCGGGCGATGTCGCACTGATCATCAGTGCGGCAGGCCAGTTGCCGGAGTTGCTGGAGGTGGCTGAAACCGCCCATGCGCGTGGGGCCCAAGTGATCGCCATCACGGCCAGCCAAAGTCCCTTGGTGCGCAAGGCCGACGTTGCCTTGTTGGTGGATCACCAGGAAGACATCGCAACCCACCTGCCCATGGTCGGTCGCATCTTGCACCTGCTGGTGATCGACATCTTGGCCGTTGGGCTGGCCATGCGGCGCGGCGTGGTCGTGGACTCGGCCCTCAGCCTGATTGACGAAACCGACACCAGCTTGGCGGCACCACGCGCAGCGCGCTCAGCGGCCCCGGGCGTGAGCATGGCGGCGCCGCTGGCCTCGCTCACCTCGCACAGCCGCTAGGAGCGTGGGCTTTCAAGCGCTTGCCGCAGCGCCTGCAGTTGAGCTTCGTCGAGGCGCCCCCCGGCCTCGGCCAAGGGCAGCAAGGCCTGCATCAGGGCGCGGTAGAGCGGCACGGCGTCGCTGTCCAGCGCCTGAAGGTGGCTGCGCAGCACGGCAGCATCTCCGCGCGCCATGGGGCCGCTGAGGGCGCCGGCGAGGCCTCGCTCCAGCGCCGCTTGCAAGGCGCCTTGCGCCAAGGGCTGCAGCGCCAGCCAAGCTTCTTGCTCGCTTTGCCCTAAGGCCTCAGACCACACTTTGGCCGCCAGTTGCAGCGGCGCAAACAGCGCGCTGGCGCTCAGGTTGGCGGCTGCGTGGTAGCGCACCCGCGCCGCGCCAGGCAGCGCCAAAGGCACGGCGCCCAAGGCCTGGGCCAGTTCTGCCAGCGCCTCATAGTCGGCGGCTTGTGCCTCAATGCCCACGCGCACCTGTTGGAAACTGGCTTTTGCGGCGGCTGCGCTGGGCAGCGGGTTGGCAAACAACTGAAGCGGATGAAATCCAGCACGGCGCTGGGCGGGCGCAAGGGCTTCTAAGGAGGTGGCGCCGCTGGTGTGCAGCGCCAATTGCCCCTGCCAGGGCAGGCTGGCGGCAAGCGGCGCAATGGCTTCGTCGCGCACACAAAGGAAGACCCAGTCGGCACCCTGCATGGCCTGCGCAGGTTCGCTTACCGGAAGGCCGAGTGCGCGCGCAAGCGACGCGGCCCGCGCGGCATCACGGGCTCCCAGGGCAATGGGTGAGCGGCCAATGGCCTGCAGGGCCAGCGCCAAGTGGGCCGCCAAACGGCCCGCCCCGATCAGCGCAATGCGCATCAGAAGGCAGCAATGCCGGTTTGGGCGCGACCCAGAATCAGGGCGTGGATGTCATGCGTGCCCTCGTAGGTGTTGACCACCTCCAAGTTCACCAAGTGCCGCGCCACGCCGTATTCGTCACTGATGCCGTTGCCGCCCATCATGTCGCGGGCCGTGCGCGCGATGTCGAGTGCTTTGCCACAGCTGTTGCGCTTGAGGATGGAGGTGATCTCAGGTGCATCGCTGCCTTCATCCTTCATGCGCCCGAGCCGCAGGCAGGCCTGCAAGCCGCGCGCAATGTCGGGTTGCATGTCGGCAAGCTTCTTTTGAATGAGCTGGTTGGCCGCCAGGGGCCGGCCGAACTGCTTGCGGTCCAGCACGTACTGGCGCGCGCGCAGCCAGCAGTCTTCCGCCGCGCCGAGCGTGCCCCACGCAATGCCGTAGCGCGCGCTGTTCAGGCAGGTGAACGGCCCTTTCAAGCCGCGCACATCCGGGAAAGCGTTTTCTTCGGGGATGAACACATCGTCAAACACCAGTTCGCCCGTGATGCTGGCCCGCAGGCCCACCTTGCCGTGGATGGCCGGCGCGCTCCAGCCGGGCATGCCTTTTTCCATCACAAAGCCGCGAATCTGCTCGTCATCGTCCTTGGCCCACACCACGGCCACATCGGCAATGGGGCTGTTGGTGATCCACATCTTGCGGCCCGTGAGCCGGTAGCCGCCGGGCACCGCCTTGGCCCGGCTGACCATGGAGCTCGGGTCTGAGCCGTGGTCGGGTTCGGTCAGGCCAAAGCAGCCAATCAACTCGCCGGTGGCCAATTTGGGCAGCAGGCGCTGCTTGAGGGCTTCGCAAGCAAACTTCTCGATGGGCACCATGACCAAGGAGCTTTGTACCGACAGCATGGAGCGGTAGCCGCTGTCCACGCGCTCCACCTCGCGCGCCACCAAGCCGTAGCTGACTTGGTTCAAGCCGGCGCAGCCGTACTGTGTGGGCAAGGTCGAGCCGAGCAAGCCCAGATCACCCATCTCCCGAAAAATGCGGGCGTCGGTCGTTTCGTTGCGAAACGCCTGCAGCACGCGGGGCAGCAGCTCTTGCTGCGCATAGCGGCTTGCGGCATCGCGCACGGCGCGCTCGTCGCTGCTCAGCTGCGCATCCAGGCGCAGCGGGTCCATCCAGTCAAAGGCTTGCATGGGGTCTCCTCGGGGTACGCCATGCTAGCCAGAGCGCAAACTGCGGGCTATGAGCCAACGCAAGATTTGGGACATTTCCCCGCCCGTGCACGCCAACAGCCCGATTTTTCCGGGCGATGAAGCCTTCAGCCTGCGCTGGACGGCGCGCCTGACGCCCGACTGCCCGGTGAACTTGAGCGCCGTGACCACGAGCCCGCACGTGGGCGCCCACGCTGACGCGCCACTGCACTACGCCAACGAAGGCAACAGCATCGATGCCGTGGACCTCAATGACTACTTGGGTCCTTGCCGCGTCATTCACGCCATAGGCGTTTCGCTCGTGGAGCCCGTGCACCTCCAGCATCATTTGCAGGCCCTGCCCGAGCGCGTACTGCTGCGCACCTGCCAGCGGGCCGACACCGTGTGGCGCGACGACTTCCCCGCCTACGCCCCTGAAACCCTGGCCCTGCTGGCGGGGCTGGGCGTGCGTTTGGTGGGCATTGACACCGCCTCGGTCGACCCTGCGCAAAGCAAAACCCTGGATGCCCACCAGCAACTGAGACGGCATGATCTGCGGGTGCTGGAAAACCTCGTGCTCGACGACGTGCCCGAGGGCGATTACGAACTCATTGCCCTGCCCTTGCGTTGGGTGGGTGCCTGTGCCAGCCCGGTAAGGGCCATCTTGAGGGAACTTTGATGCAACGTGAACAAGCCCTAGCGCTGGATGCGCAAGACGCCTTGGCCGCTCTGCGCGGCCATTTCAATTTGCCCGAGGCGCTGATTTACCTCGATGGCAACTCGCTCGGCGCGCTCCCCAAAGCCACCGCCGAACGCGTGCGCCGCACGGTAGAGCAGGAATGGGGGCAAGACCTCATTTCCAGTTGGAACACGGCCGGCTGGATTGACGCGCCGCGCCGCTTGGGCGACCGCATTGCCCCCTGGATTGGCGCGCGCGCCGGCGAAGTGCTGGTGGCCGACTCCACCTCGGTGAACCTCTACAAAGTGCTCCATGCCGCGCTGCAGTTGCAGCAGGGCCAGCGCAAGGTGGTGGTGAGCGAACGGAGCAACTTCCCGACAGACAACTACATCGCTCAGTCGGTGGTGCGGGCCCACGGTAGCGAGCTGCTACTGGTGGATGCCCCCGAAGACATTCCGCCCCTGCTCAACGAGCGCTGTGCCGTGCTCATGCTCACGCACGTTCACTATCGCAGTGGGCGCATGCACGACATGCCGCTGCTCACCCGCTGGGCGCACCAGGCTGGCGCTTTCGCCGTTTGGGACCTGGCCCACAGCGCTGGCGCGGTGCCGGTCGACTTGCTCGGAAGCGCCGCCGACTTCGCCGTGGGCTGCGGCTACAAGTACCTGAACGGCGGCCCTGGCGCCCCAGCTTTTGTGTGGGTCCACCCGCGCCACCAAGGCCAGGTGTGGCAACCGCTCACCGGCTGGCTGGGCCACAACGCGCCCTTCGCCTTTGACCCAGAGTACCGGCCCGCGCCCGGCATCCAGCAGTACCAGTGCGGTACCCCACCTGTGATTGCCCTGGCTGCGCTGGAAGCTGCGCTCGATGTGTTTGACACCGCCCAGCAACTGGGCGGCATGGCGGCCATCCGCGCCAAGTCGCTGGCCTTGACCGAGGCCTTCATCAGCACCGTCGATGCCCGCTTGCCGCAAGCTAAGGTGGAGACACCCCGAGAGGCGGGGCAGCGCGGCAGCCAGGTGTCGATCTCATTGCCGAACGACGTGGATGGCTACGCCGTCATGCAGGCCCTCATCGCCCGGGGCGTGGTGGGCGACTTCCGGGCCGGCAGCCCTGACCTGCTGCGCTTCGGCTTCACGCCGCTGTACACCCGCTTTGTGGACGCCGTGGATGCCGTTGACGCCATTGCCGATGTGCTTGAAACCGGCGACTGGCGCGCGCCCGGGTTCCAAAGAAAAGGAAAAGTAACTTGAGCAACGAGCACCCGCACCACAACGCCCATCTCGACTTCAGCAAGGACATGAGCTACGGGGATTACCTGCAGCTCGATGCAATCCTGAGTGCGCAAAAACCGCTATCGCCAGCGCATGACGAGATGCTGTTCATCGTGCAGCACCAAACCAGCGAACTGTGGATGAAGCTGGCCCTGCACGAACTGATGGCCGCCCGCACCGCGGTGGCCGAAGACCGCCTTCCGCTGGCCTTCAAGATGCTGGCGCGCGTCAGCCGCATCTTGGAGCAGTTGGTGCATGCCTGGGATGTTCTGGCCACCATGACGCCGCCCGAGTACAGCGCGGTGCGCCCTTACCTCTCCAACAGCAGCGGCTTTCAAAGCCACCAGTACCGGCAGATTGAGTTTGTGCTCGGCAACAAGAATGCCGCGCTGCTGCGTCCGCACGCGCACCACCTGGACCGCCTCGCGGTGGTTCAAGCTGCTTTCGAAACTCCGAGCCTCTACGACGAAGTGCTGCGCTTGCTGGCGCGGCGCGGCCTCGCCATTCCGGCCGAATGCCTGCAACGCGACTGGACCCAAGCCCATGCCGCCAATGAGGCGGTGGAAGCCGCCTGGGCCCAGGTTTACCGCCAGCCGGAGGCCAACTGGGACCTCTACCAGATGGCCGAAGAACTGGTGGACCTGGAAGACGCCTTCCGCCTTTGGCGGTTCCGGCATGTGACCACGGTGGAGCGCGTCATTGGCTTCAAGCGCGGCACGGGCGGGACGGCGGGTGTGGCCTATTTGCGCAAGATGCTTGAAGTCGTGCTGTTCCCTGAGCTTTGGAGTGTGCGAACGGCACTTTGATCTTTGCGAATCAGCCTTTCAAGCTCGGCTTCGCTGCAGCCGCTGCTCTGGCGCTTCAGGCCGCTGCGCACTCGCGCTTGCCATCGACCCGCCTCGCCATGCCGGGGCGAGACGCCCCGGCCCTCGGCTGCGATCCACTGCCGGATCTTGGGTCAGTTCAAACGCAAGGCCAAAGCAGCCACCTGCACGCCCTCGTCCTGCACGTCCCCCGTGGCGCCGCACACATTGGCGGTCGCGCGCACGTTGCCGGTGTTGAGGTTTCCGTCATCCAGGGCGCGATCCAGCCGCACCCCAAAATCGCAATCGGTGCCGGTCAGTTCCACCACATTCACCCAATTGACCGGCAGACCGGCCACCGTCGACAGATTGCGGGCCCGAAGACTGAGCCCCATGCCGCGTACGGTGACCGCTGCACCCGGCGTTCCCTTGATGAATCCTGCGCGTATCAGCGACTCTGACGCGCAGTCCGACTCCGCTTGGGTTTCGATGCGACCGTTCCCGTTGCCATTGGGGCAGCCCAGCGCGGGGATGAGCGCCACCGCATTGGTGAAGTCTCCTGGCCACATGCCATAGCGATCGCGATATTGCGTGGCGGCTGTGGTCAGGTCGGTGGCTGCGCGCACGCTGTCATGCACCTGCGCGTTTCGGATCACACTGCGGGCGCCCAGCACCGCGCCCAACACCAAGCCCCCGATCACCAGCACCAAAGCCATCTCGATGAGCGTGAAGCCGCGCTGGCAGCCAAGCCGGCCCGAAAAAGCCGGGCGGCTGTCGCTACTGGTGGGCCTTCGGCGACAAAGCCTTGCGCCTGAGGAAGTCAAGTGCGTGCGCATGTGCATCTCAACGGCATAGCTGGTACCCCGCCTTGGCCAACGCCCCATTGAGCTCACCCACCACCAGGGTGGTGACGAGGTCATCCATGGGATTGAGCGCCACATCGCTGAAGGGATAGGCTCGATAGCCGGCAGGGCCCGCAGGGGCAACCTGGGTATTGGCCAACTCGTCGGCGCCTGCGGGCAGATCGTTCCGCGAGGCATTGCTGGGGCCGGTGTTCCACGCACCCAGCCCGTTGCGACCATGCGAAATCAACACCCACGCCGCCGTCGTTGTCTGGGCGACGGCCGGGCTCGAAAACACCCCCAAACCAAGCAGTGGGGGCGCCAGCACGCCGGCCGGGTTGCACACCGGTGGAGCCGGTGGCGCCGGCAAGGCAAAGGTGGCACTCAGGTGCCAGGCCGGCGCGGTGGCCAGACGGTAGGTGATGAAGTTGCCCCACGCATCCAGAGCTTGGTCGCGGGACAGGCCCAGGGTTGCATAAGGCACGGTGCCCATGTTGTTCGTACAGGCACTGGTCGGATCGGGGTTGACGCCGCCCACCACCCGGTCCTCCAGGCCGTCGCGCCCCGTGTTGCCGACATTGCTGCCGGCATCGGGGCAAGGAAAGCGCTGGTTCTGTGCGAAGTAAGCCACCATTGCGTCGCGCACTGCCGTCATGCGGTCCCGCGTGGCCGAGCGTTGCGAATTCAGCAGCATGGACCCTGCTGCTGCCAAGCCCATGGTCATCACCAAACCGATGATGAGCACCACCACCGCCATCTCGACCAGTGTGAAGCCGTCCTGCCTCCCCGTGCGACTTGGCACAAGCTGGAGCTGGGGTGACGAGCTTCTTGGGCTCACGGCACTGTCGGGCTCAGAGCTGGGTGCACAAGCTGTACGTGGCGACCTTGTAGTTGGCGTTCAGCGCGGTGTAGCTGGCCAATCCCGGGTTGTTGGTGACACGCACCGTGCCGCTGCCGGGACGCCCGTCGTCGTAGGCAAGGTCAAAC
>JBKCVH010000098.1:0-6181 GCA_046317675.1 Burkholderiales bacterium
CACGCCCGTGCAGTTCGAGCCAGAGGCCATGAAGGCCAGCATTGCCCGCATGCTGGCCACTGCGCCCGAACGGCTCTACCTGACCCATTACGGGATGGTGCAAGACGTGCCGCGCTTGGCCGGCCTCATGAACAGCCTCATCGACCGCATGGTGGCAGTGGCCAGGGCAGCCCAGCAGGAGCGCCATGAGCGCATCAAACGTGAGCTATTGGGCGTCTACACCGACAGCCTGCGTGAACACGGCTGCGAACTGCCCGAGGCTGAAGTTGCCCGCTTGCTGGCCACCGACCTGGAGCTCAATGCCCAAGGGCTTGAGGTGTGGCTCACCAAGTCAACGTAGCCAACTCAGTGAGAGTGCCCCATCGTTGCCAAAAGCATCAGGCTAAGGCCTGCGCCAATCCAGCACACCTGCTGCAAGGTGTCTCGCAAAGGCAAGCGGCGCTGCATTTGGGGGATCAAATCGGCCACGGCCACATAGATGAAGCTGGATGAAGCGACCACCATCAGGTAGGGCAAGAGGCGCTCAAACTGGGCGAACAAGAGGTAACCCAGCACGCCACCCACCACGGCAGCCAAGCCTGACAAAGCATTGAACAACAAGGCCTTGCGCTTCGAGAAGCCCGCGTTCAAAAGCACCAAGTAGTCGCCCACTTCCTGTGGAATCTCGTGCAGGCACACCGCCAAGGCGGTGAGCCAGCCCAGCTTGGGGTCCGCCAGAAAGGCGGCTGCGATCAACACGCCATCGCAAAAGTTGTGGATGCTGTCGCCCACCAAGACCGAATAGCCGCCCCGGCCAGCCTGCTCGGCATCGAAGTGGTGGTGATGATGGTGGCCGTCGCCCTCATGGTGGTGGCTGTGGCGGTATAGCTCCACCTTCTCAAGCAAGAAGAAGAACAGCAAGCCGCCGAGCAAACAAAGAAACAGCTCATGGCTGCTGGCTTGGCTCTCAAAGGCTTCGGGCAAAACGTGCAAGAGCGAAGCGCCCAGCAGCACACCCGCCGACAGGCTCACCAAGTGCTTGACCAGCCGGCCCAGCAGGGCCTCAGACAGCCACGCCGCAACCAAAACCGAAAGCAGCCCGCCAGCCAGAGTGGCGAGCACGATGTAAACGAGCGTCATGAGAAAACGAGAATGAACTCTCATCATTGTCGCGTAGTTCGGTCATCGGCCTCCCGCAGAATGTCGAGCTATGTCTGAATCCCAAAATCGCTGGGGCGATGAGGCGCTGGCCGCCATCGACCTTGGCTCCAACAGCTGTCGCCTTGAAATTGCCCGCTTGCGGCGCGGCGACTACAAAACCCTCGCCTACTGGAAAGAACCCATTCGCCTGGGCGCCGGGCTTGATGCAGACGGCATGCTGACCGAAGCGGCCACGGCACGGGCGCTGGCCTGCTTGTCTCGATTCGGCGCCGAGCTGAAGGGTTTTGCGCCGGAGCGCGTCCGCGCGGTGGCGACCCAAACCTTGCGCGAAGCCAAGAACCGGAATGCTTTCTTGGAGCGCGCCGAAACTGCACTCGGCTTTCCAGTCGAGGTCATTGCGGGGCGCGAAGAAGCCCGTCTCATCTACAGCGGCGTGTCGCGCCTGCAGCCCAGCAGCAAAACACGGCTGGTGATCGACATCGGGGGGCGCTCCACCGAGCTCATCTTGGGTCAAGCGACGCGGCCCCTGAAGGTCGAAAGCTTCGCCGTGGGCAGCGTCGGCCTCTCCGTTCGCTTTTTCGCCGATGGGCGCTTCACTGCGGAAGGCTTCCGCCAAGCCCAGGTGGCCACGGCGGCCGAACTGGAAGAAGCCATTGCGCAGTTCAGTCGCTCTCAAGCCGACCCGCCGTGGGTCGAGGTGCTGGGCGCCTCCGGCACCGTGGGCGCGGTGTCTCAAATTCTGGAAGCCTCAGGCCGAGCCCCCGACGGGCGTATCGATGCCGAAGGCTTGCGCTGGTGCATTGAAGCCTGCTTGAAGGCGGGGAGCGTGCAAGCCCTGCGCTTGCCAGGCCTGAAGGACGAGCGCCGTGGCGTGGTGGCTGGCGGCCTCTGCATCCTCTACACCTTGGTGACCTTGTTCGGCATTGAGGCCATTTACCCCGCACGCGGCGCGCTCCGCCAAGGCTTGGTGTTTGATCTCGGCGAGCGTCTGAAGCTGCGTGAGCACGAAGCCAGCAAGGACTTGCGCGACCCCACCGTACGCGCGGCCCAGTTGCGTTTTGGGGTCGACTTGAGCCAAGCCGAGCGGGTGCGCAGCTTGGCCCTGCGCCTGCATCGCCAACTGGACCCCGGCGCTGACGCGGAGCGCCGCCTTGAGCTGGGCTGGGCCGCAGCGTGGCATGAACTGGGCATGGCCATTGCGCACCATGACCACCACCGCCATAGCCACTACTTGATCAGCCATCTCGACGCACCCGGCTTTAGCGAAAACCAACTGCGGCGGCTCGGCGCTTTGGCGCTGGGCCAGCGCGGGGGCTTGCGCAAGCTGGAGTTTGAGCTGCAGGATGAAGCGCTGCTGTGGCAGCTCTTGGCACTTCGCCTCGCGCTCATCAAGTGCCATGCCCGTGGGCCCATCGTTGAACGCCGCATGAGGCTGGAGCGCAAGGACCGAGACGTCGTGGTTCGCATGGTGCCCGGATGGGCTGAGATGCACCCCCAAGCGCTTTACCTGCTGCGCGAGGAAGCCGCAGCTTGGCTGCGCACGGGCTTGCTGGAGCTTGCAATCGAGGCTTGAGGCCGGGCTGACACAGGACGTTCATGCGCCGGTCATGGCGCTGACATGGTGCCCTCGCACCATGGCGGGACATTGAATCCAGCGCCTGACCGATGAACGCCCAAGCCGCCCTGCTTTCGCCAATCGAACAACCCGCACGCACTGCACCTCAGGCCCTGCAATGGCAGTGGGCACGACACCAAGACGAAGTGCGTGAGGCGCAGCGCCTGCGCCATCAAGTGTTCGTGCAAGAGCTGGGCGCTCGGCTGAGCCCCATTGCAGGCACGCCAGCCGGTCACGATGCCGACGTGTTCGATGCCCACTGCGAACACCTTCTGGTTCGGACCACGGCGCCCGATGGCGGCCCCGGAGAAGTCGTTGCCTGCTACCGATTGCTCAGCGCCAACGGCGCCAAGCGCGTGGGCGGCTTCTATGCCGACACCGAGTTCGACTTGACCCGCCTGCGAGGCGAGCGGCACCGTATGGCCGAGTTAGGCCGGGCTTGCGTGCACCCCAACTTCCGGCGTGGATCCGCCCTCTTGATGATGTGGGGCGCCATTGCGCAGCGCGCCCAGCAACAGGGTCTGGACCTGCTCATTGGCTGCGTCAGCGTGCCGGCGCGCGATGGAGGCGCGCAAGCCTGGGCGCTCTGGAATACCTTGGTGCCCACCCATTTGGCGCCGATTGACCAACAAGTTCGGCCGCGCATTCCACTGCATCCGGCGCCCGTCAGCCGCGAGCCCGCCACCTTGCCCCCCTTGCTCAGGGGCTACCTCAATGCAGGTGCGCGCCTGCTCGGAGCACCCGCCTGGGATGCCGATTTCCGCTGCGCCGACTTTCCGCTGCTGCTGCCCTTGGCCAGACTCCCAGCCAGCTATCGCAAGCGCTTTTTCGGTCCGGAGTTGATGGCCGCCTGAGCGGCCAGGGACTGCTGCCTCTAGAGCAGATCGGAGGACATCACCGCGTGCAGCACGGTTTGGCATTGGCCGTCGCGCAGGCGGCTGCGCAACCACCACACCGCGCCTTTCTTCAAGCTCCACGGCTGCGGCGCACCTGACATCAAGGTGGACGCCACCCAGCCCAGCGTGGGCTGATGCCCAACCACCAGCACCGTTTGCACCGCGTCGGGCCAGCCGGCGGCAGCCAGCAAAGGCTCAACACCCAAGTCAGGGGCCACCCTGGGCTCCAAGCGGTACTTGCGCTCCAAAGCGTCGGCCGTGGCAATCGTCCTCGCTGCGGGGCTGACCAAAATCTTGGCGGTGGCGGGCAGGCGCTGCTGCAACCAAAGACCCATGCGGCGCGCTTGCCGCTCGCCCTGGGGCGTCAAGCGCCGGTCTAGGTCGGTTTGTCCTTCGCGCAGCACATGGGCTTCGGCATGTCGCCACAGGATCAAATCCATCAATCCTCCCGGTACAGGTCCACCAAGGCGCGCTGGGCACTCGGCCCGTCTTCGCCATCGCGCACATAGCCGCCATCACTCTGCAGCAGCCAAGCATCGCGGCCATCGTGCAGGTAAGGCTGTAGCGCCTCGTCAATCACCCTTTGCCGAAGCTTGGTGTCGAGAATTGGCCAGGCCAGCTCAATGCGGCCAAACATGTTGCGGCTCATCCAGTCGGCACTGGAGAGGTAAACCGCCTCGTCGCGCTCGCCCTCGCCCCAGCGGAAATACATGATTCGCGTGTGTTCCAAAAAGCGCCCGACGACCGAGCGCACACGAATTCGATCGCTGTAGCCCTCAATGCCCGGTGGCAAGCGGCAAGCGCCCCGAACGATGAGGTCAATTTGCGCGCCGGCTTGACCGGCCTTTAGCAGCGCTTCAATGAGGGCCGGGTCGGTCAACGCATTGATCTTCACCACCACACGCGCTACGCGACCGGCCTCAGCGGCCTTGCTCACTTGCTCCAGGTGCTGGACCCAACGCGCGTGCATGGCAAACGGCGCCAACACCAGCTTGTGCATGCGCCGGGTGTGCGATGAAGAGGCCAGCAGGGAGAACACAGAATCCGCATCGGCGGTCAGCGCAGGGTCGGCGCTGAGCATGCCGAGGTCGGTGTAGAAACGCGCCGTGCCCGGGTTGTAGTTGCCGGTTGACAGGTGCACGTAGCGGCGCAAACGGCGGCCCTCTTTGCGCGTGACCAGCAAAAGCTTGGCGTGCGTCTTCAAGCCCACGATGCCGTAAACCACCTGCGCGCCCGCTGCCTCAAGCCGCTCCGCCCAATTGACATTGGCCTCTTCATCAAAGCGCGCCTTGAGCTCCACCACCGCCAGCACTTCCTTGCCGCGCTTGGCCGCTTCAATCAGCAGGTCCATCAGGGCCGAGCGCGCGCCCGTGCGGTAAATCGTCTGCTTGATGGCAAGCACATCAGGGTCGTTCACCGCTTGCCGCAAGAACTCCACCACCGGCTCGAAGCTCTCGAAGGGATGGTGCAGCAACACGTCGCCTTTCTGCAAGCGCTCAAAAATCAACTTTTGGCGCGGCAACCTGCCCTGCGGCCACACGGGCTCATGCGGCACAAAGCGCAGTGCGGGCGAATGGCATTCGTCAATCAAGGCGTTCAAGCGCACCAAGTTCACCGGACCGTTGACGCGGTAAAGCGCCGCCTCAGGCAGTTCAAATTGGCGAAGTAGCATTTGCGCCAAATCTTCGGGGCAGCTGTTCACCACCTCCAAGCGCACCGCACGGCCGAAATGGCGCGTGGTGAGGCGCGAGCGCACGGCATGGCGCAGGTTGGCCACCGTCTCTTCGTCAAATTCCAAGTCGGAATCCCGCGTGACGCGGAACTGCGAGAAGGAGACCACCTCGCGGCCCGGAAACAACTCGACCAAGTGAGCGCGCATCACGCTGGAGAGCAAAACAAAGGTTTGGGCACCGGGCGACACCAAGTCGGGTAGCTTGATCACCCGAGGCAGCACGCGAGGCACCTTGACAATGGCAATGGGGCTGTCACGCCCCAGCATGTCTTTGCCCGCCAGCTTCACGATGAAGTGCAAAGCTTTGTTGGCCACCTGCGGAAAGGGGTGCGCCGGGTCAAGGCTAACGGGCACCAACAGCGGCCGCACCTCGCGCTCAAAGAAGCGCGCCACCCAACGCCGCTGCCCTTCGTTTCGCTCGGCATGGTTGCGAATGGCAATGCCATGCTGTGCCAGCTCAGGCATCAACTGCTCGTTGAAGACGCTGTATTGCTCGTCAATCAGCTTGTGAGCTGCCTTGGCCACCCGCTCCACGTCATCGCGGCTGACCTCGGCGGCTTTGTCTCGCGACGCATCGAGCATGTCGGAGAAGCGAACTTCAAAGAACTCGTCCAGATTGGAGGACACGATGCACAAGTAGCGCAGGCGCTCCAACAAAGGCACGTCAGTGCGGCTGGCCTGCGCCAAAACCCGCCGGTTGAACGCAAGGATGGCTTGCTCTCGGTCGAGGAGTGGACGTTGCGATTGGGTCATGCTCGATTCTAGGAAACGGAGCTTGACAGTTCAGTGACGGTTGAA
>JBKCVH010000099.1:0-9250 GCA_046317675.1 Burkholderiales bacterium
GTCAAGGTGGGTTGGCCGGACGCTTACCGCTGGACTTCGGGTTTGGGCATACTGCTGCTCCTCCCCCTCGCGTCCAACGGCAGCAATTGGCCGTAAACGGCCTGTCGCCACGCGCATGGCGACTGAACGCACCCGCAGCCAAAGCGCAGCGAAATAACCCCCAAGCCCTTCACCCCCGCCCCCGATACCCCCGCGGCGTCTCTCCCACCCGCTGCCGAAACTGCGCATTGAAGTGCGACAGCGTCAGGAAGCCGCAGGCCTCGGCCACTTCGGCAATGGGCCGGTCGCTGCGGCGCAGTTGCACGCAGGCTTCGGCCACGCGAAGCTCGTTCACGTAGTCGGTGAAGCTGCGGCCCACCAGGCGTTGGAAGCTGCGGCTGAAGGCGGCTGGGCTGACGTGCAGCAGGGCGGCCGCGTCTGCGGTGCGCAGTTCGGCGCCCAGGTGGCGCTGGACCCAGGCGAGCAGGGCTTCGAGGCGGCGTTGCTGGGGCTGCTCGCGGCCTTGCAGTTGGGGCGCAACGGGGTCAATGGCGCGCAGGCCCTCGCTGGCTTCGGCCAGCTCCCCTAGCAAGCCCAAGGCACCGCCAAGCAAGGCCATGCCGGAGCTTTCGGGCAAAGCGTGAAGGGCGCGCATGGCGCGGGTGTGGGGCTCGCCCTGCAGGGCCAGGCCTTGACCGGCGCGCGTGAGCAGTGGGGCCAAGCTGCGCCATTCGGGTAGGGCCGCCAATTGCGGGGTGGGCATCAGCTGCAGCACGGTGGCCCAGGCGCCTTCGGGCTGGGGGCCGCGCGTTTGCCACTGGTGGGGCAGGCGGGGGCCGAGCAGCACCAAGTCGCCGGCCTCAAAGGTTTCAATGCGCCCGCCCACCCAGCGCAGGCCGGTGCCGCGCTCGACCAGCGTGAGCTCCAGTGCGTCGTGCGCGTGCAGGCTGCCTTCAAAGGCTTGTAGGCGTAGCCGCAGCAAGCGCACCGACTGCAAGCCTTGGTGCAGTGACTCCCAGGAGACCTTGCGGTGCGGCATGGTTAGAGATTGGGGTTGAAAAACAGTCAGTATCGGTTGTGGCAAAGGGCCTTGCGCGGGGCGGATTTGCCGAAACTGCGAGCCCATGTCACCTCCTTCTTCGGGCGCCGCAGGCGCATTGCCCACCAATGAACCTGCGGCGCCATGGTGGCGCGGCGCGGTGCTGTACCAGGTGTACCCGCGCTCCTTCTTTGACGCCAATGGCGACGGCATTGGCGACCTGGCCGGCCTGACTTTGAGGCTCGACCACATCGCCTCGCTGGGCGTGGACGGCATTTGGATCAGCCCCTTCTTCCCGAGCCCGATGCGCGACTTCGGCTACGACGTGACCGACTACTGCGGCGTCGACCCGCGCTTCGGCACCCTGGCTGACTTTGATGCGCTGGTGGCGCGCGCGCACCAGCTTGGGCTGAGGGTCGTGATCGACCAAGTTTGGAGCCACACCGCCGCCGAGCACCCTTGGTTTACCGAGAGCCGCAGCAGCCGGGACAACCCCAAGGCCGATTGGTACGTGTGGGCCGATGCAAAGCCCGACGGCAGCCCGCCCAACAACTGGCAAAGCTGGATGGGCGGCCCCGCCTGGCGCTGGGAGCCCCGCCGCAAGCAGTACCACCTGCACAACTTCTTGCCGCAGATGCCGGACCTCAACTTCCACTGCGCCGCCGTGCAAGGCGCCGTGTTGGAAGTGGGCCGCTTTTGGCTGGACCGGGGCGTGGACGGCTTCCGGCTCGACACCGCCAACCTCTACGCCCACGACCCCCAGCTGCGCGACAACCCGCCCATGCCCGAAGGCCAGCGCGGCGACAGCCCGGTGCTGATGCAGCGCCACCAGTTCAACACCGACCAGCCGGAGAGCCTCGCTTTCATGGAGCGGCTGCGCACGCTGCTGGACGAATACCCCGAGCGCTTCAGTGTGGGTGAGCTGGGTGGGCCCGAGCCAGTGCGCGCTATGCAGGCCTACACCGAGGGCACGCAGCGCCTGCACACCGCCTACTCCTTCGCTTTCCTGGGCGAGCGCCCCGATGCGGCGGCGGTGATGGAGCGCCTCGGCCCTTGGGCCGACCACAGCGGCTGGCCGGCCTGGGCCTTTTCGAACCACGATGCGATGCGCGTGGCCAGCCGCTGGGGGGGCGATGCATCGGGTTCCTTCGCGCTCACCGCCGCCACGCATGGGAAAAGCCATGCCGCCCACGGCGCCTTGCCGCCGGCCACCTGCATGGCCTTGCTGATGGCACTGCGCGGCACGCTCTTCATCTACCAAGGCGAAGAGCTGGGCCTGCCGCAAAGCCGGCTCAGCTTCGAGCAACTGCAAGACCCCTTCGGCATCGCCAACTGGCCACTCAGCGAGGGCCGCGACGGTTGCCGCACGCCCATGCCCTGGGCGGAGCAGGCAGGGCACGCCGGCTTCAGCAGCGCCACGCCCTGGCTGCCGGCCGACCCCGCCCACGCGGCGCTGGCGGTGGACCGCCAAGAGGCCGACCCGGGCTCGATGCTGCACACCACGCGCGCCTTGATTGCCCTGCGGCGCCGGCACCCGGCCCTGCGCTTGGGCACGCTGGAGGCGCTGGTGGCCGATGGTCCGCTGCTGGTGCTGCGCCGCCAGTGGGGGAGCGAGGCCCTGCTGTGCGCCTTCAACCTGGGGGGCGGCACGCTGCAGCACCGCCTTGCGGCCGCGCCCATCCTGCAAGGTGAGGGCGTGGCCTTGCACGGCGCGCGTTGCCAAGGCTTTGATCTGCACTTGCCCCCTGGCGGCGTGCTGATGCTGCCATTGGTGCCCATGAACGCCGCGCCAGTCAGTAGCCCCTAACCTTGCACGCCTTGCACCTGCTCCTGCGCCACGGAAACCCGCATGAAAACCCTCCTCAGCCTGCCCCTGCTGCTCGCCACCCTGGCCGCCACGGCCGCACCGCTCAAGCTGCACGTGCCCTCGCCCGACTGGCGCGACCAGGTCATCTACTTCGTGATGACCGACCGCTTTGCCGACGGCGACCCGCGCAACAACGACCAAGGCGTGGGCGCTTACGACCCGCGCTCCAATGACCGCTTCAACGGCGGCGACCTGGCTGGCCTGCGCAAGCAGCTGGACTACATCCAAGGCCTGGGCGCCACAGCGCTGTGGCTCACGCCCCCTGTGCGCAACCAGTGGCTGGACCCCTCCTTGGGCTTCACCGGTTACCACGGCTACTGGGCGCAGCACTTCAAGCAGGTGGACCCGCACCTGGGCACGCTGGCCGACTACCGGCGCCTCTCGCACGACCTGCACAGCCGCGGCATGTACCTGGTGCAAGACATTGTGGTGAACCACACGGGCAACTACTTCGACTACCAAGGCGGCTGGGACGCCAACGACCCCGCCCGCTTCTACGTGCCCAACACGCGCTCCAAGCCCACCGCAGCGCCCACCCAATGGCCGTTCACGTTGAACGACCCGCGCCGCGCGGCCGACGTAAGGGCCGGCATTTACCACTGGACTCCAGCGCTCAAGGACGTCAAAGACCCGGTGCGCGAGTTGCTGGACCAGATGTCGGGCCTTGACGACTTGAACACCGAGAACCCCACCGTGCGCCGAGCGCTGCGCGACAGCTATGGGTACTGGATCAAGAACGTGGGCGTGGATGCCTTCCGCGTGGACACCGCCTTCTACGTGCCGCCCAGCTACTTCCACGACTTCATGTACAGCCGCGACGCCAAGGCGCCCGGCATGGTGGAGGTGGCGCGGCGCACGGGACGGAACCAGTTCCTGGTGTTTGGCGAAGGCTTTGGCATCGACGCGCCGGGCCAGACTTTGATGACCGAGCGCATTGAGAGCTATGTGCGAGGTGCCGATGGCGAGGCGCGCATGAACGGCATGCTGAACTTCCCGCTCTACGGCAGCATGGTGGATGTGTTCGCGCGCGGCAGGCCCACACAGCAACTGACCGACCGCATCGACACCATGATGAAGCTGCACAGCCGCCCGCACTGGCTGCCCACTTTCATTGACAACCACGACGTGGACCGCTGGCTGGCTGGCGGCAGCGAAGCGGCCATGAAGCAGGCGCTGCTGGCGGTGATGACCCTGCCCGGCATTCCGGTGCTGTACTACGGCACCGAGCAGGGCTTCACCGAGCAGCGCGCTGCCATGTTCGCCAAAGGCTACGGCAGCGGCGGGCGCGACCACTTCGACACGAGCGCGCCGCTGTACCGCCTGACGGCGCAAATGACGGCGCTGCGCAAGGCCCACAAAGTGCTGAGCCGCGGCACGCCCCAGATGCTGGCCAGCAGCCCCAGCGGCCCGGGTGCTATGGCCTGGCGCATGGCCTATGAAGACCAGACAGCCCTGGTGGTGTTCAACACGGCCGACTCGGAGGTGCTGCTCGACAACCTGCAGATCGGCTCCCCGGAAGGCACGCTGCTGCGCGGCCTGTTCAGCCTGCACGGCCCGGTCAGCGATGTGACCGTGGGCGCACAGGGTCGCATCAGCCTGCGGCTGGCGCCGCGCAGCGGCTTGGTGTGGGCGCAGACCAGAGATTTGCAGCGCGGCACCGCCTCTGCGGCTTCGCCGGTGCTGGATGCGCTGCCCTCAGGCCCCGTCACGGGCGACTTCACGGTCACCGGTCACAACGCAGGCCACCGTGATCTGCGCCTGGTCATCGACGGCGACCTGGCCCGTGCCGTGCCCGTGCAGGCCGACGCCGACGGCCGCTTCACCGCCACCGTGCCCACGGGCCGCATGAGCGACCCTGCCGTGCCGCACCGGGCCGTGCTGTGGTCGCCCAGCAGTGGCGCCACCGCAGCGGCACAAACCTTCCGCGCGGCACTGCCCTGGGTGTTGCTGGCCGACGAAGCCGACCCAGCCGGCGACGACACCGGCCCGAATGGCACCTACACCTACCCCACGCACGAGAGCTTTTTTCCGGGTCAGATGGATATCACCCGCACGCGGGTGTTCAGCGCCGGCGGCACCTTGCGCATTGAACTGACGCTGCGCGACTTCAGCACCGTGTGGGGCCCGGCCAATGGCTTTGACCACGTGGCGTTCACTGCGTTCATAGAGCTACCCGGCCGCAGCGCGGGCGCCACCGAGATGCCCGACCAGTTCGCAAGCCTGCCCCAGGGCATGCGCTGGCACGCCCGCTTGCGCGCCCACGGCTGGAGCAATGCGCTGTTTGGCCCCCAAGGCGCGAGCAGCAACAGCGACGGCACGCCGCTGTCGCCTGCCGCGCAGATCAGTGCCAACGCAGGCAAGCGCACCGTCACTTTCACCTTGCCCGCCGCCGCGCTGGGCGACCCCGCCACGCTGGCAGGTGCGCGCGTCTACGTCACCACCTGGGACTACGACGGCGGCTACCGCGCGTTGGCTCCGCAGGCGGCGCCCTTTGTGTTTGGCGGCGGCAAAGCCACCGACCCCCGCGTCATCGACGCCACACGCGTCATCACCCTGCAGCAACCATGACCGACCTCGACGCCCCCTATGCCCTGAGCGGCGCGCAAATCGCCCAGTTCCGCCGCGACGGCTTCATCAAGCTCAAAGACGTGCTCTCGCCCGAGACCTTGGCGCATTACGGCGCCGAGATTCAGCGGCTGACCATCGAGCTCAACACCCAGCAGGTGCCCCTTGAAGAGCGCAGCACCTACGACAAGGCCTTCCTGCAGGTGATGAACCTGTGGGAGCAAAGCAGCAAGGTGACCGAGTTCGTGATGGGCAAGCGCCTCGCGCGCATCGCCGCCGAGCTGTTGGAGGTGGAGGGCGTGCGCCTGTACCACGACCAATCGCTCTACAAAGAGCCGGGCGGCGGCATCACCCCGGCGCACGCCGACCAGTACTACTGGCCACTGGCCAGCGACCGCACCATCACCGCCTGGGTGCCGCTGCAAGCCGTCCCCAACGACATGGGCCCGCTGGGTTTCTATGCGCGCAGCCAGTCGGTGGAATTCGGGCGCGACCTCGGCATCAGCGACGAGAGCGAAGAAAAGATCAGCGCCAACATGGCCAAGCACGGCTTCGCTTTTGACAGCGGCCCCTTCGAGTTGGGCGAGCTCAGCTTCCACCTCGGTTGGACCTTTCACAAGGCGGGCGCCAATGTGTCTCAGACCCCGCGCGCCGTGATGACGGTGATCTACATGGACGCCGACATGCGCCTTGCCAAGGCCCTGAGCCCCATCCAAGAGAACGACCGCAACCAGTGGTGCCCGGGGGCGGTGGAGGGCGCGGTGATCGACACGCCGAAGAATCCCGTGATCTACCGCCGGGTGTCCGCGTGAACGCGCCCATCACCAGCCGCGCCGCCATCACCGACGGGCGTGGCGGCTTCCAAATCGACAGCACCGAGGTGGCCGCCCCCGGCCCAGGCGAGGTGCGCGTGAAGATCGCCGCCTCCGGCCTGTGCCACACCGACCACCAGTCGCTCACCTGGGACGGCCCGCTGGTGATGGGCCACGAGGGCGCCGGCTACGTGGAGGCGCTGGGCGAAGGGGTCACGCACCTCACCCACGGCAGCCCCGTGCTGCTGAACTGGGCCATCCCCTGCGGCCAGTGCCCGCAGTGCGGGCGCGGCAGCGCCAACGTGTGCGACCGCAACATGGGCGTCAAGCCCGAGCTGGGCAGCCCGCGCGCGGCCGAAGGCCACACGCGCTGGCGCGGCCAGGCCATCCAGCGCGCCTTCAACCTCGGCACCTTCAGCGAATACACCCTCGTGCGCGCCGAAGCGCTGACGCCCCTGCCCGCCACCGTGCCGCTGGACCGCGCCTGCATCTTGGGTTGCGGCGTGATGACGGGTGTGGGCTCGGTGGTGAACGTGGCCAAGGTGCAGCCGGGCGAATCGGTGGCCGTGGTCGGCTGTGGCGGCGTGGGCTTGTCCACCATCCAAGGCGCGCGCATCGCGGGGGCCGGCCAGGTCATCGCCATCGACCGCAACCCCGACGCGCTGGCGCGCGCGCGCCAGTTCGGCGCCACCCACCTGCTGCAAGCCCCAGCCGACGACCCACAGGGCGAGCAGCTGCTGGCCCTGCTCAAAGCCATCACCGACGGGCGCGGCGCCGACTACGCCTTCGAGGCCACGGGCGTGCACGCGCTGGCCTTTTTGCCGCTCAAGCTGGTGCGCCACGGCGGCATGGCGCTGCAGCTCTCGGGCGCGCACGGCGAGCGCACGGTCAGCCTGTTCGACTTCTGGTGGGACAAGCGCTACGTGGTGCCGCTGTATGGCGGCTGCCAACCCGAGCGCGACTTCCCGCGCCTGGTGGACTGGTGGCAAAACGGCCAGCTCGACCTGGACGGCATGGTGAGCCGCCTCTACAGCCTGGACGAACTGCCGCAGGCCCTGGACGACCTGCTGAGCGGCCGCAACATCAAAGGCGTGGTGCGCTTCGCATGAGCGGCTTTCGCACCTTCGAGGCCAGCGCGCCGATGGCGGACGGGCTGCGCTTCGTCACCGTCAAAAGCGCGGCCTTGGGCCAGCGGGCTGACATCAGCTTGTGGGCGCCCGAGGGCGCCGTGGGCTCGCTGCCCTTGGTGATCCTGCTGCACGGCGTCTACGGCTCGCACTGGGCCTGGGCGCTGAAGGGCGACGCGCACCGCACCGCGCAGCGACTCATCGCCACGGGCGCACTGCCCCCCTGCGCGCTGGCCATGCCCAGCGACGGCCTCTGGGGCGATGGCTCCGGCTACATGCGCCACGACGGGCAGGACTTCGAGCGCTGGATCGTGGACGAAGTGCCGCGAGCCGCGCAGGCGGCGGGCTTGCCCGTGGAGGCGCAGGCCCCGTTCGCGCTGGCCGGTCTCAGCATGGGTGGCTTCGGCGCGCTGCGCTTGGCCGCGCGCCACCCGCAGCGCGTGCGCGCAGCGGCAGGGCTTTCGTCGCTCACACGGGCCAGCCAGCTCGACGCCTTGCTGGCCGAGCCGCGCACCGGCTGGGATGAAGAAGACGCCGACTTGCTACCGCTGCTGCTCTGCCCCGACATGCCTCCGTTTGCGCTCGTCTGTGGCCAGAGTGACCCCTACATCGCCGCCCATCGCGAGCTGCACCAGCAATTGCAATGGGCCACCGTGCCCCACGTTTACCAAGAGCACGCGGGCGGCCACGACTGGGCCTTTTGGCGCGAGCATTTGGGGCCTGCCCTTCAATTCCGGCCCCGAGACATGCCATGAACCGACGCCCCCTTCTGGCCCTTGCCGCCGCGCTTTTTGCTGGCTCAGGTTTTGCCCAGGCTTTGCAGGTGCCCAGCACTGGCCGCATCGAGCGGCTGGAGAACTTTGCCTCCAAGCATGTGGATGCCCGCCACGTCGAGGTCTGGCTGCCCCCTGGCTACGACGCCAGCAAGCGCTACGCCGTGCTCTACATGCACGACGGCCAAATGCTGTTCGACGCCAAAACCACCTGGAACAAGAAAGCCTGGGGTGTGGACGCCGTGGCCGCGCGCTTGATGGCGGAAGGCAAGGTGCAGGACTTCATCGTGGTCGGCCCCTGGAACAACGGCAAGTTCCGCCACGCCGAGTACTTCCCCGGCAAGTTCTTGCCGCACCTGCCCGAGACGCTGCGCGAGGGCTTGATCGAGAAGGGTTTGCAAGGCAAGTCGCGCAGCGACGCCTACCTGCGCTTTTTGGTGGAGGAGCTCAAGCCCGCCATCGACGCCAAATACGCCACCCGGCCCGAGCGCGAGGCCACCTTCCTGATGGGCTCCAGCATGGGCGGTTTGATCAGCGCCTATGCGCTGGCCGAGTACCCGCAGGTGTTTGGCGGCGCGGCTGCCTTGAGCACGCACTGGATCGGCATCCACCAGCGCAACGACGAGGTGCCCAGCGCCGCCATCGCCTACCTGCGCGGCGCGCTGCCCAAGCCCAGCACCGTGAAGCTGTGGATGGACCGGGGCACCACCGAGCTGGACGCGATGTACGACCAAGCCCAACCGCGCATCGACGCCCTGATGGCCGAGAAGGGCTTTGTGCCTGGCCCGCGCTACCAAACCCGCGTGTACGAGGGCACCGGCCACAACGAGGTGGACTGGTCCAAGCGCCTGCACGAACCCTTGACCTTCGTGCTCGGCCGCTGATGAAAACCGCTGCCGCCGCTCTGCTTCTTGCCGCTTTCGGCGCGCAGGCGCAGAACCTCACCCGCCACGTCGACCCTTTCATCTGCACCGATGGCACTGGCCACGTGGTGCCCGGCGCCACGGTGCCCTTCGGAATGGTCTTCCCGAGCCCCGACAACGCCGACCGCGGCTGGAGCTTCAGCGGCGGCTACCAGTACCGGGCGC
>JBKCVH010000100.1:0-5517 GCA_046317675.1 Burkholderiales bacterium
GCCAAGAACAACGGCTGCCCGGTGGGGCCGGGCCGGGGCTCGGGCGCAGGTTCGTTGGTGGCCTATGCACTGAGCATCACCGACCTTGACCCGCTCGCCTACAACTTGCTGTTCGAGCGCTTCTTGAACCCGGAGCGGGTGTCCATGCCCGACTTCGACATCGACTTCTGCCAGGGCAACCGCGACCGCGTCATTGACTACGTCAAAGACAAATACGGCCGCGACGCAGTGAGCCAGATTGCCACCTTCGGCACCATGGCCGCCAAGGCGGCGCTGCGCGACGTGGGCCGCGTGCTGGGCATGAGCTATGGGCATGTCGACAGCATTGCCAAGCTCATTCCCGCTCCGCCGGGCAAGACGGTGACCCTGGCCATTCCGCCCGAGAAGCCGGACGACAAGATCATCTACGCCCGCCTGGAAGCCCCCGAGCTGAACGAGCGCGAAGCGGCCGAAGAGGAAGTGGCCACGCTCTTGGGCCTGGCCACGCAGGTGGAAGGCATCGTGCGCAACATCGGCATGCACGCCGGGGGTGTGTTGATTGCGCCGGGGAGAATCACCGACTTCTGCCCGCTCTACCAGCAGCCGGGCAGCGACTCGGCCGTGAGCCAATATGACAAAGACGATGTCGAGTCCATCGGCCTCGTGAAGTTCGACTTCTTGGGCCTGGCCACGCTCACCATCTTGGAGCTGGCCAAGGAGTACATCGTGGAGGGTGTTGGAGGAAGTTCAGGCCACACCGACTTCGCCTACGAAACCCTCAAGCTCGACGACGCCAAAACCTACCGCCTGTTTGCCGATGGAAAAACCGAGGCGGTGTTCCAGTTTGAATCTCGCGGCATGCAGGGCATGCTGAAGGACGCCAAACCTTCGCGCCTGGAGGACTTGATTGCGCTGAACGCCATGTTCCGCCCCGGTCCCATGGAGAACATTCCGAGCTTTTGCAACCGCAAGCACGGCAAGGAAAAGATCGAGTACCCGCATGCGCTCTTGGGCCAGGTGCTGAGCGAAACCTACGGCATCTTTGTGTACCAAGAGCAGGTGATGCAGGCGGCGCAAATCATGGGCGGCTACAGCTTGGGCGGCGCCGACTTGCTGCGCCGCGCCATGGGCAAGAAGAAGGCCGAGGAAATGGCCGAGCACCGGGGCTTGTTCCGCAAAGGCGCGGGCGCCCAGGGCATCAGCGAAGAAAAGGCCGACGAAGTTTTCGACTTGATGGAGAAGTTCGCCGGCTACGGCTTCAACAAGAGCCATGCCGCCGCCTACTCGCTGCTGGCGTATCACACCGGCTACATCAAGGTGCACCACACGGCGGAGTTCTTTGCCGCCAACATGAGCATTGAATCGGACAACACCGACAAGCTGCGCGTGCTGCTGGCCGACGCCCGAGGCTTTGGCCTGGACTTCCAGCCGCCCTGCGTGAACCGCAGCCAGTGGCGCTTTGTGCCGCTCGGCAAGAAGCTCATCGGCTACGGCCTTGGTGCCATCAAGGGCACAGGGCAGGGCGCCATTGAGGCCATGATTGCCGCGCGCCAAGCGGGCGGGCCGTTCAAGAGCCTGTTCGACTTCTGCGCGCGCGTGGACAAGCGCTCGGTCAACAAGCGGGTGGTGGAGGCGCTCATCAAAGCCGGTGCCTTTGACGCCATCAACCCCTCGCGCGAACGCTTGATGGAGTCCGTCTCCCTGGCCATGCAGCACGCCGAGATGCTGGAGGCCAATGCCAACCAAGGCGGCCTGTTTGACTTCGACGACGCCCCGGCCACCGAGCCGGAGTTGCTACCCGCCGCCACCTGGGGCGTGCGCGAGCGCTTGTCGCTCGAAAAAACGGCCATTGGCTTCTACCTCTCCGGCCACCTGTTTGATGAGCATGCCGCCGAGGTGCGCCGTCTCGTGCCCCGCACGCTGGCAGAGCAAGGCGACACCCGCCGTGAGGCGATCTTGCTGGCCGGCATTTGCAATGACCTGCGCGTCATCAGCGGTGCGCGCGGCCGCACTTGCATCTTCAAGCTGGACGACGGCAGCGGCAGCCTGGAGTTCAGCTGCCCCGGCGACCAATACGACCAGAACAAGGAGCTGCTCGTGGAGGACGCCCTGGTCTTCGTGCAAGGCAGCGTGAGCCACGACAAGTTCACCGACGGCCTGCGTGGCCGCATGAACGCTGTCTTCGACCTGGCCGGCGCCCGCTCGCGCTTTGCCCGTGCGCTGCAAATCGAACTGCCGCGCCCTTCAGCGGCGCAAGTGGCTGCCGTCAAGGAATGGGTGACGCGCCACCCACCGCAAACGGTGGAGAGCGAAGAAGGCCCCGTGCAGCGCGGCCTGCCGGTGCGTTGGCCCTTGCAGTTGCAGACCGTCACGGCGGAGCTGGAGTTGGGCGATGCCTCTCTGCACTGGCCCAGCGACGAAGCCATGGCCGAACTGCGGCAGCGTGGTTTGCCGGCGCAACTGGTGTATCGCTGAAGAGACAGGGCCTTCTGACTGGGTTACCGTTTGTGCCTTGCAGGAGGAACGGGAGCCCGAGTGGAAGCCGAAGCGCCAAGCAGAAATCTGGGTGAGAGCTTTCAGCAGTTGTTCGAGCTGGTGCCTGCACTCGACGCCAAAACGCGTACCGAGGTTTTCCATGTGCGCCACGAGGTGTACTGCCGCGACCTGGGCTGGGAGCCGGTCCGCGAAGACGAGCAGGAGACCGATGCCTTCGATGCGCAGTCCATCCACCTGCTGCTGCGCCTGCGCCGCACCGCCCAACCCGTAGGCTGCACCCGTTTGATTCTGACCAAGCCCGCCGCCCCGGCTGAGCCTCTGCCTTTCGAGGCCAGCTGCGCTGAGGCGCTCGACCGCAGCCGCATCGATCCCGCCGGCCTGCCCCGCGAGCGCATTGGCGAGGTGTCGCGCTTGGCCGTGATGCGCGACTTCCGCCAACGCAAGGGCGAGGAGCGAAAGGCCATCGCCCTCAGCGACGACGACTTCGAGCCACGCGGCACGCAAAGCCGCTTCCCCTTCATTCCTGTGAGCCTCTACTTGGGCGTGGCCGCCATTGGCTACCGCTTAGGGCTCAGCCACGTTTTCTTGCTCACCGAGCCCCGCCTGGGCCAGCACTTTGCGCGCATGGGTTTTGGCATTGAGCCCATTGGCGAGGCCATTGAGCACCGTGGCGTCCGCGCGCCTTCAGTGCTGCGTGCCGATACCTTTCGGCAAGGCCTCAGGCCGCTGGTCCGGCCTTTGTTTGAAGCCATTGAGGCGGAACTGGGCAGTGCCTACTCGGCTGCCGCACCGGCTTAAGGGGCCGCGCACTTGCCCTTGACACGTCCTTCGACCGGCCTGATCCTCACGGGCGGTGGCGCGCGCGCCGCCTACCAAGTGGGCGTGCTGCAGGCGGTCGCGCAAATCAAGCGAGACGCCGGCGTGAACGGCAACCCCTTCGACATCATTGCCGGTACCTCGGCGGGCGCCATCAATGCGGCCTCTTTGGCCTGCGGTGCCGACCGCTTTGACCACGCCGTGGACGCGCTGTTCCGTTTGTGGTCGCAGCTGCGCGTGGAGCGCGTGTACCGCGCCGATGCCTTGGGCGTGGTGCGCACCGGCACGCGCTGGATGACCATGATGAGCCTGGGCTGGGCCATTCGCCGTTGGCGAAAGAGCCAGCCCAAGAGCCTGCTCGACAACAGCCCCCTCCGGGAGCTGCTTCAAAGCAGCCTGAACCTAGAGCGCCTGCCGCGCCTGTTGGCGGCCGGCAAGCTGCGGGCCTTGGCCATCAGTGGGTCCAGCTACAGCTCGGGCCAGCATGTCACCTTCTACCAATCGGCCCAGCCCATCGCGCCTTGGCTGCGCTCGCAGCGCATCGCCGTACCGGCGCAGCTGACGGTGGACCACCTCATGGCCTCCAGCGCCATCCCCTTCATCTTCCCGGCCCAAGCCTTGGACCTTGGGGGCCACGAGGAATGGTTTGGTGACGGCTCCATGCGCCAAAGCGCACCCATCAGCCCCGCTGTTCACCTCGGCGCCCAGCGCGTTCTGGTGATTGGGGCTGGCCGCATGCAAGAGGCCGGGGAGCGGGCCAAGCTCACCGAGGGCCACCCCAGCATGGCGCAAATTGCCGGCCATGCCTTGTCGAACATCTTTTTGGATGCGCTGGCGGTTGACATCGAGCGCCTGCAGCGCATCAACAAAACCCTGACCCTATTGCCCGAAAACGCGCGCATGGCCACGCCGCTTCGCCCGGTGGAGGTGCTTGTCATCAGCCCCAGCCGGCGTTTGGATGAACTGGCGGGCAACCACCAGCACGAATTGCCGCAAAGCATTCGTGCTCTGCTGGGCGCCATTGGGGTCGAGGGGCACGGCCGCCAAGCCAGCGGCAGCGCGCTGTCCAGTTACTTGCTCTTCATGCCCGGCTATACCACCGAGCTCATCACTTTGGGCATGACCGACACCCTGTCCCGCCGGGCCGATGTGACGCGATTCTTTGGCTGGGATGCCGCCAAGAAGCCCGAGCCCGTTTGGGAGCGCCTGCGCCGGCAGGGTTTCCTGAGAGACGCACAGCCTGTGCCTGAGGCCGCGAACAGTTGATCACTCGGCCACGCGCAGCCAAATCTCGTTGCGCCGCATGAAGGGTAGGGTGAACGGCCCATTGAAGCGCGCCAGCACCGGTTCGCCTTCCAGCTTCAAGCCCTCGCGCGCAGCGGCGGCGCGCAGGAGCGCCACCTGCTCGTCGTAGTTGGCTTGCGTCCACATGCCGCTGTAGCGCTGCACCGCCACCAAGCGGGCCGGCTCTAGGCGCAGTTGCACCTTGGGGTTGTTGGGCTTGGGGGCGGTGTCCATCGTCACATCAGCGGGCAGCACGAACTGCACGCGGAAGCTGCCGTCGGCCAGTGCCGATTGGGTCACCGGCGCCGTCATGGCCAGCTTCACCGGCTCGGCTTGCTGGGTCACGGGCGCCGTCATGGCCAGCTTGCGCTCGCCTTGGTTGCCGCCAAAGATGTAGTCGGCCAGCAGCCTGAAGCCTTGGTTGCCAGCGTTGTTGAAGTTGCCGTTGACCTGCACCTCGGCCACCACATAGGGCGCGTAGCGTCGGAGCTCGAACTCCCCCACCTGCTTCACGCGCTCAAAAGAGGGTTCTTCAATGGCCATGGCGGGAAGGCTGCAGAGCAGCACCAGCAAGATAAGGAGTTTGTTCATGTGGGGCATGTTGAACCGGAAGTAAAGGCCTTGTGCGGCCCTGGGTCAGCGCCGGGGTGCGCTCCCGCAAGGCATTGCCCCAACAGAAGGGAGCCGCCGGGGTGCACTGCGGCTCGTACCATGCATCATCCCTCTTCGAAAGGCCCATGCCCATGCCCACCCCACGAGCCGCGCCGGATGCTGCGAAGGCAGCGCTCAAGAAGGCGCCGCCAAAAGGGGCCGAAAAGCCTTTTCTGCGCTTTCACCACACCCAGGCGCTGCGTGCAAAAACCTTGGCGGTTTTGGCGGCGGTGGAGGGCGCTGAGAGCGCAAGCGATTCCGCCGCGCAGCTCACCGACCTGGTGCTGGAAT
>JBKCVH010000101.1:0-12333 GCA_046317675.1 Burkholderiales bacterium
GGGCAGGTCCGGGAAGTGCAGCGGTCATTCAGCCATCGATCGGGCCAATGACCCGTACTGGCGGCTGCGGCTGATGGCCCGGCAAAAACCACTGGCTGCAATCAGCCTGGAGGAGTCGAGCGGCGATCGCGCAAGGTCTACTCCCTTTCAACGACTAGCTCGGCATTCGGTGGAGCACAGCGCAAAAGCAACGGCCCTTGGCGGATTGCCAAGAACCGCCAAGCCTGATGATCCGGCTGTCGACGCCAATTCGCAGGTGCGAGCCTTGCGCCCTAATTCCTTACCCAGCAAGGCGCCGAGTCTTTCGACATAAACGGTCAGCACCAACTCAGCGGCACGGCGCTCAGTCGAAGCGCATTAAGCCGGCGATCGGGTGCCCGCCCCTATGGCTCGTTGCACCTGTTGGACTAGCAATCCCATTTGGAACGGCTTGCTCTGCAATTCGATGTTGTGGAGCATGCAGAAGTCAGTCAGCGGCATCGCTCCAAAGTCAGCAATACGGCCTGACAGAACGAAGATGGGCACCACGGGTTGCATGCTGCGGATAACGGTCACCAACATGGTCGCGTCGCGGTTCCCGAGCATCCAGTCGAGCAAGTAGGCGTCAAACCTTTGACCCGTTCGATAGGCGTCCACAAAGCCCTCAAGACTACTGAAGATCGACGGGCTCAGGCCAGACGCACTGAGTGCCTCAGCAAGTGAATTGGCGGCGTCCTCATTGTCCTCAACCACGGCGATCTTGCAGCCAAGTCTTCGGATCAGCACGCTGTCAACGGCGCGCATCTCTTTACCCGACGGCGCGTCCTCACGAGCGCAGATCTCCCACCTGCCATCGACCATGCACGCCACCAGTTCCGTTGGTGCGCCAGGGTCGGCCGCTGGAACGAAGTACGAAGACAACTTGCGCAAGTCGAGCCCTGGGGAAATCGAGCAAGGGAGCGCATCAAACGTGCTGGCGATCACTCCTGGACCTGAGTTGGCCATCTCCAACTCTTTGCCCCTGTACCGAGAAAGCATGTCAGGAGAGGTGTGCAATGCCGTTGCGATCGTCGCGATCTCATCGTTGCTAAAACCAGGCTGCTCCTTGAGACGCCGATAGATCAGACCCCGCTCTTCGCCAAGGAGTTCCGCCAAGCGCGAGGCCACGTGGAATGCAGCGACGCCTTCTTTCTCCATCAGCCAGAGCGCAATGGACTCAGCGACAGTTCCTGGGCTCCAGGCTGGACGGCGTGCAGGTACATCGGCAAGGTTTGTCATGGGCAAGCGACTGTTGCAAAGGTTAAGCCAATTGTTCCACGAGTGCACCAAGGTTTCGAACCCTGTGTGAGGCGCGCACGCCACCTAGACACGCGCTGAGACTGATGCATATTTAAGAAATGTTGTGCAACAATCAAACGAATCGAGCGACACAAAGTCGAAACGTTTGGAGGTTGGGATGCAAATGCTCTACTCAAAAGAGGTCGCTGTGCGAGCGGCACAAGAGGTCAATCGCCTGATCTTGGACGCCATGATTGCCGTAGGTCGAGATGCGCCATTCATTGCCGCCACTGCATTCGGCTGTAGCGAGCGTGTCGTCACTCGACTCCGGGAGCTTTCTGAGTCGCCTCGCGGCGCTTCCATCATTCTTGCGCTCGGGCGCTGCCCCCAGTCGCTGTTCAAGATTGCGATTTCCGATGAGCTGGAGCTAAGCGCGCCACCAAAGGATCCTCGTGGCTTTGATGTCAGCAGCAAGCTGGATTTGCTTCGAAGAGTGAATCGAATGGTTCTTCTCGCTGCGACACGGGCCAGTTCCACTGATGAGACCGCATTGCTGGGGCTGGGAATCGCGCCTCCTTTGGCCGACGCATTGCGGGAGAGCCATTGCGGAATGCTTATGGCCAGCATTGAAGCCGCTGAGTGGTCGATCGCCCAGCCAAGATTTGGTGCTGAGTGGCTAGATCGGGTGGCCGCCCTGGACGACCAAGACCACTGCCTCATTCCTTACTTTGGGGCAGCCCTTGCTGACGAAGATGATGTGAGACCTGTTCAAGCCAGCTTGTATCGAACTGGTGGCGAGATGCGGCGAGGCCGATATGTCGACACCGACCTCCGCCTAGCCATGTTGGCCCGCTACGCAGGAAGCAATGGCGCGACCACTCAGCTTGCAGAGATCATTTTCGGAGCCGAGGCGAATAACAGCGTTGTGCGAGGCATCTTGCGGGCTCACTTGAAGTCTCGAGAGGCCACCAATGTTGATTCGGCACTGAAGCGTAGCTGGACAGCCTCGCACGCCGGCAGGTTGCTGGGTGCTGGTGTCGCACTCATGCTGGTCCGCTTGATTCGTGCCGGCTTTCCTGTTGCAGAGGCTGCTTTGCTTGCCTTTGAACACCACAAATCACTTCAAGAAGCCGCTGGTCGTCCCGAGTTGTCGCTCCGCCTGCGCGACATGGTGCTGAACTTGTTGGTTCCGGTCGTCAATCGGCGAGCAACTCTGCAGCTGCAAGCCGAGTTGAACAGCGCATGGCTAGTCGTGCTTGCTGAGAATGCCCAGCTCATAGGCGTCGTTTGTCCCCAAGTGATGCTGACCCGGCGCCGTAGCGCTACAAACGCGCCAGATGTCGTATCGCCTGCAGAGAATGCTGCATCTTTGCGGAAACCTGTTCTATCCCAATTGATGCAGTAGCAAAGAATTGCCACAGGAGTGTGGCAATGTTTACTTGGCTCAATCGCAGTCGACCGGAATCCAGGGCCAGTGGGCCCAGTGCGCCCAATGCGCCGCAACAAACGGCATCAAGCGCCGTCCAGCGGGTAGCAATCGCGAGTGTTGGTGCGAAGCCAGCTCTCGGACCACCTTTGTACCCGCCGATCGATGCAGGGTTGCCAACTTGCACTGCCAAGGATCTCCTTGATGGCAATTCGTCGATTCTTCGCAGGCTCAGGCAGGTAGCCAGCTCCTCCGATGCCGACTTTGCTGCTCGGTATCTCGGGCCGATCGAATCCCTGGCGAACTACATCCTCCTTTTGCCGGCTTCATCGCATGAGGTGTTTGCTGGGCCAGGCGGGCTGTTTCGCTATTGCCTTGAGGTTGGCTACTACGCGCTTCAGGCCTCGGACGAAAGGATCTTCACGCCCAATGCAAGCGTTGAAGTCCGGCATGAGCTTGAAGGGAGGTATCGCTACGCCACGTTCCTAGCCGGACTGCTCGCCGAAGTCTCAACGCCATTGGCCAGCGTGGTTGTGACTGACGCTGAAGGTGCAACTTGGCCCAAGTTCACCACGCCGCTTGCAGACTGGCTGGCCGAGAGGCGTCTGACTCGCTATTGGGTGAGCTGGCAGTCCGATCGCCATCGGGAGCAACGAGGTGCTGAGGCCTCTGCCGTATACGGATCCATCCTGCCCAAGGAGCAGCTGACGTGGCTTGATCGAGGTGCGCCACAGATCGTTCGTGATCTATTCGCAGTCGCTTCAGGCAACGCAAAGAGCGGCGATTCGATCATGGCGGATCTTGTCGAGTCCATCCGCACCAAGGTTAGGAAGCACGATGAGCTAACGCGACCGCAGCGCTTCGGCCACTGGCGGTGTGGGCACCAAATGGAAGTCCATCTCCTAGACGCCATGCGCCACTTGGTGAGTACGGGAGTCTGGAGTGCGAGCGGAAAGTCACCGGCCCTGCTCTATGGCTCGGACGGCCTGTATCTGCGTTGGCCCGAGTGTGCCGAGGACTTACGCCGTGAGATCGAAAAGCGTGCGCTTGTGGGGCTGCCTCGGGACCCTTACACAGTCGCAGATGCGCTGGGTGCCGCCGGCGCCTTGGTTGCTCGGGAACCGGGCGAACACACTTGGTCCGTCATCGAAGCCAAGGCCGGAGCAAGTGTGTTCACAGCGCTTCGCTGGCGCGATCCAGTGGCTCTCCTTGGCTACAACGTCTTGGTTCCAGATCAGCACCCATACGCCGAATACCTGGTTCGACAGAGAGAACTGATCAATCCTGGGAGCGCAATTGGCAAGCCAGAAACGGCGGCAGGCTACGCGTTCCCTCCGGGCTTGGTCACCCAAGTGGGGTCAGCCAAGGATGAGGAGGACAAAGTCGCAGCCCCGCGTGATCCTTTGGACGCTCTCCGTCGAAAGCCGAAGGACGAGAGCCCTGAAGTCGCTGCTCCCCCCTTGATCCAACAGGCATCGGGCAGCGCCGCCCCCAGCCCGCCTGAGGTCAGCCCTACCGTGACTGGCATGGTCGAGCAGTACCGAAAAATTCTCAAGGCAGATGAAGTTCGAATGATTGCGCGCTGGATTGAATTGCTTCAGTCCGGGCGCACCGACCAAGTCAAGCGAATGGACGATGGCTCCATCGCAATCTCACAAGATGCCGTCGATCGAGATCTCTCAAGCCTGGTCGGCGCGATGGATCGTCGCGGCTTTTTGGGGGTTATTCCAAACGCAGCGCGTGGCGCGAGGGCCGGCCATATTGACTTCGGCGGGACTCGCAAAATCGGCTTCGTCATCGACTGCGAGTCAGCGCGCGGACTGGGGTTGGTCGTTTCATGAAGCACGAGCCCATCAACGACCACTTTCGCCCGGCCTATGAGGGGAGGGCAGCCTTTGCCTGGGGGCTTGCTGGCTTCTACGCCCTAGTCCTGATGGCCTTTGTGCGAATCGGTTGGCACGCCAGCTTGGCCATGTTTGCCATGGCTGCAGTGATGTTTGCAGTGCGGGGATGGCAAACCCAGAAGCATTGGTCCTTCAAGCTACGTCTTGCCGGGCGTCCCATCGAGCTGCTTCCCGCCGTTCAGTTGGAGAAGGCAAGCGCAAAGCTCAAAGACGAGATCTGGTTGGGCTGGGGGTTTCGCTGGGAGCCAAGACATGCCCAGCTTGCCTACGAGGTCCTCAAGAAGGATATGGAGGAGATCTACCCGCCGGCTTGGTACCTGAAGTGGTCCAAAGCGCCACAAGACCCTCGCAAGGCAAAAGGCTTACCTTGGGTCCAAGGCCTGGAGGCCGAGCGTGACGTTTTGCTGCCCTTCAAAGCGCTGGAAGGGCATACCGCAATCATGGCGATCACCGGGGCCATCAAGACAACCTTCTACAAGTTGCTGGTGTACCAGTTCGCGCGTCGCGGTGACGTGGTCATCGTCATGGATCCAAAAGGCGATCGAGATTTGCAACGCATCTGCAGGGATGTGCCTGCTTCATTGGGCCACCCAGAGCGGTTTGTGATGTGCCATCCAGCGTTTGGAAGCAAGAGCTTTCGATATGACGCTCTTGCGGCATGGGATCGTGAGACGCAGGTCGCATCCAGGATCCGAATGATCATGTCGGCAAGTGAAGACGACAACTTCGTGAGCTACGTGTGGATGACCGTGACCCACATCGTTGGTTGCATGAAGCGCATTGGCCGCCGAGTCAGCATCGCAACGCTGCTTGACCATGTCCAGTCCCAGGCCGCTGCCGAGCAGCTCGCCGAACGAGTGATCGAAAGGTTTCTCCAAGAGGACAGTCCGCACCATTCCGTGTTGGTCGAGGCACGTGTTGCTGAGATGGAGACTGAGTCGCGCAAACCGCGTGGCCGTGGCACCCAGATCAGCAATCCAAAGCTCGCTGCCTTGGCCGAGTACTTCAAGTTCGAAGTGGCGGACAGCAAGCGCCCACGGGAGATCTCAGGCCTAGTCTCCGCGCTGGAAAGCAACCGGGAATGGTTCTCAAAGATGGTGGTTGCATTGACACCCATCTTGACGAAGCTCAGCTCGGGCGACCTTGGCCCGTTGTTGTCACCCGATTACCAGGACATTGAGGATGAACGGCCAATCTTCAATGCGCGCAAGATCATCGAGGGTGGCTATGTCGCGTACTTCGGGCTCGATGCGCTTTCCGATTCATCGGTGGCTGAAGCAATTGCTGCAATGGCCTTGGCAGACCTTGCAGCGACGGCCGGTGAAATCTATAACTACGAGAACCCAAGCTCATCGACTCGCAAGATCCATGTGGTCTGTGACGAGTGGGGCGACCTGGTATGTGAGCCTCTCATTCAGCTTGCGAACAAGGCGCGCGGCGCGAACGTCGTTCTCTATCTTGCTGGCCAGACGTTTGCTGACTTGGTGGTCAAGCTCGGTGACCCCAACAAAGCCCGTCGCGTCCTTGGCAACTGCAACAACCTGATCGTGGGCGCGACCAGCGACAAGGACACCTTGGACATCGTGATGAGCAAGTTCGGAGAGACCTCCGTTCGATCGATGTCGGTTGCCCAAGGCAGCGGCCAGAAGACAGAAGACACCGGACTTGAATACTCGGCAACACGAACGACCAGTCTCAAGGAAACAGTGACAGACCTCGTTCCCCCGAACGTTGTGATGGCGCTGCCTGACCTCCAGTACTTCGCTGTGGTCAATCGTGCCCAGATTTACAAGGGAAGAGTCCCCGTCCTGACTCTTGAAGGTTCCAATTGAAAGCGTTCGATGAGGCGTAAGGGATTCGAGGTTGATCAGATTCACAGTTGGCTTGGCGCGGACTGTGTCGCGGTGCCCCGTGATGTTTGGATTCAACCCTTTGACCATCTTGGCCGACTGGAAGCCGTACTTGGCCAGCACCGGCTGACTCCACAAGCAGAAGCCATTTGGGCTCGATCACCGCACTTGTTGGCGGGCGTCCTTCGCCTGTCCGAGTATGTGACCCCATTGTTTCCAGGGCGTCGCATGCCCTTGATTCAGGAGCTCGTGCCGGCCGCTGTTCGTCGATACAACGGCACCGGGGATGATCCAACTGCTGTTGCAGGCGAGTTGGGCTTCTTGCAAGTCTTGGGCGGAGCTGCTGACCAAATCATGGCGTTGCAGGCCGTCGCGGACCTTCAGTCCGACACAGCAGCTGTCTATTGGGGGGTATTCGATCTGCCCCTGCCGGCGTGGCTTCGCAAGTGCCAGGGCGAGCAGTTCTACCTGCGCCGTGGCCCAGAGATGCTGGTCCACGAAACACTGGGTGCTCGCACGGCGCTGATGGCCAGATTGGTGGGGCATCGCGAGTTGGGGCTACTGGCAGCCGCTTCCAACTTGCACCGGGCATTCAAATGAAAAGCACATCGCACGCGGGCTTCTGGATGGCAATGGCCTTGGTGTTGGTCCTTCTCATCCCTGTGTTCCGGCCCGCGCAGGCCATCCACCTATCGCTTGAGCAAGAGTACGCAGCGGTTTCCTCCGTGTTTGGGCCACGCATAGGCAATGTGATCCTCGGTGCGGCCGACGCGACCTACGATGTTTTTGCCGGCTCAGAAGCAGGCAAGCTGACGGCCAAGGCGATGCACTCCGAAGCCGATATGAAGCTCGCTGAGAAGGCGTTCAATGCGCCTGGACGGCTTGCCGGGGAGGTTGGCAATCGCTATATCTCCGCGCTGTTGATGCAGGTCTATTCGGTCTCCTTGCGCGTCTACGTGGTGATGGCTTGGCTGCTCCTACTCCTTCCATTTCTTGGCGCCGCATTCGTCGACGGGATTGCCCAAAGGACGATCAAGATGAGCAGCTTCGGCTACCAGAACCCGACTGCCTTTTCGCTCGGGTCGCATCTGCTCATCCTGATTTGCGTGGCGCCGCTCGCCTACATCGTGATGCCGTGGGCAGTCTCCCCCCTGTTCATGCCCGCTTGGGCCGTCGTCGCTGCAGTGCCCATGTGCCTTGCGATTTCGCACATGCAGCCGGTGTTCACGCGCTAGGTCGCGAACTCTTCGGCTCTAGAACTCGCCAAGCGCGCGGACTGCCTTCAGGGCTTGCAACACAAACTGCCGTTTCTCAATTTGTGTTTCATTTGCGGCCCAAAGTCGGGGTACTTTTGGCGGTTTTGTTTCGCACAAGCTGAGCGCTGTTCTGAAGAATGCGGCTCATGCAACAGGATTCAGCACTCAGGTTTGCGCTCTGCGCCGTAGCCCCTCTTTCGGCGCTCACGGAAGATCCGACCGTGATCGAGATTCTCGTCACCGGCACCCAGGAGGTGTTTGTCGAGAGGTTGGGAAGTCGACCGGAGCCGACGGACATTCGGCTGTCGCAGGACCAGCTTGACGGGATCGTTGCCAATCTGGCCAACCTCAGTCGAAAAACGGTCGATCTTCATGGGGGTGACGGTCATCTCATCGTGTCGACGCGACTGCCAGGCTTTCGCGTTGAAGCGCAGTTGCCTCCTGTCGCCGTCGGGGGCCCCTACGTCACGATTCGCCGCTTGAACTCCATGGCCATGTCGCTGGAGGAGTATGTGGCGCGCGGAACGCTCTCCCAAGAGCTGGCTAACTTCCTGCGTGCCGCTGTTCAGCGGCGCGCCAACATCCTTGTCAGTGGCGGCACTTCCACGGGAAAGACAACGTTTCTGAACTCTCTGGTTCGGGAGGTCGATTCGTCGGACGTAATCCTCACGATCGAAACCGTTCAGGAGCTTGTCGTCCCCCATCGCGGAGCGCGTCGCTTCGAAGCCGACGATGAACAAGGCTACGGCGTGCAGCGCTTGGTTAAGTCGGCATTGCGCTCCCGTCCCGATCGAATCCTCATCGGTGAGGTTCGTGGCGGCGAGGCCTTCGATCTCTTGGATGCTGCCAATTCGGGCCACCCAGGCTCGATGGCCAGCCTTCATGCCAATGGCGCGATGGAAGCCATTGAACGCTTCGAGAACCTCATCCTAGAAGGGCGGCCCGCAATGCCATTGCCGGCCGTGAAGAAGCGCATCGCCGACACCTTTGAACTGGTTGTGCACATGGAACGCGTTGTGCGCGACGGCCGCTTTATCCGCCGTCTTGGCGAAATCGTTGCCATAGAAGGCTACGACCGAGTCAACGACACCTATCAACTCAAGTCTGTCTTCTCAACTCAGGACCTATGAACATGACCTTCAATCCAACGGCTCGCACTGCTTCGATCAACCATGTCAACACCGCGCTCAAGGCAGCGATGCTGGTCTTCGTGCTGATGTCTGCGACCCATGCGAACGCAGCAGACATCTTGAACTTCCCGATCGTGGACGACATTCTTTGCTCTGTCGTTCGCTACCTCAGCACGAAGTTCGCGCCACTCATTGCCGTGATCGTGATTGGCGCTGCCGCCATCGGGCACATGCTTGGCGTTGGCAAGATTTGGGGCACGATGATCGTCGTCCTCTTGCTGATCGGCATCATCTTGGGGATCGGCGCAATCGTTGCTCGCTTCCCCAACGTTCAGGCGACTTGCCTGGCCAACTTCTGAGCCAGGTTCCTGCATGAGAGCGTCAACCTTTCACGCTGGGCTCAATCGGCCACGATTGGTCGCTGGGGTTAGCAGTGATGTGTTTGTGATGGAGTTGGCGCTCGTTGGGAGTGCCATCACCTTGCAAGCGTATCTATTGGCTCTGCTGGTCGTGCCGCTGCACGCTTTCATGCAGTGGGTCCACCGCAAGGACTACTTTGCGATCAGTGCGTACAAGCAGTACAGCCGGCAAGCCGACCACTATGACCCTTGGGTCCACAAAGCAGCGCAGGATCTAAGGCCTCGCGGATTCGGCAAGGGGCTTCATCTATGACGCCGCTGCGCGAAGTTGTCCGTACCTACAACTCGGGGATGCGCTCCTTTGCAGAGCTCTTGCCCTGGTTCCATGAGGCTGGACCGGGTCTGGTCTTGAACCTTGACGGTAGCTTCTTGGCCGGCTACGAGTACGAAGGGCCACAGCTCGAAGGTACCAATGAGTCAGTCCACGAGGCATGCATTGAGTCGATGGAAATCGCCATGCGTGCCTTCGATGATCGAAATGTGATCTGGACGTTTCTGGACAAGCGAAAGACTGTCTATACCCAGGCCAGCACGATCGCTAATCCAGTTGCTCGGTATGTCGATGACATCTGGCGCCAGCATGTTGACGGTGGAAACCTTTCAAAGATTCGCTGCTTGTTCTTTGTGAGTTTTCAGCCCTTCACTGGGCAAGGCGGCTTCTTCGAGGAGGTCTCAACGCGGGCACGTCAGGACGAGCTGCCATTTACGCGGGCCTTCTGGAACGTCATGAAGCAGCGGCTGCAGCGCAAGGAGCACATTCAACGCTTGGAAGGGCGACTTGAAGTCGCGATTGATGCCTTTGAATCGCAGCTCACAAGCTTCGTCACGACGCTCGGCTCCAAATTGAACATCCATCGGCTGGACTCCGATGCGCTTCGTGTGGAGCTTGCCAATCGGGCGAATCTCGCTTCACCACGCGAGCAGGTGGTGGTTCCGCCCAATGGCCTGTACTTCCTCAATACGCTGCTGCCGGTTGACTCCGTGATGCGCGAGGCCGGCGGAGTTCTTCGTTTCGAGGGTGCGGTTGGGAGTCGCTATGTTTCGATGCACTCCTTGAAGGGCTATCCCGGCTTCGCCAGCAATGAAGTGGTCGAGTCGCTCTTGGATGTTCCCTCTGAGTTCACCTTGGTGCAGATGTATCGGCCCATGGAGCAAGAGCGTGCAAAGGCGTTCATTGCCGACCAGCACCAGCACTATGAGTCGAACGTCAAGTCGGTGTTTGTTCAGGCCGTCGAGAAGTTCACGGGTGAAACCAGCACCAAAGTAAACCTCGGCATGCAGGCCTTGGCAGACGACGCACAGGAAGCCTTGATCTCAGCGACGCGGGACAACGTCGGCTTCGGCCACCACTCGATGGCGCTGCAGGTCATCACCTCAACTCGTGAAGAGCAAGACGCGGCCACCCAACCGATCTATGCAGTGCTTCAGAACGCCGGCTACGGCTTGGTTCGAGAGAACGTGAACGTTGGCAGTGCGTTGTCCATCACGCTTCCCGGCGCTGCTGACGCAGTCTTGCGCTCCTCGCTTGTCAGCACAAGCAATCTCGCTGACATGACCGTACTTCGAAGCGTTTCAGCGGGCCCGGCCGTCAATGCACACCTGACCGAACAACGCGGCATCCCCTCTGAGGCCTTATCGCTGTTTCCCTCCGTTTCCGATGTGCCCGAGTTCTTCGACTTCCACGTTGGCGATGTAGGGCACTTCTTTGTCGTGGGCCCGATTGGTGCGGGCAAGTCCACCATCGTGAACTTCCTCATGATGCAGTGGCAACGCTATGCGCCCTGCAAGGTGATTGCGTTGGACAAAGACATGTCCAACTACATCACCATCTCTGCCCTGGGTGGCGAGTACGTCAACATCAAGCCCGACACGCCAGGGTCGGCGCGAATGAGTCCAATCCGCTGGCTCCGTCGCCGAGAAGACTACGTGCGCCTGCGCAACTGGCTGGACTTGGCACTGACCGCATTCGATGCAGTGCCTCTTTCGGTGACCGACATCAAAGTGTTGGACCGTTCGATGGAGGTGCTGGCCAGCCAGTCAGGAACCAAGTCGCTATCAGCGCTCCATGCCATTGTTCAAGGTCAAGACAAGAACCTAGGCAACCGCTTTCTCCCTTGGATCAAAGGTGGTCGCTATGGCTCACTTTTCGATCATGAGGAAGACGACTTGGTCTTGTCGGACATCTGCGGTATCGAAATGGGCGAGCTGCTTGCCGATCAGAACCTTGCGCCTGCTGTTCTCGGCTACCTCTTTGAAGTGGTTGACGAAAGCGTCGACTCCACCCGGCCGAGCCTGATCTATCTGGAAGAGGCTTGGTACCTCTTGAGCAATCCCATCTTCGCGGCCCGCTTCGAAGGGTGGATCAAGACGATGCGAAAGCGAAATGCCTGTGTGGGCATTGCGACCCAGTCGCTGGCGGACATCCGCAAGACGCCGATCTCGTCGACCCTCAACGACAACATCAAGACCCGCATCTTTCTGCCAAACCTGCAGGCCTTTGACTCGATCGATATCTACCGCGACATGTTGGGACTTCGGGATGACGAAGTTGATGTCATTCGATCCGCTGTTGAGAAGCGCCAGTACTACCTGGTCCGCAAGGAACGCCGACGCCTTGTGGACGTTCGCCTACCGAAGGAGGTCCTTGCGTTAACGCGCTCTGACCCCAAGGCCAAGGCGCTCTTCAATCACCACCGCCAAGGCGGTGGTGAACGTTGGCTAGCCGACTACTTGGAGCAAATCAATGCAACGTAGAACCATTCTTCTTGCTGCGTTCGGAGCCAGCGCATCTTTGATGCCACTGACCGCAGGCGCTCAATGGGCCGTGCTCGACGCCGGCAACCTGATCCAGAACACCACGACTGCCATCAACTCGGTGCGTTCATACCTGGAGCAGGTGCGCGGCGTTATCACCCAGATTCAACAGTACCAACACATGGTCCAGCAAGCCCGCCAGCTCGGCCAGGCCGTGGCCAACCAGTCATTGCAGGAGATTTTGGACATACCCGAGGTCAGGGATCTGCGCCAAATCCTTGCGGCTGGACAGGACTTGACCCGATCCATTCGAGATGTCGAAGGCAGCTTTCGGCGC
>JBKCVH010000102.1:0-19268 GCA_046317675.1 Burkholderiales bacterium
AGTCGAGGTGTCAAAGACCCCGACCTGATACACGCGTTCTGCGCCGCTGTTCGTGCGGCCGACGCAGCTTAAAAGGCAGTCTCTTATGTTGAATTACCAGCAACCCGATGCTCGCGGGCACTTTGGGCCGACCCCCTCTGGCACCTTGTTCGGCGGTCGTTTCGTCGCTGAAACACTCATGCATGCACTGGATGAGTTGGATCAGGTCTATGCCAAGTACCAGCACGACCCGGAGTTCCAGGCAGAGTTCCGCTACGAGTTGGCGCACTTTGTGGGGCGACCCAGCCCGATTTACCACGCAGCGCGCTTGAGCCGTGAGCTTGGCGGCGCGCAGATCTACTTGAAGCGGGAAGACCTCAACCATACCGGCGCGCACAAGGTCAACAACACCATTGGCCAAATCTTGCTGGCGCGGCGCATGGGCAAGAAGCGAATCATTGCGGAGACTGGCGCCGGTCAGCATGGCGTGGCCACCGCGACGGTGTGTGCCCGGTACGGCTTGGAATGCGTGGTTTACATGGGCGCGGAAGATGTCAAACGCCAGTCCCCGAACGTGTACCGCATGCAGTTGTTGGGCGCGACGGTGGTGCCGGTGGAGTCGGGCTCTAAAACGCTCAAGGATGCGCTGAACGAGGCCATGCGCGACTGGGTCACGAACATTGAATCCACGTTCTACATCATCGGTACCGTGGCGGGCCCACACCCTTACCCCATGATGGTGCGCGACTTCCAAAGGGTCATCGGTGATGAGTGCCTGACCCAAATGCCCGCCATGGTGGGCCGGCAGCCCGATGCGGTGTTGGCCTGTGTGGGCGGTGGCAGCAATGCCATGGGCATCTTCTACCCCTACGTGCCGCATGAGGCGGTGCGCTTGATTGGCGTCGAAGCCGCTGGGCATGGCATTGAGAGCGGGCTCCACTCGGCAACGCTTTCTGCTGGCAGTCCCGGTGTGCTGCACGGCAACCGCACTTACTTGCTGCAGGACGAGGCGGGGCAGATCATGGAGACGCACTCCATCTCGGCTGGCCTCGACTACCCGGGCGTTGGGCCCGAGCATGCGTACTTGAAGGAGATTGGTCGGGCGGAGTACGTTGCCGCCACCGATGCGGAGGCCTTGGCGGCCTTTCACCGACTCTGCAGAACAGAGGGAATCATTCCGGCGCTGGAGAGCAGCCATGCGCTTGCGCACGCCATGAAGATGGCGCCCAGCATGGCGCCCGAGCAAGTTCTGCTGGTGAACCTGAGTGGCCGAGGCGACAAAGACATCGGTACCGTGGCAGACCTCAGTGGCTCCGGCTTCTATTGCCGCCCCTCCTGCCGTGGCGAGGAAGCCAAAGGCGTGAGCTTTCTGAGGAATGTGAAATGAGCCGCATCGCCGCAAGCTTTACGCGCCTCGGTAAGCGCAAAGCGCTGATCCCCTACATCACCGCAGGCGATCCACATCCCAGCCGAACCTTGGAGTTGATGCGAGCCCTGGTGGCCGGCGGGGCCGACATCATCGAACTTGGCGTGCCTTTCAGCGACCCGATGGCCGATGGCCCGGTAATCCAGCGTGCTGCAGAGCGTGCCCTGCAGCACAAGGTCAGTCTCCTCGACGTGCTGGAATTGGTCAGGCAATTCCGCGCAGAAAACGACGTGACGCCCATCGTGCTGATGGGCTATGCGAACCCCATTGAACGCATGGGCCTGAATCGGTTTGGCGAGTTGGCCAAGGCAGCGGGAGTCGACGGCGTGCTTGTGGTGGACTACCCCCCCGAGGAGGCCGAGCCCTTTGCACTCGCCATGAAGGCTCAGGGCATCGACCCCATCTTCTTGCTGGCGCCCACCTCGTCCGATGCGCGCATCCAGCAGGTGGGTGCTTTGGCCAGTGGTTATGTGTATTACGTCAGCCTGCGCGGCGTCACGGGCGCTGGCCATTTGGATGCTGGCGCTGTCGCCGAAGTGTTCCCACGCCTGCGTGCGCATTTAAGCTTGCCCATTGGGGTTGGCTTCGGCATTCGCGATGCCGCGTCGGCCAAGGCCGTCGCCACTGTGGCGGATGCCGTTGTGATTGGTTCAGCCCTGGTTCAGTTGGTGGAACAAGCAACGCCGGATAATGCGGCGCTTGAACTGCGGACCTTCTTGAAGACCATCCGCGATGCCCTGGACGAGGAGATCCCTGCATGAGTTGGCTCGACAAACTGCTGCCCCCAAAGATTCAGCAATCTGACCCAGCGGATCGCCGACAGGTTCCCGAAGGTCTGTGGACCAAGTGCCCAAGTTGCGAAACCGTGCTCTACAAGGCCGACTTGGAGCAGAACCAGATGGTCTGCCCCAAGTGCTCGCACCACCATCGCATCGGAGCGCGGGCCCGCTTGAACGCCTTCCTGGATGGGGAAGGGCGGTATGAAGTGGGGCAGGAGGTCATCCCCGTTGACGCCCTGAAGTTCAAGGACAGCAAGAAGTATCCGCAGCGCCTGAAGGAAGCTCTTGAGAACACGGGCGAGACGGATGCCCTGGTCGTGATGGGTGGGGCCGTGATGAGCGTTCCCGTTGTGGTGGCTTGTTTTGAGTTTGAGTTCATGGGCGGCTCCATGGGCTCCGTGGTTGGCGAGCGTTTTGCGCGAGGCGTGCAGACAGCGGTCGAGCAAAAGACGCCCTTCATCTGCTTCACAGCAACGGGTGGTGCTCGCATGCAAGAAGGCCTGCTGAGCTTGATGCAAATGGCGAAGTGCAATGCGGCGCTCACCACGCTGGCCAAGGCTCGACTTCCGTATGTCAGCGTGCTCACCGACCCCACGATGGGCGGCGTATCGGCCAGCTTTGCCTTTGTCGGTGACATCGTGATCGCCGAGCCCAAGGCCTTGATCGGCTTTGCGGGCCCCCGAGTCATCGAGAACACTGTCCGCGAGAAGCTGCCTGCGGGCTTCCAGCGCGCTGAGTTCCTCATGGAGAAGGGTGCCGTTGACATGATCACCGACCGCCGTGAGCTGCGCGCCACTATTGCCAATTGCCTGGCGATGCTGCAACGCCAGTCGGCTGACGCGGTGGTTTAACCCTTTCGTACTCTTTCGGAGGCCAGGCATTGCCTGGCCTTTTTCGTCATGAAAACGCTTCAAGACTGGCTCGCTCACTGCGAGCGTTTGCACCCCAAAAGCATCGACATGACGCTGGCCCGTGTCCAGCAAGTGCGCGATCGGATGGGACTTCGATTTGATGCGCCTGTCGTCATCGTCGCCGGCACCAATGGCAAGGGCAGCACCTGCGCCATGCTGGAGTCGATCGCCTTGCATGCTGGCTACAAGGTGGGGCTTTACATCAAGCCACACTTTGTCCACTTCGAGGAGCGTTGCCGTGTCGGCGGGGCTTCAGTGGAGCCGGAGTCTTTGCTGCCGCACTTTGAAGCCGTGGAGGCGGCTCGGGGTGAGTTGACTTTGACTTACTTCGAATTCACCACTCTGGCGACTCTTCGCCGGCTGAGCCAAGAGCCTTTGGACTTGGTCATCCTGGAGGTAGGGCTCGGCGGCAGGCTCGACGCAGTGAATGCCATTGATGCGGATGTTTCGATCATCACCAGCATTGACCTAGACCACATGGAGTACCTCGGCCCCGATCGCGAAAGCATCGGTCGCGAGAAGGCTGGCATTCTTCGCGCCGGCAAGCCCGCCATCTGCTCAGACCCCATGCCGCCCGCATCCATTGCCCTTGAGGCCGCCCGTTTGGGCGCCGACCTTCGGCAGTCGGGCCGAGACTTTTCCTTTGATGGGGACCGCCAACAGTGGCGCTGGCAAGGCAGAGAGCGCCGCTACGCAGGCATGGCTTACCCGGCTTTGCGCGGCGTGAACCAACTCATCAATGCGGCCGGCGTGTTGGCCGCCTTCGAAGCACTGCATGACCGGCTCCCCATGAACGCCCAGGCCGTCAGAAATGGCCTTGCACTCGTGGATTTGCCAGGGCGTTTCCAAGTTCTGGCCGGGCAGCCCACCGTGATTCTTGATGTGGCCCACAACCCGCATGCGATCGCTGCCTTGGCGCAAAACCTCGATCAGTTGGGCTTCTCGCCCAGAACGCGAGCCGTGTTTGGCGCCATGGGAGACAAAGCCCTAGACGAAGTGCTGGCGCGCATTGCGCCGTGGATCGATGAATGGCACTTCACGGATCTGCCCACGGCGCGAGCGGCGAAGGCCGCTGATTTGCTGCAGCGCTGGAATGCTTTGGTGGCGTCAGGAACGGTGAAGCCGCCCAAAGATTGCAGCGCACAAACCCATGGCGACCCCTTTGCGGCTCTGAATCATTGCAAGGCGCTGAGTGAGCCCACCGATAGAATCGTCGTCTTTGGTTCCTTCTTCACCGTGGGTGGGGTGATGGCCGGTTTGCAGGGCGGTGCCCGAGCAGCGACGAGCGCCACCTAAACCCCCGCCCGGCGAACTCTCAGCGCATGGGCATCCTCTCGTCGATCTTCAAGCGCGAAGCAGCGCCCGAACAAGCCGCTAAAGGCAAGCGCAGCGCTCGTCAGCAGGCGGCTGACCCCGCCGACACCGTGCAGCGCTTGCGACTGCAAGCGCGCCGGCGTCTGATTGGCGCAGCCGTGCTCGTGGGTCTCGGTGTGCTCGCATTTCCCATCGTTTTTGAAACGCAGCCGCGATCGGTGCCGATGGATCTGCCTATCGTCATCCCTTCGAAAGATGGCCCAACACCTCAACGGGTAGCGACTGCCGAGCCAGCACTTCCGGCCAGCCTTCCCGAGGGCGCCCAACTCGAAGCCGATGCGGGCGTGGTCGCCGATCCATCACCACCGCCGATCCAAGAGCCCTTGGCGGTTGCAGCGGCCAGTCCAGCTGCCAGCAAGCCTGCGAGCAAACCCAGCTCGGCACCCCCTCAGGTTGCGGAAGCAAAGGGGCGGTTCATCGTGCAGGTCGGCGCCTATGCAGACAAGAAATCGGCCCTTGAAGCACGACAACGCCTAGAGCGCAAGGGACTGAAGACCTATGCCCAAGTTGTTCAGACGAAGGACGGCGATCGCATTCGGGTGCGTCTTGGGCCGTTCGCCGATCGCGCCGAAGCTGACAAGGCAGTGAGCGCTGCGAAAGCGGCTGGCTTGGACGGCAAGGTGCTTTCGCTCTGATGATCAGCCAGCCCGAACTCCTCCTGACTTGGGCGGACCTTTTGCTGGGTGGTCTGCTGCTGGTGTCTTTGATCGTCGGTGCCGTACGGGGACTGGTGTTTGAGGCCTTGTCGTTGGCGGGTTGGGTGATTGCTTACTTTGCAGCGCCGTTTGTGGCACCTACCGTCGCCACTTGGCTTCCACCAGCTTCCGTTCAGGGCGCCTGGCAAGAGCTCGCCGCGTTGATCTTGTCCTTCGTGCTCGTTTTGGTGCTGGTGTCCATCGCCGCCCGCTTGCTGCGAGTCCTGCTGCATGCCACCCCACTCAAGGGTATCGATCGCCTGCTGGGTGCGTTTTTTGGCTTGGTCAGAGGGGTATTGCTTTGCCTTCTTGCTGCCGTTTTGCTGGGCTTCACGCCGCTTCGTAAGCATCCTGCCTGGGAGCAAAGCCATGCGCGCCCCCTGCTGGCTGCCATGCTGGAAGTGTTGAGCCCACTGCTCCCCGAGCGCCTGCATGAGTGGGTGCAGCCCAAAGAATCTTCGTCTGTTTAAGGAAGCACACCATGTGCGGCATCGTTGGAGCTTTGTCCCGTCAACCCGTTAATCAGTTGCTCTACGACGCCTTGTTGCTGCTGCAGCATCGCGGCCAGGATGCGGCCGGCATCGTCACCATGGATGGCACCAAATGCTTCATGCACAAGGCCAAGGGCATGGTTCGCGATGTCTTCCGGACACGCAACATGCGGGCTCTACCGGGTCAGGTCGGCCTGGGCCAGGTTCGCTACCCCACCGCGGGCAATTCACACAGTGAGGAAGAGGCCCAGCCGTTTTACGTGAACGCACCCTTTGGCCTCGTCTTGGTGCACAACGGCAACTTGACGAACACCGCGCAGTTGCGCAAAGAGTTGTTCGATATTGATCGGCGGCACATCAACACCGAAAGCGATACCGAGGTGTTGATCAACGTGGTGGCCCACGAGCTGGAACGGGCCGCCCATGATTTGCCCTTGACGCCGGAACGCGTGTTCCAGGCGGTCGCCAATGTGCACCGCCGCGTACGCGGCTCCTACGCTGTGATCTGCCTGATTGCAGGGCATGGGCTACTGGCCTTCCGAGACCCCTATGGCATTCGGCCCCTTTGCTTTGGCCAAGCACAAAACGGCGAATGGATGGTCGCCAGTGAATCGGTTGCGCTGGAAGGCACGGGGCACCGCATTGAGCGCGATGTGGCTCCTGGCGAAGCGCTGTTTATCGATACCCAAGGTCTTCTTCACGTCCAGCAATGTGCCGAGTCGCCCAGCTTGCAACCCTGCATGTTCGAGTTTGTTTACCTGGCACGACCCGACTCGGTCATGGACGGCATCTCCGTCTACCAGGCTCGCCTCAACATGGGTGAGACCTTGGCGCAGCGCGTGCTGTCGAGCATTCCACCGCAAGAAATTGACGTGGTCATCCCCATTCCGGAAAGCAGCCGCCCTTCGGCCATGCAGTTGGCCCACCGGATAGGGCGCCCCTACCGCGAAGGCTTTGTGAAGAACCGCTATGTGGGGCGCACCTTCATCATGCCGGGCCAGGGTGTGCGCAAGAAGTCCGTTCGGCAGAAGCTCAACGCTATTGCTCAAGAGTTCAAAGGACGCCGTGTTTTGCTGGTGGACGACTCCATTGTTCGCGGCACGACCTCCAAGGAGATCGTGCAAATGGCGCGTGATGCTGGCGCGGTAAAGGTCTACATGGCCTCGGCAGCACCGCCAGTGAAGTTCCCCAATGTGTATGGCATTGACATGCCCACGCGCGAGGAGCTCATTGCCGCCAATCGAAGCAACGAAGAGATTCGTGCCTACATTGGCGCTGACGCCTTGATCTACCAAGATGTTGATGCCATGAAGCGCGTCGTCGCAGCACTGCAACCGCGCTTAGATGGCTTTGAGGCCAGTTGTTTTGACGGGCGCTACATCACGGGCGACATCGGCGATTTCGAGATCGCTGCTCTCCAAGCCCAGCGCCCAAAGAGCCAAGAAGAAGACGCCCCCAACAGCTCTCGCCTTGCCCTGCAGGCCAATCCTGAGTAAACGCTAGATAAGCATGACTGTTCGCACTCGCATTGCCCCGTCACCGACGGGATTCCTCCACCTGGGTACTGCGCGTACCGCATTGTTTTCGTGGGCCTATGCACGCCATCATGGTGGGCAGTTCGTTCTGCGTATCGAAGACACCGATGTTGCTCGGTCAAGCCAAGACTCTGTCGAGCAGATTCTGGCTTCTATGCATTGGCTCGGACTCGATTACGACGAGGGCCCCGTCTATCAAATGCATCGCCTGGATCGCTACCAGGGCGTGGCGGAACAACTGATCCAGGAGGGCAAGGCTTACCGTTGCTATTGCTCACCCGACGAGCTGGACCAGATGCGAGAAGCGCAAAAGGCTCGCGGAGAGAAGACCCGCTACGACGGCCGCTGGCGTCCTGAACCGAACAAGCAGTTGCCATCCGTGCCGCCGGGTGTGGATCCTGTGATTCGCTTCAAGAATCCGCTTGATGGCGACGTGGTGTGGCAAGACTTGGTGAAGGGTGAGATTCGCATCAACAACCGCGAGATCGACGATCTGATCATCGTGAGGCCCGACGGCGTCCCCACCTACAACTTTGCGGTGGTGGTAGACGACTGGGACATGCGAATCAGCCACGTGTTCCGGGGTGATGAGCACATCAACAACACGCCCTGGCAAATCAACCTGTTTCAAGCGCTCAATGCGCCATTGCCGGCCTTCGGCCATATACCCGTCATTCTTGGTGATGATGGGCAAAAGCTTTCTAAGCGGCGTGGTGCTGTCAGTGTCACAGCCTACGAAGAGGGCGGTTACTTGCCCGAGGCGATGCTGAACTACTTGTCCCGTCTTGGTTGGAGTCATGGGGACGACGAGTTATTCAGTCGAGATCAGTTGGTTAGTTGGTTCGACGGCTCCCACATGTCCAAAAGTCCGGCCCAGTGGGATCCCGCAAAACTCGAATGGGTGAATGCACAGTATCTAAAGGGCACGGATAACGAACGACTCGCCCAGTTGGTGCTGCCACGATTGATCCAGCGCGGGCTGACCGTACCGGAAGGCAGCCCCGTGAGTGCCATGTGCGGCCTCTTCAAGGAGCGCTGCACCACGCTAGAAGCCCTGGCTGATGCACTGACGATGTACTTTGTGCCAGCCGAGGCTTCGGATGAAGATCGCGCCCAATACCTGAACGAAGCAGGGCGTGCAGCTTGCTCGGCATTGGCTACGGCGTTGAATGAAGTTGAATGGACGCCGGCAGCGATTTCAGCCGCCATGAAGCAAGTGCTCACCGCAATGGGCCTCAAGATGCCGCAACTTGCCCTCCCAGTGCGCGTTAAGGTGTGCGGACGGGCCCAAACACCAGCCATTGACCAAGTGTTGGCCCTCTTCGACAAAAAAATTGTCGTCAGCCTCTTGCAATCACCTTGAATTTCGTTCTATAGTCCGTCTCTCGCTTGAACAGCGCGACGCCAATAACAAAGCGGTACAGACTGCAAGCTGTACCGAAGAGTTTGAAGGGGGTATAGCTCAGCTGGGAGAGCGCTTGCATGGCATGCAAGAGGTCATCGGTTCGATCCCGTTTACCTCCACCAAAAGCCAGGTGGCGCGCAGTTCAAGAGGAAGTTGTTTTCAGCGTCCCCATCGTCTAGAGGCCTAGGACACGACCCTTTCACGGTTGTAACAGGGGTTCGAATCCCCTTGGGGACGCCAAAGATTTAGAATAGACGGATTAATAGAGCCGACAGAGAAATCTGTAAACTCTATTGCCAACAAGGAGTGGTAGTTCAGTTGGTTAGAATACCGGCCTGTCACGCCGGGGGTCGCGGGTTCGAGCCCCGTCCACTCCGCCAAATTTAAAAAGGGTCTGTTCGAAAGGACAGGCCCTTTTTTTCATAAGGCTTCAGATTCCAAAGCCTGGCTGGGTGCGGTGATTGCTCAACACGCCCAGCCTCACAGGAATGCCTGCGGTTAAGCGTTGAATCCGCCCCGCACTAAACCAACGGCAAGACCCTCTAAGGCAAAAGCGTCGTCTTCGCGAACCTTGATCGGACGGAAATCTGGGTTCTCGGGGAGAAGCCACACACCGTCATCCTTGTGTTGCCAGCGCTTCACAGTAACTTCGTCCCCCAAGCGCGCCACAACGATCTGTCCATTTCGGGCCTCGCTTGCTTTGCGCACGGCCAGCAAGTCGCCGTCCAAGATGCCAGCGTCACGCATGCTTTGGCCTTTGACTCGAAGCAGGAAGTCTGGCTTTGCACTGAAAAGACTCAAGGACACGGCGAACTGTGCTTCAACGTGCTCTTGGGCCAAGATGGGAGCGCCGGCTGCAACGCGGCCAATCAAAGGCAACTGTGCCAATCCGGGCATCGGCAGCTCCATTTGTTCGCTAGAGCTTGGTTTGCGGCGAAGCTGCTTGAGCTGATCCGCCTTCAAGCGAATCCCCCGCGAGGTTCCGCCGACCAACTCAATGACACCCTTTCGGGCCAGCGCTTGCAAATGCTCCTCGGCGGAGTTGGCTGAGCGAAACCCGAGAATGGTGGCGATTTCTGCTCGCGTTGGTGGCGCACCAGTGCGCTCGATGGAGCGCCGGACTAGGTCGAAAATCTGTTGTTGACGGGGCGTAAGGATGGCGTTCAAGCGCTGGCTCCTGAAAGGACTGGATGTTTATCCAGATACTGCGTATTTATACAGGATCTCCAGCATGAGCGGCAAGATTTTGATGATTGGAACCGGCGGCACGATTGCTGGAACTGCAGGTCGGCAATCCGACCTCATTGGCTACACCGCAGCGCAAATTGGAATTGCCAGCCTTGTGGAGGCCTTGCCCGAGTTGGCTGAGCTCAACCTTGAGTTTGAGCAGTTGGCACAGCTGGACAGCAAGGACATGGACTTCGCCACCTGGGATCGGCTTGCTGTGCGCGTTCAAGCGGCGCTGGACGATCCGGCCATCACCGGTGTCGTGATCACTCATGGGACCGATACGCTGGAGGAGACGGCTTTCCTTTTGCACCGCCTGCTGCAAGCGCAGAAGCCTGTGGTGTTGACTGCTGCCATGCGACCCGCCAGCAGCCGCTCTCCTGACGGGCCCCAGAACCTACTGGATGCGGTTCTCATGGTCCAAAGCCCCGGCGTTCGTGGCGTGCTGGTTGCGATGAACGGTGCTGTGCATCGCGCCGATCGGGTGCGCAAAGTTCAGAGCTACCGCCTTGACGCATTTGAGTCGCCGGACGGCGGGCCGATTGCCTGGATTGAGAGCGGGAGTCTTCGTTGTTTGGCACCTTGGCCGGAGGGGGGCGGTCTGGGTCTTGATGCCCTGTCTAGGCCTTGGCCCCGCGTGGAAGTTCTCTGGAACGCAGCCGGGGTTGACGGCGCTTTGGTGCCACTGCTGGTGGACTTGTCCAAGCGCGAGGGTAGAGCGCTCGGAATCGTGGCGGCAGGAACCGGCAATGGCACTTTGTGCAAGGGCCTTGAGCTTGCTTTGCAAGCGGCCCAGTCAGAGGGCGTTGCAGTTCTAAGGACGACGCGTTGTGCTGCGGGACCGGTTCTTGGCGGGGATCTTCCTTCAGCGGGCGCTTTGAGCGCAGCCCAAGCTCGCGTAGAGCTTTTGCTGCGCTTGCGCTAGCTTGGCCATGAGACTGCGCCTGAAATGAATCAGGACTATTCGCCCGCCACGCTGCCCTCGCGGCGTGGGTCCGCTCCGCCCAATAGGCCTGATCGGGTCAACTGGACTGCCTGCACACCGCTGGTCAATTCAAGTTCTTGAACGCGATGGCCCTTGGCGCGGAGGGCATCGAGAACTTCGGGGCTAAAGCGCGCCTTCTCGAAAGCGGCCACGGTCCCGAACTGAACCACATTGGGCAAATCAATGGCAGCTTGCGGGCTCAAACCGCTGCCCAAGGTCGCCAGCAAGACTTTCACCACGTACTGGGGAATGGCGCTGCCGCCTGGTGCACCTAGGCTCATCACCACCGCGCCGCTGTTGCGCTCCTGCACGATCAATGGGCTCATGCTGGAGCGCGGTCGCTTGCCCCCTTGGATGCGATTGGGGCCGTCTCCGCTCGAAAAATCGGTGAGTTGGTTGTTGAGGAAATAGCCACCTGCCAAGCCGGTACCTCCGTCAGCCAGTAAACGCGTTCCGAACACTGACTCCACGCTGCTGGTCAGGGAAACGGTTTGTCCTTGGGCATCGATCACGCTCAGGTGGGTGGTGCCTGACTCTCGACCTGCCGGCGTTTGGGCGCCTGCTGCGCGCGGACCTATCTTTGCTGCGAGGGCATCCAGCTGTTCGGGCGACAGCATTGCGCTCCAACCGCCGGGCGGGGCAGGGGTGAAGTCGGGGTCGCCCACCCAACGGTCGCGCTCGGCCAAACCCAATCGGGCCGACTCCAGAAAAAGATGGATTTCGGAAGCCGCTGCCAGCTGGGTGGTTTGCTGATGCCGCTGCATCAGCCCCAGCATTTGTCCAATGAGCAAGGTGCCGCTCGCGGGTGGGCCCATTCCGCACAGGCGCCACTGCTGCCAGTTGGCACAGATTGGGTCGCGCTCCAGGACCCGGTAGTCCCGTAGGTCGCTGAGTTGCATGGCGCTCTGTGGCAAACGCCGCAAGAAGTCGTCGCCCACCGTACCTTGCAGCAGGGCCGACGGCCCGCTTTGAGCGATGCCCTTCAGGATGGCGGCCAACGCCGGGTTGCGCAGCGTGTGCCCAATGGGCCAGGGCTTGCCTTCTGCGTTTAGGTAGAAACGCGCCGCCTCGGGGTTGCGTGCCAGTGCTGCGTCCTGGAGCAGGGTGTGCAGACGTTGACCCACGGGAAACCCGCGTTCAGCCAAGTCGATGGCTGGCTTGAGCAATTGGGGCCAAGGCAGCCGCCCGTGCTGGCGGTGAACATGCCAAAGCAGGGGAACCAAGCCGGGAACGCCGACCGCTTGCTGACTGCCCACGGCTTGCCCCCGTGGAAGTGGACGTCCGCTGGGGTCGCTGAACATTTGGGCGCTTGCAGCAGCGGGCGCAGTTTCACGGCCATCAAAGGTGCGGACCTTTTTGCCGTCGAGTAGCACCAAAAAGCCGCCGCCCCCAATGCCACTGGACTGCGGTTCGACCAAGGCCAGGACCATTTGCGCGGCAACGGCAGCGTCGACCGCAGTGCCGCCTCGGCTCAGCATCAAAGCGCCGGCTTCGCTGGCCAGAGGGTGCGCCGTGGCGACGGCTTGCTTGGAGAACTTCCAACCGCTCTTGGCTTGCCAGCCGCTGGCAGGTTCCGGTTGCGGGGGCGGGGCAGGGCTGCTGCACGCGCCCAAGAGTGCGAGTGCAAGCAGCCATGCGCTTGGCTTCATGGCCGGAGCATGGCCTCGATTTGCTCGCTCAGATCAAGCCAAACCAGCTCTGCTGCATCAACCTCATCGCTGATGGCCTTGAGGCGGCGCCCGATTTCTGCCATCCGGGCGGCCGAAGCCCCGTTGCTCAATTCCAGTTCCAGTGCGCTCCGCTCGGCGCCAAAGGCCTTCAGCTGACGGTCAATGGCTTCCTGCTTCTTTTTGAGGGGAGCCGCCTGGAGCCTCAGGGCGGCGCCTGCTTTGCGGTCCTGCTTGCTTTGGGCGGTGTTTCCGGCGCTCTTCTCTTGGCGCTCGCCGCGAGCCTGCTCGCGGGCGCGCTCATTCAGCCAGCGCTGGTAGTCGTCCAGGTCGCCCTTGAACTCTCGCAGGGCACCGTCGGCGACCAACCAAAACTCATCGCAGGTGTCGCGCAACAAGGCGCGGTCATGGCTGACCAGCAAGACCGAACCATCAAAACCGTTCAGCGCCATGGAAAGCGCTTCGCGTGTGGTCAGGTCCAGGTGGTTCGTGGGCTCGTCCAGCAGCAGGAGGTTGGGTTTTTGCCAAGCAATCAGGGCTAGGACCAAGCGTGCGCGCTCGCCGCCGCTGAGCGTGCCGACGTCTTGAAGGGCCAATTCGCCACTGAAGCTGAACTGACCGAGGAAGTCGCGCAATTGCTGCTCACGCGCCTCTGGGCTCACTTGCCGCGCCAAGCGGGTCATGTGGCCGAGCGCGTGGTCATCGGCCCGCAGCAAGTCCATCTCTTCTTGCGCAAAGTAGCCGATGCTCAGACCCTTGCCGGTGACTTGCTCTCCCGCCAATTGCGGCAGCATGCCGGCGATGGTTTTGACCACCGTGCTCTTGCCCTGCCCGTTGGCACCCAAGATGCCGATGCGCTGCCCCGCCAAGACGCTGCGTGCAATGCCTCGCACGATGGGATGCCCGGCGGCGTAGCCACAGTCCAAGTCCTGCAGGCTGAGCATGGGGTTGGGCAGTGCATCCGGTTCGCGAAACTCGAAGGCAAAGTCGGCCGCAGTGAGCACGGGCGCGATGCGCTCCATGCGTTCGAGTTGTTTGACACGGCTCTGCGCTTGTTTGGCCTTTGAAGCCTTCGCTTTGAAGCGGTCAATGAAGTGCTGCAAATGCGAAATGCGGTCTTGCTGTTTGCCAAAAGCCGCTTGCTGCTGCGTGAGCTTCTCGGCACGTTGGGTCTCGAAGCTGCTGTAGCTGCCGCCATAGCGGGTCAGTTGGCCGCGCTCCAGGTGCAGGGTGACCTTGGTGGTGGCATCAAGGAACTCGCGGTCGTGGCTGATGACCAGCAGCAAGCCCTCGAAACGACCGAGCCAGCCTTCTAGCCACACCAAGGCATCCAAGTCCAAGTGGTTGGTCGGTTCATCGAGCAACATCAGCTCGGCCGGATTGATCAGCGTTCGCGCCAATTGCAAGCGCATCCGCCATCCACCCGAGAAGCTGTTCACTGGCGAGTCGAGTTGCTCCAGTTTGAATCCCAGGCCCAGCAGCAGCGCTTGAGCCCGGGCGCGTGCATCAAAGGCGCCTGCGTCTTGCAAGGCGGCATGGGCCTCGGCCATTGCAATGCCGTCATGCGCTTCTTCAGCGGCGGTCAGCGCGCTGCGCGCGCGCTGCAATGGGGCATCGCCTTCCAGAACGAATTCGGTCGCGCCTTGCTCGGTGTCGGGCAACTGCTGGGAGACCTCAGACAGGCGCCAGTTGGGCGGTACGCTGAAGTCGCCTTTGTCCGCTTGCAATCGGCCTGCGAGCAGCGAGAAAAGGCTGGACTTGCCGGCGCCGTTGGCGCCCACAAGGCCTACACGTTCACCAGGCTGCAAGGTGCAGCTGGCAGCTTCCAGCACCGGCTTGCTGCCGCGCAGCAAAGTTACCTCTTGAAGTCGAATCAAACCAGTTGCTCTCGGGTCAGCAACAGCACAAGGTCATCGCCAGCGCTGGTGGGCAGCCAGACGGGGTCTAGCTGGGGAAAGGCGGCCTCGAAGTGGGCGCGCTCGTGACCAATCTCTAGCACCAGCACGCCTTCTTCAGTGAGGTGGCGTGGCAATTGGCGAAGCAGAGGTCGAATGAAATCCATGCCATCACGTCCGCCCGCCAGTGCCAAAGCCGGTTCGGCTTGGAACTCCGGGGGCAGGGCTGCCATGGAGGCGGCATTGACATAGGGCGGGTTGCAGAGCACCAGGTCAAAGCGCTCCCCACCGAGGGCTTGCAGTCCATCACCCTGCCGCACATCGATGCGGCTCTGCATCTCGTGGCGCTGCACATTGCGGCGTGCCACGCTAAGGGCATCGGCGCTCAGGTCGCTGGCGACGACTTGCACATCCGGCCAAGCCATGGCCGCCAAGATGGCCAGGGAGCCGTTGCCTGTGCACAAATCAAGTACTCGGCGTGTATCCGGGCCCAACCAGGGGTCGATCGTGGCTTCTGCAATCAGTTCCGCAATGAAGCTGCGCGGCACGATGGATCTGCGGTCGATGAAGAACGGGACGCCTTGCAGCCAAGCCTCACCGGTTAAGTAGGCCGCAGGCAGGCGCGTCTCGATGCGCTGCGCAATGAGCGCGTTGACCAACTCCAGTTCTTCGGCGCTCAGTTCGCGCGCCGCTTCGTCGTCGAGGGCATCAAGAGGCAAGCCCAATTTCCAAAGCACAAGCCATGCAGCTTCATCAAAGGCGTTCAGGGTGCCCTGTCCAAAGGCCACACCCGCACCCTCAAGGCGCTCGGCAGCCGCTTGCACGACTCCCATCAATTCAGTCGTCATGCAAATCCAGGGTGATTTCGGTGAAAGTTGCTTCTTCTGGCGTCGGGTCTTCCTGCTTCGGCTGCTGGCGGGAGACCGGCTCTTGCGTGTTTTGCAGGCGCCAGAGCAAGTTGGTGGGAGAGTCGGCGAAGGCCAAGCCTTCTTCGCGCGTGATGGTGCCGTTTTCAATGAGCTGCGCGAAGTGTTCTTCGTAGCTCTGGGAGCCTTCGGCCATGGACTTCTCCATGGCTTCCTTGACCCCGTTGAAGTCGCCAGCCTCAATCATTTCGGACACCAACTTGGTGTTCATCAGGATCTCGACCACCGGCACTCGGCCGCCCGCTTGGGCTCGCACCAAGCGTTGAGACACGATGGCCTTCAAACCAGCCGCCATGTCACCCAGCAGCGCGGGGCGGCTCTCTGGTGGGTAGAAGGACAGCACGCGGTTCAAGGCGTGGTAGCTGTTGTTGCCGTGAAGGGTGGCCAAAACCAAGTGGCCTGACAGCGAGTAGCTGATGGCCGCCGTCATGGTTTCGCGGTCTCGGATTTCCCCGATCAAGATGCAATCAGGCGCTTGGCGCAGGCAGTTCTTCAGCGCGACTTGCAGGCTCTCGGTATCCCGGCCCACCTCGCGCTGATTGACCACCGATTTCTTGTTCTGGAACAAGTACTCGATGGGGTCTTCAATGGTCAGGATGTGACCCGCCAAGGTCTGGTTGCGCTTCTCCAGCATGGACGCCAAAGTGGTGCTCTTCCCGGTGCCAGTGGCGCCCACCATCAGCACCAAGCCGCGCTTTTCCATCACCAAGTCTCCCAGCACTGGAGGCAGCTTCAGGCTCTCCATGGCCGGAATGGTGTGGCTGATATGGCGGAACACTGCAGCAATCGAACCACGCTGCCGAAACCCTGACAAGCGGAAGCTGCCGACCCGCGGGATGCTGATGGCCATGTTCAGCTCGCCCTTGGCGTCGAGCTCTTCCAAGTCTTTGGCGGTCAGCAGTTCCGAGATCAACTGGCGCGGCTGCGTCGGGCTCAGGGTTTGGTCGGACAACTGCACGACCTGACCATTGAGCTTGATCAGCACCGGCATGTGGGCCGACAGGTAGCAATCGGATGCGCCCTTTTCAGCCATCAAGCGCAGGATGCGCTCCATGTTTCCTGACATGCCGCTGCCTTTCCTTTAAGCCCGCAGGAGCTCGTTGATGGAGGTCTTGGCGCGGGTTTGCGCGTCGACCTTCTTGACAATGATGGCAGCGTACAGGTTGTAGCGGCCTTCGTCGCGCGGCAGGCTGCCACTGATGACGACCGAGCCAGCGGGCACACGGCCGTAAGTGATCGACCCGGTCTCGCGGTCGTAAATGGGCGTGCTTTGACCGATGTAGACACCCATCGAAATCACGGAATGCTCTTCGACGATGACGCCCTCAACGACCTCGGAGCGCGCACCAATGAAGCAATGGTCTTCAATGATGGTCGGGTTCGCCTGCAGCGGCTCCAACACACCGCCGATACCGACTCCGCCTGAGAGGTGGACGTTCTTGCCAATCTGGGCGCAGGAGCCCACCGTGGCCCAGGTGTCAACCATGGCGCCTTCGTCCACATAGGCGCCGATGTTCACGTACGAGGGCATGAGGACCACGTTCTTGCCCACAAAACTACCGCGACGCGCCACCGCAGGCGGCACGACGCGCACACCGCTGGCGCGGAATTGGTCGGCAGTCCAACCGTCGAACTTGGTGGGCACTTTGTCGAAGAAACGCAGCGCACCATCGCCTTGCGGCACGTTGTCGTTCAAGCGGAACGACAGCAAAACCGCCTTCTTGATCCACTGGTGGACTGTCCAGACGCCAACGCTTTCGCGGCTGGCGACGCGCAGGCGCCCCGCATCCAACTCCGCCACAACGTGGTTCACGGCGTCGCGCAATTCCGCGGGTGCGTTGCTGGGGCTGTAGTCGGCGCGGTTTTCCCACGCGGCTTCAAGGGTGGCTTGCAGGGTCATAGTGGCTCAATTGGATTGAAGTTCGAACTTGCGGATGCGCTCGGCGGCCTCAACGCAAGCGTCGAGCTCAGCCACCAGGGCTAGACGTACACGGCCAGCGCCAGGGTTCAGCCCTTGGGCCTCTCGCGCCAACAAGCTGCCAGGCAGCACCTGGACATTGCATTGTGCGAGCAGGGCCTTCGCAAAGCCGACATCGTCACCCCCCCAGCGCGCAGAGACGCCAGCCCAGAGGTAGAAGCCCGCATCGGGCGCCTCCACCTCCAGTGCGCCACGTAGCAATGGAAGCACAGCAGCGAACTTGGCTTGGTAAGCAGCGCGGTTGTCGCGCACATGGTTTTCGTCGCTCCAAGCGGCGATAGAAGCAGCCTGCACAACCGGGCTCATCGCGCTGCCGTGGTAGGTCCTGTAGAGGGCGAAGGCTTTGATGAGAGCGGCATCGCCCGCCACAAAACCGCTGCGCAAGCCCGGCACGCTGCTGCGCTTTGAAAGGCTCGTGAAGCTGATGAGACGCCGAAAGTCAGTGCGGCCCAGTTTGGCTGCGGCTTCCAGTCCACCGAGTGGGGGCTCACCCAGGTAGATCTCGGAATAGCACTCATCGGAGGCAATCACAAACCCGTGTTCGTCACTCAAGGCGAACAGGCGTTCCCACTCCGCAAGAGGCATCACTGCACCACTGGGGTTGCCGGGCGAGCAAACGTAGACCAACTGCGTGCGACTCCAGACCTCGTCGGAGAGCGCCGACCAATCCACCGCGAAATTGCGCGATGGGTCGCTATTGGCGAAGGCGAGTTGGGCGCCGGACAGCAAGGCGGCACCTTCATAGATTTGGTAGAACGGGTTCGGCACCACCACGGTTGCCCCCGCCTTGGATGCATCGACCACCGTTTGCGCGATGGCAAACAAGGCCTCCCGCGAGCCATTGCACGGCAAAACTTGCGTGTTGGGGTCGAGGCGAAGCCCGTAACGCCTTTGCATCCAACTGGCCAATGCCTCTCGCAATGCCGGGCTGCCGTGGGTGGCCGGATAGCTCGACAAACCCGCAAGGCTGCCGCGCAAGGCGTCAAGGACCACTTCGGGAGCCGGATGCCGGGGCTCGCCAAGCCCGAGGCTGATGGCTGAAAGCGCCGCGTTGGGCACCACGTCGGCCTGCAACTGGCGCAGTCGCTCGAAAGGGTAGGGCTGGAGAAGGTCCAGCCGGGGGTTGAGGCGGCTCAATGGGCTCATGAGCCCAACAAACCGGTCTCCAGCGGGAAGCCAGGGAACTCCACCGGGGGCGCCGGCTTCCAGCCCTTTTGGCGATGCTCAGCCACGATGTTCGTGTAAATGCCGCCTCGAACGTACCAACGCGCCTTGATGCGCGCAAAGCGTGGGTTCGTGACCTTGACGATGTCGTCCAAGATCTTGTTCGTCACGGCCTCGTGGAATGCGCCTTCGTCGCGATAGCTCCACATGTACATCTTCAAGCTCTTCAGCTCCACACACCATTGGTCCGCCACCATCTCGATCACAAAGTGGGCGAAATCGGGCTGGCCCGTCAGTGGGCAATGGCAGGTGAACTCCGGCACTTGGAACTGCAGCAGGTAGTCCCGCTCCGGGTTCGGGTTGGCGAACACCTGGAGTTCTTTGCTGGGGCGCGACGGCGGATTCACCGGTTTTTCGCGTTGGCTCTTGGGTGTGTCGGCAGGAGCTGCCTTTTTCTTGCTGGCGGAGGCCATTGGCGGACGGGCTTTCTAAAAGGGTCGCGATGCTATCATCCGCGCCCTTTTTTGGCCGGTCTTCTCCTATGAAAACCGACCCCTCTACGCCCTCGGCATGCGCCTGAATTCGATCAAGCTCTCGGGCTTCAAGTCTTTCGCCGACAACACCGTCTTCCAGCTCCCCGGACAGCGCGTCGGCGTGGTCGGGCCGAACGGTTGTGGCAAGTCCAACATCATGGACGCGGTGCGCTGGGTGCTCGGCGAAAGCAAGGCCAGTGAGCTGCGCGGCGAGTCGATGACGGACGTCATCTTCAACGGCAGCAACACCCGCAAACCCGCCAGCCGGGCTTCGGTCGAAGTGGTGTTCGACAACACC
>JBKCVH010000103.1:0-3470 GCA_046317675.1 Burkholderiales bacterium
CGCGCGGATTCAGGAGGCGCTGGCCAGTGGTGACCGGGAAACGGCCCAGCGCATTGCCCACTCGCTCAAGGGGACGGCGGCCTCGCTGGGCTTGGTGGCGCTGAGCGAAGTGGCAGGGCAGGTCGAGCGCAGCCTGAAAGAGGACATGCCGCTCGACCTGGGACCGCTGGAGCGCCTGCTTGCACAGGATGCGCCCCGCTTGGCGGCGCTGGTGCCGCTTTGATGCGGGCGTTCAAAAGTGCAATCGCCATCCCTGCCGTGGGTGCTGCCCCAGGCGTCCATCGGTGCGGCACCTCTTGCCCCCGAGAATGGGCCGATGAAACCACCCGCTCGCCTGCAAGCCCTGATTGACGAAGGTCTCATCGACACCGTAGTGCGCCAGCTCATGAGCGGCAAGGAAGCCACTGTCTATGTGGTGCGCTGCGGCGACGACACGCGCTGCTGCAAGATCTACAAAGAAGCCACCAACCGCAGCTTCCGGCAAGCGGTGGACTACACCGAGAACCGCAAGGTGAAGAACACCCGCCAGGCCCGCGCCATGGCCAAGGGCACGCGCTTCGGCCGGCAGGCGCAGGAGGCGGCTTGGCAAAGCGCCGAGGTGGATGCGCTCTACAAGCTGGCAGCCGTGGGTGTGCGCGTGCCCAAGCCCTACAACTTCTACGAGGGCGTGCTCTTGATGGAGCTGGTGGTCGACGCCAACGGCGACGCCGCGCCGCGCCTGAACGACGTGGCCTTCACGCCCGAGGAGGCCCTGCGCCACCACGCGAGCTTGCTCAAGGAGGTGGTGCGCATGCTGTGTGCCGGCACCGTCCACGGTGACTTGTCGGAGTTCAACATCCTGCTGGCCGAGGACGGCCCGGTCATCATCGACCTGCCCCAGGCGGTGGACGCCGCTGGCAACAACCACGCCGCCCGCATGCTGGTGCGCGACGTGGACAACCTGCGCGACTTCTTTGGCCGCTTTGCGCCGCAGCTGCGCCGCACGGATTACGGCCGTGAGATCTGGAGCCTCTACGAGCGTGGCGCGCTGACGCTGGAAACCCCCCTCACGGGGCGCTACCAGCGCCCAGCGCGTGCGGTGGACTTGAGCAGCGTGATGCGAGAGATTGACGACGCGCGGGACGAAGAGGCAGCGAAGCGCTTGCGCCTACAAGGCGCCTAACCTCCCCAAGAGCGCGCTACAGGTTGCCGGCGAACAGCTTCTTGAGCAGCAAGCCCTTGAAGCCCGTCGCCTCATCCAGCCCAAGCCGGGCCAGATAAGCCGGTGGGGCCTCCTTGCCCTCCCACAAGCTCTTCAGGGCCATCGTGACCAACTCGACCGGGTGCTGGGTCGCCTTCTTGAGCCGGCGCAGGGCCCCCACGATCTTGAGCTCGTCGGCCGTCAGGTCGGTCCCAAAGGGGAAGCCGGGGAGCAGGCCCTTTTCCGTCCAGGGGTGCAGCTTGGCATCCAACTCGGCGGGGGTGTTGTGCGTCCAGGCTTCGGGCAGTACCCAGTCGGCTGCCAGCTTGCCGTGCGCCTTGGCGGCTTTCACCAGGGCCGGCTGAAAGCGCGAATCGGCAATGCGCAGCAGGCGCTGCACGCACTCGCTGTCGCTTTGCCCGCGCAGCTCGGCCACGCCGTACTCGGTAACGACGACATCGCGCAAATGGCGCGGAATGGTGGTGTGACCGTAGCTGTAGACGATGTTGCTGACGGGGCCGTCTGGCGTGTCGTGCGTGGCGCGCAGCATCAAGATGGAGCGCGCATCGGGCAGCGCGTGCGCCATGGCCACAAAGTTGTACTGGCCGCCCACGCCGCTCACCACCTTGCCGCTCTCCAGCGCGTCAGAGGCCGCTGCGCCGAGCAGCGTCACCTTCATGGTGGTGTTCATGAAGCAGGCTTTGCGGCGCTGCGCGCGCTTGAGCGCCACGCGGTGCGGGTCGTGGTCGTCCAACTGGTTGATGAAGTCGATGCGCGTCATGTTGATGTGCGCCTTCTCCTCCTCCGGCATGGTGCGCAGCGCCTCGTAAAAGTCGCCCGGGCCCAGGAAGAAGCCTCCCGTCATCCAGTGGCCGCCGGGCAGGCTCGATGGGTCCAGCGTGCCGGCATTCACGGCCAATTGGGTGGCAAGGTCATCAAACACCCGGCGCCGCACGATGCCGGCTCGCATGAGCTGCAAGAAGCCGTTGACGAACATCTCTGAGCAGCCATAAAGGCCCTTCTTGAAGGGTGCCAGTTCTTGGCCTTCGGGCGAGCCCAGCTGCGCCAGGATTTGCAGGTAGGCGCCGTTCTGTTGGTCACGCAGGATCAGGGCCTGCGCAATGGCGTCGCCCAAGGAGCCGATGCCAATCTGCAGCGTGCCGCCGTCTTGCACCCAGCTGCTGGCATGCAGGCCGATGGCGTAGTCGGCGGTGCTGACCTTGGCATTGGGCGGTGCAAACAAGGTGTGCGTGGCGGCCGGGTCGGTCACCACCAGGTCAAAGAACTCAGGCGCCACCTCGGCGCCATTGCCCATGAAGGGCATTTGCTGGTTGATGACCCCCACCTTCAAGAGCGGCAGCTCGGCCTCGGCAAAGCGCTCCACCAGCTCCAAGATCACATCCGGGTTGCTGGACAAACTCAGGCGCTGCGCGGCGCCTTCGCCTTGGCTCCCGACGGCCTGCGCAATCACGTTCAGGCCTTGCCCCAGCATGTCGCGCGCCACAAAGGTGTAGTTGGTGCTGATGTACTGCTGCTGCGCCGTGTCGTTGCTCAGGTAGTCGCCCGTCTTGAAGAAGAACTCGCGCACCTCGATGTTCGGCGGCAGCTTGCCGGCGCGGCCATCCTTCACGTAGTCCAGGTCGGGGTAGTCCTTGAAGACGCGCTCCACCAGCGGCGCCAGAAAGTGCTGCTCCAGCTCGCTCTTGCCGCTAGGCACTTCGAGCGACAAGGCCGTGATGAGGGTGAGCCGCCGCGTTGGGTCGGCTTTCACGCGCTGGTACAGCAAGTTCACGAAGGGATTGGGCTTGCCAATGCCGAGCGGCATGCCCAGCACGATGGGGCCTTCAATGCGGGACAAGACGGCGTCCACCGCCGCCTCAAGCGTGTTCAGAATCTGAGTCATGTTGTCGTCTCCTAAGGCCGTCATGCTGCCTTCGAGCGGCCCACTCGGCTTTGACGCATCGCAAGAAGTCAGGCGCGGGCTCGGTTCATCACCACCATGCCCGCCACCACCAGCGCACCGCCCAGTAGCAGGGAGAGGTCGACCGGCTCGCCCAAGCCCAGCGTGGCAAACAGCACGCCAAACACAGGCACCAGGCTGATGTAGGCCGAGGCGGCGCCGGCCCCCAGGGCTTTCACGCCTTCGAAGTACCAGGCATAGGCCAGCACCGTGGCGCCTGCGGCCAAGAAGATGAGCGCCGCCCAAACGCCCAGGCTGGCCTGCAAGGGGCTGGCCAAGCTGGCGCCGCCTTCAAACACCAGTGCGCTGACGAGCAGCAAAACCAGCCCA
>JBKCVH010000104.1:0-8390 GCA_046317675.1 Burkholderiales bacterium
CCGCCTTCATTGAGCACAGCGCGGAACAGCAGCCACTGGTTCTGAGCCAGTTGCAAGTCCTGCTGTTGAGCCTTGCTGAGGTCTTGCTGGCCCACGGCCTCCAGCGCGGAGGAGAACTCGATCAAGGCTTGGCGAGCACTCACCTGAAGCCCAAGCTCCCTGGGGGCTTGAGCAGCGGCAAAGTTGATCTTGCCCACGCGAAGTGCACTCGCGCCGGCCCGTGCGAGAAGGTCGACCTGCGCGCCGCGCATCGGGTCGGCCACCAAACCCGACAAAGTGGTGGTGATGAAGCCCAGCCGTGCCATGAGGGCCTCGCTGTCGCTGAAGACCCGCGAGGCCAACTCCGGTGGCGCATCCACAAATCGGGCCGCCTCATCGGCAACCGCTTGAAACTGCGCCTTCCAGCGCGCCGACAGACCGGCAAGGAGTTTGGGTTGGTCTTGCAACTGGAGCAGCGCAGCTTGCACGCGCTGCCGGGCCTTGGGGCCTTCGATGGCCGAGCGCTCCGGCAAGAGCCGGCGTTCCAGCTGCAGCTTCGCCACGCGCTCAACGCCCATCAGCACCAAACTGGCGGCAAAGAGTGGGCTCACCGCCTCACTTTGGGCCAGTGCAAGGCGGGGTGGAACCATCAGGGCGGGCAGGGCGCCCACAGACACAACAAAGCTGCGGCGGGATTGCGGCATGGAGAGCCTCCAGGGCGGTTGGCGATAAGCCAACCTATGCTGCACGGCCCAGGTTAAACCCTGATGACGAAACGATGTCCCTAGGGCGCGCGAAAGGTCTCCACAAACACCTCACGGTGCCGCTCGCTCCCGAGCTCCGCCATGGCCCGCGCCACCATGGCCTCCCCGGAGGCCATTTGTTCTGGGCTGCTGCCTCGGTAGCTCTCCATCCAGGTCATGGCGGCCTCGGGGCGTTCGCTCAGCACCACTTGAAGCCCCGGAACCGTGTCACAAGCACGCTTGGCCGCGTCGCGCCAGCGTGCGCGCCAGGCATCGGCCACCGCAAGGTCGAGCTTGAAGTAAACGTGCAGGCGCACCGGCGTGAGTTTGCCGACACTCATTCCGGCGCCTTGATGGCGTAAGGCAATGCGCCGCGCAGCAGCGGATCGCTTCCCGTGACGTGCAGGGGGCTGTCGCTTTCCCAAGCAGCCAGCTGCAATTCGGCCAGCACGGCCGACTCGCCAGCCCACTGCGCTGCGGCCAGCACCTCGCCCACGGCCTGGTCTTCCTGGAAAACTTCGCTCCCCGGTGCAGCCACTGCACCGAGCAGCAACTGCGCCCGGCGCTTCACCGTGCCCCTGTACTGGCTGCGGGCCACCACTTCTTGGCCCGGGTAGCAACCTTTCTGGAAGTTCACGCCGCCCAGCAGCTCCCAATTGATCATTTGCGGCACAAAGTGCTCGCTGGTTGCAGCGCAAACCCAGGCCAAGCCCGCATGCAAGTCGAGCCAGTCCCAAGCCGCGCGGTCCAGGCCGGCTTCCCGTTCGGCAAGGTGCAGCGCCCGGCGCTGGCCAAGGCTGTCTGGCAAGCGCACCCAGGCCCCCTCACGCCCCCAAACCTCAAGAGCCGGCGGCACGTCGCTACCCAGTACGCCCAGCAAGGGCAGGGCAGCAGTCGCGTCTTGCAACTTGACTTTGGCCCGCAGCACGAACATCGACAGCTTCTTGAGCAGCGCCGGCAAGACGTTCAGCGGCAGCAGCATCAAAACAACTTCTGGCGATTCGCGTAGCAAGATGAAATTGGCCAGCAGGCGCCCTTTGGCGTTGCAGTAGCCGCCAAGGCGCGCCTGGTTCAAGGGGAGGTCGGTGACCGCTTGGGTCAGCTGACTGTGCAGAAATGTGGCGGCATCCGGGCCTTCGGCGCGGATCACGCCCCAGTCATTGAGGCGGCAGGCGCCTTGGGGAATCGTGTTCATGCCGGCATTCTGCGTGCGTGCCAATGGCATCATGCGCGCCCGCCATGAAACGCCTGTTCTTCGCCCTGTTATTGCTGCTCGCCCTGGCGCTCTTGGCCGCTGGCGGAGCCGCCGCTTGGGCGTGGCATTGGTGGCGTGCGCCTTTGCCCTTGGCACAAGAGCAAGTGGAGCTCACCATCGAACCCGGCACCCCCGTGCGCACCGTGGTTCGGAAATGGATTGAGGCCGGCGTGGAAACGGACGAGCGCCTTCTCTTTTTGGCCTTCCGGGTCTCCGGCGAGGCGCAGCGCATCCGGGCCGGTAGCTTCGTGCTGGAAACGGGAGACAGTGCCGAGCGATTGCTGGCCAAGATGGTGCGGGGCGAAGAGGTTTTGGAAACGGTGCGCCTCATTGAAGGCTGGACCTTTGCCCAAGCCCGCACGGCGCTTGCCCAGGCGCCCGGACTGCGCCAAACCATCAGCGGCCTGAGCGACGCAGAAATCATGCAGCGCCTGGGCCATCCTGGCTTGCCGGCCGAGGGCCGCTTCTTCCCAGACACCTACCGCTACGGGCGCGGGGTCAGCGACCTCGCGCTGCTGCGCCAAGCCCATGAAGCCTTGCAGCGCGAGCTGGCGGCAGCCTGGGCGGTGCGCAGCAAGCCGCAAGTGCTCAAAAGCCCAGAAGAGCTGCTCATCTTGGCCTCCATTGTCGAGAAGGAGACCGGGCTTGAATCCGACCGGGCCTTGGTGGCCGGTGTGTTTGCCAATCGCTTGCGGATCGGCATGCGTCTCCAAACCGACCCCACGGTCATCTATGGGCTCGGTAGCCGCTTTGATGGCAATTTGCGCAAAGTCGACTTGCTTACCGACACCCCCTTCAACAGCTACACACGCGCTGGCCTGCCGCCCACTCCCATCGCTTTGCCAGGCCGCAACAGCCTGCGGGCGGCTGCCCTTCCGGCAAACACCCGAGCGCTTTACTTTGTGGCCCGGGGCGATGGCAGCAGCGTGTTCTCTGAAACGCTGGACGCCCACAACCGCGCCGTGAACCAATACCAGCGATGAGCCAACCGTTTTTCATCTCCATCGAGGGCATCGACGGCGCGGGCAAATCCACGCACCTGCCCGCCATTGCCCACCGCCTGCAGCAGCAAGGGGCTCGGCTGTGCCAAACCCGCGAGCCAGGTGGCACGCCCTTGGCGGAGCAACTGCGCGCTTTGCTCTTGAAGGAGCCCATGGATGCACTGACCGAGGCCATGCTGATGTTCTCAGCCCGCCGCGACAACGTGCTTTCTGTCATTCGACCGGCCCTGGCCCGTGGCGAGGTGGTGCTTGCCGACCGCTTTGCCGACTCCAGCTTTGCCTACCAAGGAGGCGGGCGCAGAGTTCCTTTGGCGGCACTTCAGCAACTGGAGGCCTGGGCCTGCGAAGGGCTCAAACCCGATCTGACCCTCTGGTTTGCACTCGACCCCGCCGAAGCCGCACGCCGACGCGGCTTGGCGCGCGACGCCGACCGCATTGAGTCCGAGGACCTCAGCTTCTTCCAGCGCGTCCACCAGGCCTATGAAGACAGGGCTTTGGCCGACCCCCACCGCTTTGTGCGCCTGGACAGCAGCCTCTCGCAAGCAGCGGTTTCACAGGCTGTTTTGGCGGCACTGCAGGAGCGCGGCTGGTGAGCTCTGCTGCGGCCCTTGCGCCGTGGTTGACCGCGCCGCTGCAGCAAGCGCTGCACATGCAGCAGCACGGTGCCCATGCGCTGCTCTTGTCCAGCCTTCCGGGGCTTGGGGCATTCGCACTGGGCCAGGCTGTGGCAAAGGCCGCGCTCTGCGAGGCTGCTGCCGCCGGTGAGCCGGCATGCGGGCCGTGCACAGCCTGCCATCTCTTTGACCAGCGCAGCCACCCCGACCTTTACTTCTTGCTGCCGGCGGCTTTGCGCGTGCAACTGGGCTGGCAGGAGCCCGAAGCCGAGGGCAAGGCGAAGCCGAGCCAAGAGATTCGCATTGACGAGGTGCGTGCCTTTTTGAACTTCGCCCAGGCCACGCGCGCTCGAAGCCGGGGCAAGGTGGTGCTGGTGCACCCAGCCGAAGCCATGAACACGGTGGCCGCCAATGCACTGCTCAAAACCTTGGAAGAACCGAGCGCCAGTTTGAGCTTTGTGCTGGTCACCGAATCGCCCGATTTGCTCTTGCCGACCATTCGCTCTCGTTGCCAAGCGCTGAGCCTGCCTTTGCCGAGCCTGGAGCAGGGCACCCAGTGGCTGAAAGCTCAGCAAGCCGAGCTTCGTGAGGACGACGCGCAGATGCTGCTGCGCGCAGCGGGTTTGCGCCCGCAGCAAGCGCTGGACTGGCTGCGCGGCGGCCTCAGTGCGCCGGTTCTGGCGGGCTTTGCACGCGCCGTGGCGCGGGCAGATCTTTCAGACTTCAGCGCGTGGCGGCCCGCGCCGGTGATCGACCTCCTGCAGCGGCTCGCGCACGACCTGCTACGGGTTTGCTCCGGCGCAGCCCCGCAGTACTTCAGCCTGGACCAGCTACCCAAAGCAAAGCAGGCCAAGCCGCTGCACGAATGGCTGTCCCTGCTTCAAGCGGCCAAGGCCAAAGCAGACCACCCGCTGCAGTTGGCGCTGTGGCTGGAAGCCCTTGCGGCACAAGGCCAAGCCGCTCTGCGTGCCGCCTGCAAGGCTGGCCCGTAAACTCGGTCGCATGTTGAGAGCGGAAGGACGCCATGGTCGACTCTGAGGGCAAGTCCAGTAACTTTGCGCTGAGCCAAATGGCGCCTGCGCCGAGCACACCCCGGCCCGGCGTCATTCAGCTGAGCTTCAAAGAGAAGGGGGCTTTGTACGCCGCGTACATCTCCGCCTTCACGGATGGCGGCTTGTTCTTGCCCACCACCCGTACCGACTACAAATTGGGTGACGATGTGTACCTGCTCCTGAGCCTCCCCGACGACCCTTCTCGTCATCCGGTCGCTGGCAAGGTGTCGTGGATCACGCCTGCCAATGCGCCGGCTGGGCGCACCCAGGGTATTGGGGTGCGTTTCATGAAGGACGACAAGCACCGCCAGATCAAGCACAAGATCGAAGAGATTTTGGGCACCAGCCTTTCCTCATCGAAGCCCACGCAGACGATCTGATGTTCATTGACTCCCACTGCCACCTCAGCTTCCCGGAGCTGAAGGCGCAGTTGCCAGCGCAGCTTGCGGCCATGGCCGCAGCCCAGGTCGACCAAGCCATTTGCATTTGCACCACGCTGGAAGACTTTCCAGAAGTGTTGGCCTTGGCCGAAGCCCACCCCCAGCTCTGGGCCACGGTGGGCGTGCACCCTGACAACGAGGGCGTGCAAGAACCCACCCTGGACGACCTTTTGGAACGCGCCGCGCACCCCAGGGTGTTGGCCATTGGCGAGACCGGTCTTGATTACTACCGCCTCAACGGCCGCAGCGTGGCCGACATGGAGTGGCAGCGCGAGCGCTTTCGCGTTCACATTCGCGCGGCCAAGCTCACTGGAAAGCCTTTGGTCGTCCACACCCGGTCAAGCAGCGAAGACACCTTGAACATCCTGCGGGAGGAGGGCGCCGGGCAAGTTCACGGCGTCTTTCATTGCTTCACCGAAGATTTGGCAACCGCACAGGCCGCAGTGGCGCTGGGCTTCCATATTTCGTTCAGCGGCATCTTGACCTTCAAGAATGCGGTCGGTCTGCGGGAAGTGGCGCAAGCGCTGCCGCGTGACCGGGTCTTGATCGAAACCGACAGCCCCTACCTTGCGCCGGCGCCTTACCGCGGCAAGGTCAACAGCCCAGCCTATGTGCCGTATGTGGCCGCCGAGTTGGCCCGGTTGTGGAATGAGCCCCTGGAAGCCGTGGCCGCGCAAACCAGCGCCAACACCGTGGCCTTGTTCAAGTTGGCAGCATGAAGTCCTGGCTTTTCGCGCTTGCCTTGGTGGCCAGTTCAGTGACTGCCGAGCCCCCACCCGTGCGCGATTCAGCTGCCGTGCGCGACTGGTTCCGGATGGCCGAGCTCGATGCAGGCCCAAGTGTTCGCAGCCGTCTTCTGGCCGGCCAAGACCCCAATGTGATGAATGAGCGGGGCCAGCGCGCAATCCATTGGGCCTTGATGAACGACTCTGGTAAGGCACTTCAAGTCTTGCTGGATGACCCTCGCACGGACCCCAACGCGCTCAATGCCGCCGGAGAGAAGCCGGTGTGGCTGGCCGCCATTCGCGGGCGGCTGGATTGGGTGCAGGCTCTCATTCAGCGCGGCGCAAGCCTGGAGCGCGGCCCACAAGCCCCCGAAGCCCGTGCCTGGACGATCTTGCATTACGCCGCGACGGCGCCGAACCTCAAGGTGCTGAGCTGGCTGTTGCAAGAGCGTTGCTGCGACCTGAACGCCGGCTCCACCAACGGCAGCACTCCCTTGATGCTGGCTCTCGGGTACGGATCTCTCGATGCAGCCGAGCTCCTCATCAAGGCGGGCGCCGATATCGAGCGACGCAATGATCTGGGGCTGAGTGCTTGGGACTTTGGCGTGCGCTCGGGGCGCGAAGACGCCATGCGCCGAATGAAGCTTTTGCCAGCCCCCACGCCGGCAGTGGCCGTACCCTTGTCAGAAAAACCCTGACAGCACTTTGCGGCGTGCAGCCAATGGCGCGCGCAGGCTGGGATGCCTAGAGTCCATCTCATCCCAACCCAGGAGTGCGCCATGTCCAACAACCCGTTTGCGCTGCTGATCAGCCCCGAGTCGGTTTCACAAGCTGTTGCTTGCAGCGAGCGCCTAGCGCGCCTGCGCCGCCGTGTTTGCCGTCCTTTGGACAAGCCACTGATTCCACTTCGGAATGGCGGTCGTACCGGCGGCTCGAATGGGCGAGACCTGTCGATTGAGCTGGCTTGAGTTTTTTGAGTGAGCTGGATTGAGTTTGAGTGAGCTGGATTGAGCTGGGTTGAGCTAAGCCGCTCAACTCCACATCAACTGGCTCACCTCAAGAATCCGGCAATGTGCATTATGTGACTTATGCAGTCACATGCCCACATGGCCCTCCAAGCCGAGGCCTACGCTTACACAACTGAATTTGCCCACACCCTGCAAGCAAATTTGCCCATACGTGGCCAAGCTGAATTTTCCTCCCCTTGGTCCCAAACGCAAAGCTCTTGTGCCGACCGACGAGCAGGTCGATCAGTTTCCCGAGTTGCACCGTCATCTCACGCCGCGGAAAGCAAGGCGGATCAAGTCATGTTCGAGACAATGCCTGGATGGAACTTTTGAAGACCTTCGGGCTGTTCGTGCTGACAGCACTTGCTGAAATCGTCGGGTGCTACCTGCCTTACCTGTGGCTGAAGCAGGGCAAATCGCCCTGGTTGCTGCTGCCGGCAGCCCTCAGCCTGGCATTGTTCGCATGGCTTCTGGCTCAGCACCCCACCGCTGCAGGCCGTGTTTATGCCGCCTACGGCGGGGTCTACATCGGTGTTGCCATTCTGTGGCTGTGGCTGGTCGACAAGGTCGAGCCATCCCCCAGCGACTGGGTGGGAGTGGGCATCAGCCTGGTTGGCATGGGCGTCATCATGTTTTGGCCGCAGACCCGCGCCTAGGGGCCTGAGAAGCCTGCTTGCATTGGGGCGCCAGCCAAGAGCCTCACTTTGGCGCCTTCTTGCGTGGCGCCTTGGACGGCACCTTTGCTGCGGTCGGGGCCATGCGATCGAGCAACTCTTTGACCATGCTGGCTTCGGCCCGGAAGCGCGTCGCTTCTTGTTTCGCAACCTCCAGATGATCCAGGAGGGTGGCGACCCGTTGTTCATGCGCCCAGCCCTCCGCCAGGACCGATTCATGAGCCGCTTCGACGGCCATGAGCCTGGCTTGTTGCCGTGTAAATGCTTCGGTGTGCTGCAGGGCGCTCTCCCGCTCCCGAGCCTCGGCCTGGGCAAGCTGAACCCGCAAGGTCTCCGTGACCCGGTCTGCTTTGAGGCGCGCCTGTCGCTCTTGCTCAAGCTCAAGCAGGGCGTGTTTCTCGGCCGCTGCGGCCCGCGCGTGCGCTGCGGCGGCCGACTGGCGCGCCTTTTCGAGTTCGTTGCTGAAGCGCGCTTGAAGCTGCGTGTGTAGCACGCGCTGTTCTTCCAACAGTTGCTCTTGCTGGACGAGGCGAGCCTGGACCCCAGCGCTGGCCAGACGCTCTGCCTCTAGATCTCGTTGGCACTGCTGCTGGAGTGAACCGACGCGCTCCAATTCGGCCATCAAACGTTCCACAGCGGCTTGCGCGTCGGCCTCCCGACGCTGGGCGCTGGCCGATTCCGCCTGCAAGTCAGCCCGGATGCCGGCTAATTCCCCGCGTGCCGCTGCGGTCGCCTGCTGCCAGATGGCGGCGATCGCCTCCGCGGCGACGGCCTTGATGTCCTGCGGCAGATCGGGGTGATCGATCTCAATGCGCGCCTTGCCCCTGAGTTCGTCCCAGAACTTGGCGAGCGCTTCAGCCGGCGTGCCCATGGTGCCCTTGCGGACGTACTGGTACAGCT
>JBKCVH010000105.1:0-8040 GCA_046317675.1 Burkholderiales bacterium
CCGCTGGGCCAGGGTCTGGCCAATGCCGTTGGCATGGCGCTGGCCGAGAAGCTGCTGGCCGCCGAGTTCAACCGGCCGGGCCATGAAGTCGTTGGCCACCACACCTACGTCTTCCTGGGCGACGGCTGCCTGATGGAAGGCATCAGCCACGAAGCCTGTGCGCTGGCCGGCGCCTGGAAGCTGAACCGCCTGGTGGCGCTGTACGACGACAACGGCATCAGCATCGACGGCCAGGTGGCGCCCTGGTACGTCGACGACGTGCCGGCACGCTTCCGCGCCCTGGGCTGGTCCGTGATCGGCCCGGTAGACGGGCACGACGTGGATGCCGTCGATGCCGCCGTGGCCGAGGCCCGGAAGTCGACCGACCGGCCGGTGCTGGTGGTGTGCCGCACCACCATCGGCAAGGGCTCGCCCAACCGCGCCGGCACGGCCAAGGCCCACGGCGAGCCGCTGGGCGGCGAGGAGATCCGCCTGACCCGCGAGGCGCTGGGCTGGAGCCACGCCCCCTTCGAGCTGCCCGAGGACGTGCGCCAGGCCTGGGACGCCCGCCCGGCCGGTGCCACCCTGCACGCCGCCTGGCAGCAGCGCTTCGACGCCTACGCCGCCGCCCACCCCGAGCTGGCGGCCGAGTACCGTCGCCGCATGGCCGGCGACCTGCCGGCCGACCTGGCGCGCCGCACCGCCGAGGCCATCGTGGCCGCGCACGACAAGGCCGAGACCGTGGCCACGCGCAAGGCCAGCCAGATCGCGCTGGAGGTGTTCACCGAGTCGCTGCCCGAACTGCTGGGCGGCTCGGCCGACCTCACGGGTTCCAACCTCACCAACACCCGGCACACGCCGCCGCTGCGCATCGCCGCCGACGGCGCCGTGGTGCGCGACGAGGCCGGCCGCCTGGGCCGGCACATCAACTACGGCGTGCGCGAGTTCGGCATGGCCGCCATCATGAACGGCGTGGCGCTGCACGGCGGCTTCATTCCCTACGGCGGCACCTTCCTCACCTTCAGCGACTACAGCCGCAACGCCATCCGCATGGCCGCGCTGATGAAGCGCCGCGTGGTGCACGTGTTCACGCACGACTCCATCGGCCTCGGCGAAGACGGCCCCACGCACCAATCCATCGAGCACGCCGCCAGCCTGCGCCTGATCCCCGGCCTCGACGTTTGGCGCCCGGCGGACACCGCCGAAACCGCCATGGCCTGGGCCGCCGCCATCGCCCGCCACGACGGCCCCAGCGCCCTGCTGCTCAGCCGCCAGAACCTGCCCTATGCCCCCAAGCCCAACCTGAGCGACATGGCACGCGGCGCCTATGTGCTGGCCGAATCGACCGAAGTCGGCGTGAAGAAGGCGCGCGCCGTCATCATGGCCACCGGCTCCGAAGTCCAGCACGCCCTGCGCGCACAAGAAATGCTGGCGCAGGGCGGCATCGGCGTGCGCGTGGTCTCGGTGCCCTGCACCAGCGTCTTCGACCGCCAAGACACCGCCTACAAAAAGGCCGTGCTGCCCAGCAAGCTGCCCCGCATTGCCATCGAAGCCGGCGTGACCGACGGCTGGTGGAAGTACGGCGTCGAGGCCGTCATCGGCATCGACCGCTACGGCGAATCGGCACCCGGCAATGTGCTGTTTGAGCACTTTGGCTTCACGGCGCAGAACGTAGTGGCGACGGTGAAGGCGGTGCTGAAGAAGACCAAGTAGGCCTTGAACTGCCCGCAAAAATGCGGGCCCCAAACGGCTCCGCAGAGAGCCGAACTGACATCACTTGAGGGAGGAAACCCATGCAACGCATCCTTGCGCGACTGACGACGGTCATCGCCACCGTTTTGTGCCTGCCATTGGCCGCACAGCCGATTGAAAACACCACCGCGCACGAGCGCTTTGCGTGCTTGCAGCGCGAACGCGCGCTGGAACCTTTGGCAGACAAAACACCGGACAAGCAGAACAAGGGCTTGGTGCGCCTAAAGCTTCGGTTCGTGGCGCCCGACCGCGCGCCAAAGGTGGAAGTGCTGCAAAGCTACGGAGACCCCGACATGGAGCGCATTGCGCGGCGCTATGTCGAGGGCTACCGGCTGCCCTGCCTGCACGGTCACGACCATCCGGTCGAGGTGGTGCAGGATTTCAGCTTCAGCCGATGGGGCACCGAGCCCCCCGTCCCTTGGGCAACAAGCTCTGCACCATCCCCCAAAGTCAAACGGCCCGATGCGCCGCCCTACGTCAAGTCTTGGGATCGATTCGAACCCGGCAAGATCCTCGTCAACTTCACCTTCAAGCCGGGCCAGGACGAGCCGGAGATCAAGTTCGTCTTCAGCGGTGTTGGCAGCGACATGCAGCGCCTCGTCGAGAACCATGTGCGCAGCTATCGGCTCGAAGATCCCCAAAGCACGCCCCTGCCGTTTACCGGTCGGCAACAGTTCAGCTTTTTGGACGGCAATACCGGCACCACGAAGTTCCGCCTGAGCAAGGACACCTTCAACCTGATCGAGTTCTTGCAGATGACCAAGAACCTACGCGAACACCCGATCGATCTCGACCTGGACAGCATGGCCTGTCCGTTCGCGCTGCGCGTCAGCCTGCGTCAACCCTATGAGCGCAACGGCGTGTTTCCCATCGAGTCGGTGAACGCCAACCGCGCTTACCTGATGGATTGGCTGGGCAAGCTGCAACTCAGCTTCAAGAACGAGGCTCAGCAAAAGGACTTATTTGGCAGCGACGTCAAGGTCAACATCCCATGCGGGCGCTTGGACCTTTCGGCCTTAGCGCCAAAGTCTTGAGCATGGGCGCTGACACGGCGGGTGAAAATCGCCCACCTTTTTTGTATTCCAACCCGCAACGAGAGCTCCTTCATGACCATCAACGGCTTCGGTCGCTACGGCGAGTCGGCACCCGTCAATGTGCGGTTTGAGAACGTTGGCTTCACGGCACAGAGCGTGGTGGCGACAGTGAAGGCTGTTTTGGAGAAACGCTAAAGCGTTCACAAAGGGGAGAGAACATGAAAACCATTTGTCTCATAGCGGCGCTGTTGCTGCTTGTAGGTGGGTCTACAGCTCAAGCGCAGACAGAAGACACACGAAGCCTTGCCATTGAGCGCCTGAGTTGCTTGAAGCGAGAAGCCAGCCTGCCCAAAATCAGGCCCGAGCACGAGTACGACCGGCGTAGCGGAAGCATGCGCGTCAAATTGCGCTTCACCAAACCGGATGCGCCACCCCAGGTCGAGCTACTTCGCGCCGTCGCCGACGAAGCAATGCAGGCGAAAGTCCAGACCTTCTTGCGCGGCTATCGCCTGCCCTGCCTGCAAGCCAACGATCCGCCCATCGAAGCCATGCAGGAGTTTGACCTTGCCACGCAGCGCCCGGAAGGCAACGCCCTCATTCCGCTGAAGATTCAGGAAGAGCGTGAGCAATGTGTCGTCTTGCCCAAAAGAGACCTGCAAGTGGACTTCGTCAATCCGAAGGGCGAGCTGGATGTGGTGGTGGTGAAAGGCGAGTTTGATGGGCCAGGTGGCACGCCACCCAAAGTCACGATTGCCTTCAGCAATGCCGCCAAGCGCTTTGAGGCAGCGGTTCAAGAGCATGTGGCGAGCTATCGCATGCCCTGCCGCAAGGCGGGCGAGCGTCCCTACGTCTTCGAACAGACCTTTACGTATGCGTTGGCAGGCACTGGTCGAGGCCATGTGCTGAAGAAAACCGATTTCAGTCTCGTGGATCTGCTGAAGATGGTGGAGAAATCAAAGCAGCTAGAGCGCCGCTTTGAACTCAACAGCATGAGCTGCCCATTCAAAGTGCGATATGGGCTGCGCCAACCTCATTTCGCGATTAACGAGGTTGACGAGCTCGACGCTCCCAACGCCAATCGGGCTGAGTTTTTGCAGTGGCTGGCCTCATTGCGAATCGGCTTCACGAGCCGAGAGCAAGCCGAAGATCTCTTCGGCACCCAATTGACGGTTTCAGTCCCCTGCGGAACGCTAGACCTCACACCCCCTCAAACCCAACCAGGAGCGTCTTCATGACCATCAAAGTAGGTATCAACGGCTTCGGCCGCATCGGGCGCATGGTGTTCCGTGCTGCCATCGAAAACTTCGGCAATGACATCGAGATCGTTGGCATCAACGACTTGCTGGAACCCGACTACCTCGCCTACATGCTGAAGTACGACAGCGTGCACGGCCGCTTCAAGGGCGACGTGAGCGTGGACGGCAACACCTTGGTGGTGAACGGCAAGAAGATTCGCCTGACCGCCGTGAAGAACCCGGCCGAGCTGAAGTGGGGCGAAGTGGGTGCCGAGGTGGTGCTGGAGTGCACGGGGCTCTTCTTGACCAAAGAAAGCTGCGAGCCGCACTTGGCCGCTGGCGCCAAGAAGGTGATCCAGAGCGCGCCTTCGAAGGACGACACGCCGATGTTCGTTTACGGCGTGAACCACAAGACCTACGCGGGCCAGACCATCATCAGCAACGCCAGTTGCACCACCAACTGCCTGGCCCCTGTGGCCAAGGTGCTGAACGACAAGTGGGGCATCAAGCGCGGCCTGATGACCACGGTGCACGCTGCCACCGCCACGCAAAAGACGGTGGACGGCCCGAGCAACAAAGACTGGCGCGGTGGCCGTGGCATTCTGGAGAACATCATTCCCAGCAGCACGGGTGCCGCCAAGGCCGTGGGCGTGGTCATTCCTGAGCTGAACAAGAAGCTCACGGGCATGGCCTTCCGCGTGCCGACCAGCGACGTGTCGGTGGTTGACTTGACCGTGGAGCTGAGCAACCCCGCCACGTACGCCGAGATCTGCGCTGAGATGAAGGCACAAAGCCAAGGCGCGCTCAAGGGCGTGCTCGGCTACACCGAAGACAAAGTGGTGGCCACCGACTTCCGTGGCGAAGTCTGCACCTCGGTGTTTGACGCCGACGCAGGTCTGGCACTGGACAGCACCTTCCTGAAGGTGGTGAGCTGGTACGACAACGAGTGGGGTTACTCGAACAAGTGCCTTGAGATGGTGCGCGTGGTCAGCGCCTAAGCGCGGTCCTGATTCCAAGCACAAGCCAACCCACGAACACAAGCTCACAAGCCCCAGCAAGGTGCCGCCTTGCTGGGGCTTTTTCATTCCTACACTGCCGCTCTCCCTTGACGCTGGAGCCTCTGATGCGCCCCGCCTTTTCCCTGAGTCGCCTGTCCCTGCTCCTGCTCGGCCTCGGCTGCCTGCCCGCCCTCGCTCAAACCAGTTTGGAGGGCCGCGTCATCGTGCGCTGGAAGGCGGAGGCGCCCACGGTCAAGGCCAAGGCCCTGCACGAGCGCGCCGCGCAGCACGAAGTGGCCGACCTGATGCAGCGCCGCGCCGACAGCCTCGGCCAGCGCGCTGCGCTGCGCATGAGCAGCGGCCGTGCGCTCGACGCACGCACCCAAGTCGTGTTCGCGCGGGGCATTGACTCCGCCAGCCTCGCCAAGCGTTTGGCCATGGACCCGCAGGTGGAACTGGTGGCCGTGGACAAGATTCGCCGGCACAGCCGTGTGCCCAATGACGCGCTGTATGCCGGCGGTGGCGGTGTGCTGCCGGCATCTGGGCAGTGGTACCTGCGCCCGCCGGGCAATGGCGTGGTGTCCTCCATCAATGCCGAGGCCGCCTGGGACCGCAGCATCGGCTCGCCCAACATCGTGGTGGCCGTGCTGGACACCGGCGTGCGCCTGGACCACCCCGACTTGGCCGGCAACCTGGTGCCGGGCTACGACATGATTGGCGCCGGCGGCACCAGCAGCACCCGCGTTGCGGTGGCCAACGATGGCGACCTCGCCGACGCCGACCCGAGCGACCCCGGCGACTGGGTCTCGCAAGCCGATGTCAATGGCGGCACGCTGGGTTCGGGTTGCACAAGTTCAGAGATCAGCAACTCCAGCTGGCACGGCACGCGCGTGGCGGGTTTGATTGGCGCCGTCAGCAACAACGGCATTGGCATGGCGGGCGTGAGCTGGGCCGGCAAGGTGCAGCCCATTCGCGTGCTGGGTAAATGCGGCGGCTTTGACAGCGACATCATTGCCGGCGTGCGCTGGTCCTCGGGCGGCACCGTACCGGGCTTGCCCGCCAACGCCACGCCGGCCAAGGTGCTGAACCTGAGCCTCGGCTCCACCGGCCCCTGCACGGGCAGCAACGGCCAGCTCTACCGGGACGCTTTCGGCGAAGCCAATGGCCGCGGCGCGGTGGTCGTGGTGGCTGCCGGCAACTCGGCCGGCGAACCCGTCGATAGCCCGGGGAACTGCACGGGCGCTTTGGCCGTCACCGGCTTGCGCCACGTGGGCACCAAAGTGGGCTTCTCCAGCATGGGGCCCGAAGTGGCCATAGCCGCGCCCGGTGGCAACTGCGTGAACATTGACGGCGGCCCCTGCCTGTACCCGATGGTGAGCACCACCAACGCCGGCAGCCAAGCTCCGGGCGCCAACACCTACACCTTTGGCGGCGTCTCGGTGGGCACCAGCTTCGCAACGCCATTGGTTGCGGGAACCGTTGCGCTGATGCTGGGCCTGGACCCCACGCTCACGCCAGCCCAAGTGCGCACCTTGCTGCAGCAAACCTCGCGTCCTTTCCCGACTTCCGGTAGCGGCAGCACCCCCGAACCCGCGCAGTGCCCGGCCCCTCGGAGCGGCACCGAAGTGCTGGAGTGCTACTGCACCACCACCACCTGTGGCGCCGGCATGATGGATGCACGTGCAGCGCTGGCGGCCATCAATCCGCCGCCTCCACCGCCACCGCCACCACCACCACCTCCTCCTCCTCCCCCACCCCCCCCTCCACCGCCTGCGCCAGCACCGTCGAGTGGCGGCGGCGGTGGCTCCAGCAGCCCGCTCTGGCTCGCCTTGCTCGGCCTGGCCACCGCACTGCTGCGCCGCCGCAGCTGATGTCCAGCACGCGCGACCTGATCGCGGCGCTGAAGGCCGAACTCAAGCTGGCCGGCCTGACGTATGCCGAGGTGGCCGAGCACCTCGGCATGGCCGAATCCAGCGTCAAGCGCATGTTCGCCAGCGAGGGCGACTTGCCGCTTTCGCGCATCGACGAAGTGCTGCGCCTCCTGAAGATGGACTTCGCCGACCTGGCCCGCCGCGTGGCCGATGCACAGCCGCTGCGCCGCGAACTCTCCGAGGCACAAGAGCAAGCCGTGGTGGGCGACGCCAAGCTGCTGCTGATGTCCATTTGCTGCCTGTCGCAATGGCCGTTTGACCAAATCACTTCCACCTACCGCTACGACGAAGCAGAAGCCATTCGCTACTTGGCGCAGCTCGACCGGCTCGGCTTCATTGAGCTGCGGCCATTGAACCGCTACCGGCTCCTGGTGGCCAAAACCTTCCGCTGGCGCCCGGGCGGCCCGGTGATGCGCTTCTTCCGCGAGCACGCAGTGGGTGACTTCTTTGAGGCTGACTTTGACGGTGAGGGCGAGAAGTTGATGCTGGTGCACGGGCAGATCGGGCACAACCTGATCACTGCGTTCAACGAGCGCTTGGAGCGGGTGGCGGCGGACTTTGCGCAGCAGCATTTGGCGGATCAGCGACTGCCGGCGGACCAGAAGAGGCCTTACACCTTGTTGGTGGCGGTGAGGAGTTGGTTGTTTGGGCCGTTTGCGGCTTTGCGGCGGGAGGTTTGAGCTTGGCGGCGGCGTCGGTGATTTTTCGGTGCAGCCCGCCGGGTCTCGCCCCGGCAGGCGAGTTTCTTTTGGCTTGATCCAAAAGAAACCAAAAGATCAAGCCCGCACTGCGCTCGCCCCTCGCCTTCGGCAAGGGGTTCCCGGGTTTGCCGAATGAGCAGGCGCCGGGCAGAAACTCCCTGCGCTCACCTCCGGTTCGCTTCGGTCAAACAGTCTGCCCGAGCCAGTTCACGTAGCGCGCTTCGCGCGCGCTCCTGCTCATTCGACAAACCCAGCGGCGCAGAGGGGCAACGTAAGCGTCCGGCCAACCCATCTTGATTCCCCCGGTGTCTTGGGCGAAGGTATGCATCCATTTCAGAGATGCACATCATGACAACTGAAGCCAAGACGCCGAGGCGGCATTCGGATGAGTTCAAGGCACGGGTACTGGC
>JBKCVH010000106.1:0-3416 GCA_046317675.1 Burkholderiales bacterium
GTAGCAAGGCCTCGCGCGATCCCTGGCTCCCTTGTGCCGCCAGTTGAACCAGCCCGGCACTGAGCAGGCCAAGGATTTGGGCGGTAACGGCTGCATCCAGATCGACGCGCAGGGCGCCGGCCGACTGCATGGCCTGCACAAAGGCCTGTCGTGCCATGGGCGAACGTCCTGCTTGCAAGCGCGTGCCCGGCCGACGCAGGGCGCTTCCGAGGACTCGCGAATCGGCGCGCATCAGAGAAGCGAGCAACTCGTGCTCGCAAAGCTGCTGCAAGGCAATGCGGAACAGCGGGCCGATCCGACCACCTTCGGGTGTGGCCTCGACAGCGTCCAACCATCGCTGCGCGAATGCTTTCATTTCGCGCAACACCAGCGCGTCAAACAGAGCCTCTTTGCTATCGAAGTGCAAATAAACCGCTCCCTTGCTGACACCCGCGGCGAGGGCCACGTCGGCCACCGTGGTTTTGTCGTAGCCATGGGCAATGAGCAAAAGGGCTGTCGCATCGAGCAAGCACTGCTCGCGAAAGACGGGGTCGGCTGGGCGCGGCATGGTGCTGTGACTATATGACCGAATCCGACAAAATGGTCATTGGTTGCGATGTCGGGCCAGATCGCCACTTCGCCTACAGCCCTCTGAATCTCGGTTTCGTCCGGGACCTGGGTGGAACTGAGGCACTCGAAGCATGGAGGCCCTAAGTTGCAGGAGCGTCCACCGAGCCGGCCGGCGGCTTGGGTATTGAAGCTGGCACGAGCTCATGCCTCCGCCAGGGGCTGCGCCCAGCCTAAAGCCGCGCAAGTGCCTTCAGCAGCAACTGCGCTTTTGCTCTTGGGGCAGCTTCGCTCCATTAGCAAGTCGCAGGGTCGGTCCAGCCTGCTCCTGGTTGAGCGCAGGGAATCCCAAAGTCCATGCAAAGCGGCAGCCCATTCGGATCCAAGCGCTCGCTGCTCGGGACTGGCGCCGACGGAACGTCCACTGCAGCGCGCCCAAGGTCAGATGCCGATTCGCTTCAGCTAGAATTTTTATATTGCGCACAATTTAATTGCTCGCTATAGTGCCAGCCATGACAAGGCCCCACGCGACCCTCGACACCGACCAAGCTCTGCTGCTCAACAACCAGCTTTGCTTTGCGCTGTACTCCACGTCGCTGGCCATGACCAAGCTCTACAAGCCCTTGCTGGACGAGCTCGGCCTGACCTACCCGCAGTACCTGGTGATGCTGGTGCTTTGGGAGCGCGATGGCTTGATGGTCTCGGAGCTGGGCGAGCGCCTGGCGCTGGATTCGGGCACGCTCACGCCGCTGCTCAAGCGCCTGGAAGCGGCGGAGCTTGTCACCCGCGTTCGCGACCTCGAAGACGAGCGGCGCGTGCGCATCACCCTGACGGCAGCGGGCCGCAAGCTCAAAGCCCGCGCCCGCAAGATTCCCGGCTGCATCCTGGCTGCAAGCCAGTGCTCCCTTCCCGAGCTGGCTGCACTCACGCAGCAAGTTCAATCCCTGCGCCAGCGCCTCGCGGCCTGACGGTTTTCCCCTCCCGCAACGAAAGAAGCACCCCATGACCACGCTCGAAAAAGTCCTGTACACCGCCAAGGCCCACACCACCGGTGGCCGCGACGGCGCCTCCAAGTCGGACGACGGCCGCCTGGATGTCACGCTCTCGCCTCCCGGCACCGCTGGCTCCGGCACCAACCCCGAGCAGCTCTTTGCGGCGGGCTATTCGGCCTGCTTCATTGGCGCCATCAAGGCGGTGGCCGGCAAGATGAAACTGACCGTGCCGGCTGATGTGTCCATCGCCGCTGAAGTTGACCTGGGCCCGATCCCCAACGCCTACGGCATCGCCGCGCGCTTGACGGTGAGCTTGCCGGGCATGGACCGCGAAGTGGCCCAGAACTTGGTGAACGCAGCGCACCAGGTGTGCCCGTACTCCAACGCCACCCGCGGCAACATCGATGTGACCATCACCCTGGCCTAAGCGCCAGACGTCGGGGCGCACTGCGCCCTGACCCCCGCTGTTTTAGGGTGCAGCGGCAGCCCTGGCCTTGAGCAGGTCACTGCCGCTCCACTAGCATGCGCTGCATCGCGGCCCGAGCGCCGCATTCAGCACCGTCAGCAGCCATGCGCAAACTCGTTACTGTTCGCAAGATCGATTCCGTCAAACCCGTCGACGACTACGAAGTGCTCGTGATCGACGGCGTGGCCATCGAGGAGTACCACTCCTGCCGCGACTTGTTCCATGCGGGTGAGTACTGCGTGTTCATCGCAGCGGGCGTTTCGCTGCCAGCGCAAGCCGGCCGCCCCTGGACGGCCACCGCCAAGACCGAGACGGTGCAGCTCTTCCAAACCAGCGCGTTCCCGGAAATCATCAACGAGATGATGATGCTGTCGCACGACCACGACGGCTTCACCACCGAGGACTACCTGCAGATGCGGGACACCGACTTCGCCAAGATGTTGGGCGTGCGCGAAGCCAGCTAACGCGGCAAGGGCGGCTTACTGCAGCCCAATGCCGCTGGTGAAGGTCCAGGTGCGGCGGATTTCAATCACGTCGTAGTCGCGCGCCAAGCCGGGCGAGAAGGCGGCGTAGGGCGCTTGGCTTTGCACGATGCGGCGAATGCTGTCGTCGATCGCGGCCGAGCCACTGGACACCACAAAGTTCACCGACTCCACGGAGCCGTCGCGCCGAATGGCGACGGTCAGCATGGGCGACAGGTGCGCCTGTTTGGCCAATTCGCGCACCGTGTCCACGGGCGTGTTGAGCTGGATTTTTCGAGCCCAGGCCTCGGCGTAGAGGATGAGCTCCGCATTCGGGTCGGTGCGGCCCAAGAGGCGCATGCGGCGCGCCGTGCTCCAAGAGCCCGGTCGCGTGTCGGCAGGCTGCTGGGCGGCCTTTTCAGCGGCGGCGCGCTGGGCGGCCTCTTCATCCAAGATGCGACCCATGGCGCGGCGCGATGCCTCGCGGCGTTCTTCATCGGCTTGCGCCTGCGCCGCCTTCTGGCGCGCCGCGTCCAAGCGGGCGGCCTCTAGGCGAGCTTGCTCCAGGCGGGCCGCTTCGAGTTTGGCGGCGGCTTGCCGAGCGGCCTCTAGGCGTGCGGCTTCGATTCGGGCGGCTTCAGCTCGGGCCGCTTCAGCTCGGGCAGTCTCTTGTTGGGCCAGGACTTGGCGCTCGGCCTCCAGGCGCGCGGCTTCTGCGCGTGCCGCCTGCTGGCGAGCTTGCTCTTGCTGGGCGGCGGCTTGGCGGGCCTGTTCTTGGCGCTGAGCTTCTTGGCGCGCAGCCTCTTGCCGGAGCGCCTCTTGGCGGGCGGCTTCTTGCCGAGCGGCGGCTTCGCGCTGGGCGCGCTCTTGCTGCGCCAACTCCAGCTTGGCTTGTTCCTGCTTGGCTTGTTCCTGTTTCGCGAGCGCCTGCTTTGCAAGCTCTTGCTGCGC
>JBKCVH010000107.1:0-22236 GCA_046317675.1 Burkholderiales bacterium
GCGCAGCTGGGCTTCGGCGCGCTGCATCAGCCAAGCGTGCAACACGGCAGCCCCAACCAGTCCGTACGAGGCCAAGCCCAGACCCCAATGCAAGGGCGCCCAAGGACTGACTTGGGCATGCAATTGGCCAGGGAAAAGCCAAGCCAGCAGCACCACAAAAAGCGCCACGGGCAACAACAGCCGCTGGGCCTGGGGCCAAAGCCTTGCCTTTGACTCCAGCAGAGCCACCCCCAACACCAGCCACAAGGTCAGTGAGAGCGCAGGCGCAAACCCAAAGCGCCCACCCCACTGCGGATAACCCAATCCGCCCAAATCCACCAGCAGCGCCAAGGCATGAAACACCCAGGCCAGCCAGAGCGGCGCAGCAGGGGCCGGCATGCGCAGCGCAGACCAGGCATAGCCCGCCAGCGCAAGCAGACTGAACACCGCCAAAAGCCCCGTGGGCGCCGTCGATAAAATCATGCGCTCCAGTTTACGGGGCTGGCCTTTGGGAAGAGGCTAGCGCCATCCAGTAAAGCAGCCATGGCCTCCACCCTTGCCGATCGTCTCGGCCGACTCGTCAAGACCATGCGCGGTCAAGCGCGCATCACCGAAACCAATGTGCAGGAGATGCTGCGCGAAGTGCGCATGGCCTTGCTGGAGGCCGACGTGGCGCTGCCCGTGGTCCGGGACTTTATTGCGCGCGTGAAGGAGAAAGCACTCGGCGCCGAAGTCGCCGGCTCGCTCACGCCGGGTCAGGCGCTCGTGGGCCTCGTGCACAAGGAGCTGGCCGCCACCATGGGCGAAGGGGTGAGCGACATCAACCTCGCCACCCAGCCCCCCGCCGTGATCTTGATGGCCGGCTTGCAAGGCGCCGGCAAGACCACGACGACCGCCAAGCTGGCCAAGCACCTCATCGAGAAGCGCAAAAAGAAGGTGCTCACGGTGAGCGGCGACGTCTACCGCCCAGCCGCCATTGAACAGCTCAAGCTCGTGACCCAGCAAGCCGGTGCCGAGTGGTTTCCCTCGGCGCCCGATCAAAAGCCGCACGACATTGCGCTGGCGGCGCTGGACTACGCCCGCAAGCATTACTTCGACGTTCTGCTCGTCGACACCGCCGGCCGCCTGGCCATCGACGACGTGCTGATGGCCGAGATCCGGGACCTGCACGCCATCCTGAAGCCCGTTGAAACCTTGTTCGTTGTGGATGCGATGCAAGGTCAAGATGCCATCAACACCGCCAAGGCCTTCAAGGAAGCGCTGCCTCTGACCGGTGTGGTGCTGACCAAACTCGACGGTGACTCGCGCGGCGGTGCGGCACTGAGCGTCCGGGCCATCACCGGCGTTCCGATCAAGTTCGCCGGTGTCTCGGAAAAAATCGATGGCCTAGAGGCCTTCGACGGCGAACGCCACGCCGGCCGCGTGCTCGGCATGGGCGACATCGTTGCGCTGGTCGAGGAAGTGACCAAGGGCGTCGACCTGGAGTCGGCCAAGGCGCTGGCCGACAAGATGAAGAGCGGCGACGCCTTCACCCTGGACGACTTCCTGATGCAACTCCAGCAGATGAAGAAGATGGGCGGCCTCTCCAACTTGATGGACAAACTGCCCAGCCAACTCGCTGCCAAGGCAGGCGCCGCCGACATGGACCGCGCCGAACGCGATATGCGCCGCATGACCGGCATCATTCATTCCATGACGCCGCTAGAGCGCCGCAAGCCAGAACTGTTGAAAGCCACGCGCAAAAAGCGCATTGCCAACGGCGCCGGCGTGCAGGTTCAGGAAGTGAACCGCCTGCTCAACCAATATGAGCAGATGCGCGACATGATGAAGAAGATGCGCGGCGGCGGCCTGATGAAGATGATGAAGCGAATGGGCGGCATGAAGGGCCTGCCCGGGATGTAATTTCCTGTATTGCGGGGTTCACAGGAGACCCCTGATGGCCTAGGGTGCGCGCCCATGCAATTCGCCCCTGACTCCCTCCCCCCGCTGTGGCAGCGCCTGAGCAACGCCGTTCACCAGCGCCTGCACCCGCAAACACCAGCCCCCACGCCTTTGGGCGCCGACACGGTGTCCAACTGGCCGCCCGAGGCTGGCAAGGTGTTGAGCGGGCCGGAGCGTTTGGCCTATGCCGCCTTGAGCAGCGCCTTGCACACGGCTTACCCGCAGGGCTTTTTGCTCGCCCACGTTCCACTACCGCGACTGGTGCGGGTGCCCAGCCGCCGCTCCTACAAAGACTGGCTGGCGCGCACCGGCCACCTGAGCGCTGACTTTGTGCTGTGTGACTCGACCAGCCGCCCCTTGGTGGTCGTGCAAATGGCCGCCGTCAAGGAAAGCAGCCGGGGGCAACGGCGCACTGAGCGGCTGCAGCGGGTACTGGAAGCCGCCGGAATCCGCCTGGTGTTTTGGCAAGTGGGCTGGTCGCCCAACCCGGCAACCCTGCGCAATGCCTTGTTCGCTTCAAAGGTCAGTGCAACAGGGCCTGAGCAAACTCCCGAGCACTGAAGGTTTGCAGGTCTTCCAGCTTCTCGCCCACCCCAATGAAGTAAACCGGCACGGGCCGCTCACGCGCGATGGCCGCCAGCACGCCGCCCTTGGCCGTGCCGTCCAACTTGGTCACGATGAGTCCGGTCAAGCCCAGTGCGTCGTCAAAGGCACGAACCTGGGTCAGCGCGTTTTGGCCCGTGTTGCCATCGACGACCAACAGCACTTCGTGCGGCGCCTCGGGCAGCGCCTTGCCGATGACGCGCTTGATCTTCTTCAGTTCCTCCATCAGGTGCAACTGCGTGGGAAGGCGCCCTGCGGTGTCGGCAATGACCACGTCACAGCCGCGCGCTTTGCCCGCGTTGACGGCATCAAAAGCGACCGCCGCCGGATCCCCCCCCTGCTGGCTGACGATATCGACCCAGCCCTGAGACTTGGCCTGCACGCCGGAGCCATCGGCTCGGTCGGCCCAAACGGCCAATTGCTCGCGAGCAGCCGCACGGAAGGTGTCGGCCGCGGCCATCAGCACTTTCTGCTCATGGGCCAACAGGTGGCGGGTCAACTTGCCAATGCTGGTGGTCTTTCCCGCACCGTTCACCCCCACCACCATCATGACCGTCGGCTCATGGCGACCGATTTCCAGTGGCCGCTCCAGGGGCCGCAGCAAGTCGGCAATGGCATCCACCAGCAGTGCCTTCACCAACTGCGGATCGGTTGCGCGGGCCTCACGCACCCGTCGCTTGAGGTCTTCAAGCAAATGGGCCGTGGCTTTCACGCCCGTGTCCGCCATCAAGAGCGCTTCTTCCAACTCTTCATAAAGCGCATCGTCAATGGTGGTCCGGCTGAACACACTGGCCAAACTCTGTCCCGTCTTGCGCAATCCATCTCGCAGGCGGGCCAACCAGCCCTGACGCGCAGCTGGGGCCGCTTGCGGCGCAGGGGCTTCAACGACCGGCGTGAACACGGGCACCACGGCCGGCACCACTGCGGGCGCAGCCGCAGGCAAGGGTGCCAGCAAAGGCAGCGGCGCCACCTTGGTCGGCTCGGACTTGGGCGGCGTGACCGTTTGGGCTGTCGCGGGATCCGCCACGGGCGCCGAAGCGGGCTTGGCGGGCAAGAGATCGGTGAAGCCGACCTCGATAAACACAGAGCCGTCATCGGGCGCTGAGTCTGGTTTTTTCTTCAGGAAACTGAACATTGCGTACGGGCTTGCTAAAGCCTCAAAACTTTGGTCTATACTAGCGGGCTTATGGCGCTTTAGCTCAGCCGGTTAGAGCGACGGAATCATAATCCGCAGGTCCGGGGTTCGAATCCCTGAAGCGCCACCAAAGAAAATCGCAAAGCCCCGTTGGCACCCAGCCTGCGGGGCTTTGCTCCTTCTAGCAACCCAACAGCCCCTGGATGAACCCCATGCTTCGCTGTGCTCTGCTTGCCACCGTTCTTGTGGCCTCTGCGCCTGCCTTCGCGCAGGTCGCCCGCTCCTTCCCTGCGGACACTTTGCGGGGCGACCTGCAAGTGCAGGCCTTCCCGGAAGTGTTACTCAATAGCAAGCCGGCACGCATGGCGCCCGGCGCGGTGATTCGGGGGGAGAACAACCTGGTGCAACTGCCCGGCGAGTTGACGGGCAAGCGCGTCTTGGTGCACTACCGCATGGAAGAAACGAGCGGCTTGATCCGCGACGTTTGGATCTTGAACGCACCAGAACGCGCCAACCGAGTGTGGCCCAACAGCCGCCAACAGGCGGCCCTGTGGAAGTTCGACGCAGCGACCCAGACCTGGAGCAAGCCATGAGCGAGCTGTTGAGCAAGAAGGTCTACATCAAGACCTTTGGCTGCCAGATGAACGAATACGACTCGGACAAGATGGCCGACGTCATGAAGCAAGCCGAGGGGTACGAAAAGACGAACGACCCAGAGCAAGCTGACCTCATTTTGTTCAACACCTGCTCGGTGCGCGAGAAGGCGCAAGAGAAGGTGTTCAGCGACCTCGGCCGCGTGAAGCACTTGAAGGCCAAGGGCGTGAAGATTGGGGTGGGCGGTTGCGTGGCCAGCCAAGAGGGCGCGGCCATCATTGACCGGGCGCCCTATGTCGACGTGGTCTTTGGGCCGCAGACTCTGCATCGCTTGCCGGCCCTGCTCAATCAGCGTCGCACCTCGGGCCAAGCCCAAGTGGACATCTCCTTCCCTGAGATCGAGAAGTTCGACAACCTGCCGCCGGCCAAGGTCGAGGGCCGCAGTGCCTTCGTCTCCATCATGGAAGGTTGCAGCAAGTACTGCAGCTATTGCGTGGTGCCCTACACCCGGGGCGAGGAAGTCAGCCGGCCCTTTGAGGACGTGCTGACCGAGGTCGCTGGACTGGCCGAGCAAGGCGTGCTGGAAGTGACCTTGCTGGGTCAGAACGTGAATGCCTATCGGGGCAAGATGGGCGACAGCGCCGAGATCTGCGACTTCGCCTTGCTGCTGGAGTACGTGGCCGAGATTCCCGGCATCCAGCGCATCCGCTACACAACCAGCCATCCGAACGAGTTCAGCCAGCGCCTGATCGACGCCTACGCCAAGATTCCGCAGCTGGTGAACCACCTGCACCTGCCGGTTCAGCATGGCTCCGATCGCATCTTGGCCGCCATGAAGCGCGGCTACAGCGCCATTCAATTCAAGAGCACGGTGCGCAAGCTGCGCGCCATCCGCCCTGACATCCGCATCGCCTCTGACTTCATCGTCGGCTTCCCCGGCGAGACCGATGACGATCACGCCAAAACCATGAAGCTGGTCGAAGAGATCGGCTTTGACGCGAGCTTCAGCTTCATCTTCAGCCCGCGACCGGGCACGCCCGCTGCCAATTTGGCGGACGACACGCCTTACGAAGTCAAAGTGGCGCGCCTGCAGCAACTGCAAGCGGCCATTGAGGCCCACGCCTGGGACATCAGCCGCACGCTGGTGGGTCGCACCCAGAAGGTGCTGGTCACCGGCAACGCGAAGAAGGACCCCAGCGAGTTGATGGGCCGCACCGAGTGCAACCGCATCGTCAACTTCAAGGGCCATCCGCGCTTGATGAATGAACTGATCGACCTGACCATCACCGACGCGTTCCCGCACTCGCTGCGCGCCGAGGTGCCGGTGCTGGCGGAAACACGGGCTTGAGCCAACGCTAGGCCCGCTTAAGCTCACCCCATGCGGCTTGCCGATTTCATGGGCCCTTTGCTGGCCCTCATTGCCCGGATGATCACCGGCGCGCAAGGCCATTGGAAGGGCTGCCCGCCCTCCAATGAGCAGCGTATCTACATCGCCAACCACCAGAGCCATTTCGACCTGGTGCTGATTTGGTGCTCCTTACCCTCTGAGCTGCGCTCCCGCACCCGCGCCATTGCTGCGCGGGACTACTGGACCAAGAGCAAGTTCAAGGAATGGCTCACGACCGATGTGTTCAACACGGTCTATGTCAGCCGCACGCGGGCAACGCCCGATGAAGACCCGCTCGAACCCTTGGTGGAAGCGCTCCGGAACGGCGACTCTCTGCTGGTCTTCCCCGAAGGCACGCGTTCGGCCAAAGGCGAGCCGCTGCCCTTCAAGAGCGGCATCTTCCATTTGGCCGAGCAGTTCCCGGATGTCCAGATCGTGCCCACCTGGATTGATAACGTGCAGCGCGTGATGCCCAAGGGCGAAGTGGTGCCGGTGCCCATCTTGTGCACGGTTACCTTTGGTACGCCGACGCAAATCAAGGCGGGCGAAGAGAAGAAGGCATTTTTGGAGCGCACCCGCGAGGAAATGATGGCGCTCAAGCCTGGAGGCTGGCGCGAATGATCGACTGGTTCCGCCAACTCGCCCGCATGGAAGCCGCCACGCATGTGGCCCTTCTGTTTGCCATCCTCTTTGGGCTGCTGCTCCTGATCACCATTGGCGGTGTGCTCTACCGCACGCGCCATCCGGCAGATGCCCTGGTGGTGGACCCGCGAAGTGCCCGCGCCCAGTTCAAGCGCGACCTCAACGGCGCTTGGGTGGGCGCGCTGCTGTTTTGGCTCGCGTGGGTCAGCGGCCCAGTCGGTTCCACGCTGCTCTTTGGGCTGTTCAGCTTCTTTTGCTTGCGCGAGTTCATCACGCTGCAGCGCACCACGCGCAGCGACCACCGCGCGCTCATTGCCGCCTTCTTTGTGGTGCTGCCGCTGCAGTACGTCATCGTGGGGCTTCGCCGTTTCGACCTCTTCACGGTGTTCATCCCCGTGTACACCTTTTTGGCGATTCCCGTCATCAGCGCGCTGGCCGACGACCCTGACCGCTTCTTGGAGCGCAACAGCAAGATCCAGTGGGGCATCATGGTCTGCGTTTACGGCCTGTCGCACGCCCCCGCCTTGCTGCTGCTGGACTTCAAGAACTACCAAGGCCGTGGCGCCTTCCTGCTGTTCTTCTTGGTCATGGTGGTGTCGCTGGCGCAAGTGGCGCAAGAAGTCGCCAGCCGCAAGTTGCGCCGTCGGCCCGTGGTGCGGCGCATCAGCCGTACCTTCAGCAAGCGGGCCTTCTGGATTGGCGTTCTGACTGGCGCCTTCTCGGGCACCTTGCTGTACTGGATGACGCCGTTCAAGGTGGGCCAGGCCTTTGCCATGGGCTTCATCGCTTCTGCGGCGGGCCTGCTTGGTGCTTTGGTGATGAAGGCCATGAAGAAGGATGCTGGCATCCACTATTGGGGCAATGCCCACACCATCACGGGTGCCATCGGTCTGCTCGATCGGGTGGCCGCGCTGGCCTTCGCTGCGCCCGTCTTTTTCCATTCGGTGCGCTGGTACTTCAAACTGGATGTCTAGGATTCTTGGCATCGACCCAGGCCTCCAGACGACCGGATTTGGGGTCATCGAAGCCGATGGGCCGAGGTTGGCGTATGTGGCCAGCGGCACCATCAAGACCACCGGGGTGCCCGGCGTGGCAACGGGCGACTTGCCGGCGCGCATCCGCATCATTTTTGAGAACGTGCGCGAAGTGGTGCAAACCTACTCCCCCGACTGCGCAGCGGTGGAGATCGTGTTCGTGAACGTCAACCCGCAATCAACGCTGCTGCTGGGCCAAGCCCGTGGCGCAGCGCTGGCGGCCTTGACGACGAGCGGGCTGGCAGTGAGCGAGTACACCGCCTTGCAGATGAAAAAGGCCGTGGTCGGTCATGGCTTGGCCAAGAAGGAGCAGGTGCAAGCCATGGTGCAGCGCCTGCTCAAACTGCCAGCGCTACCCGGCAAAGATGCGGCCGATGCACTGGGCTTGGCCATCATGCACGCGCACGCGGCCGTGAGTTTTGAGGCCATGTCGGTCAAGACCACCTTGGTGCGCAAGCAGCACGCGCAGTTCAAGGGCAGCCGCACCTACTGATGCCGAAGGGACTGGGCGGCCTGCTCTGGGCCTTCGTGCGCGAACACCGCCGCGCTTACGCCACCGCCGGCCTGATGCTGTTCGGTATTGCACTCCTGCAAGTCCTGCTGCCGCGCCAAGTGGGCCAGGTCGTGGATCAAATGGTGGCCGGTGAACTGCGCGGCAGTGTGCTGGCCCAACAACTCGGCCTGCTGCTGCTCGCTGGCTTTGGCATTTATGGTTTGCGCGTCGGCTGGCGCTTGGTGCTGTTTGGTACGGCCTTCCGGCTGGGCCAGCGGCTTCGGGTTCAGCTGTTCCAGCGCCTTGCCCTGCAGGCGCCCGTTTACTTTCAGGCGCAGCGCGGCGGCGACTTGATGGCGCTGGCCACCAATGACGTGGACGCGGTGGAGCAGTCTGCAGGCGAAGCCATGCTGGCCGGCTTTGACGGTAGCGTCACCTTCTTGCTGGTCATTCTGATGATGGCGGCTGGCATCGATTGGCGGCTGGCCTTGGCGGCCTTGCTGCCCTTCCCTTTCATGGCTTGGGCGTTTTGGTTCATTTCAAACAAGGTGCACCAGGCTTGGGGCGACTCCCTGGCGCATTTCTCCAGCATGAGCCGGCAAGCGCAACAGGGCTTGAGCGGCTTGCGGACGGTGCGCGCCATGGGTTTGGCGGCACAAGAAAGCAAAGCCTTCAATGCGTGGGCTGACAAGTCGGTTCAGGCCAGCTACCGCGCGCAGCGCTGGGAAGCCGCCTATGAGCCCGCGGTGGGCATCTCGCTCACCCTGGCCAGCGTGGGCGCACTGGGCATGGGGGGCTATTTGGTGGCACACCAAGAGCTGAGCATTGGGCAGCTGACCGCCTTCACCATGCTGCTCGGTCATTTGATTTGGCCGATGTTCGCCGCCGGTTGGGTGCTGAGCCTGATCGAGCGCGGCCGCGCTGGCTGGGCCCGGCTGCAACCCGCCTTGCAGGCAGAGGCCAGCTTGGTGGACGAAGGGCAGCGAAGCCCCGTCCAGAGCGCGCAGCTTCGCGTTCAAGACCTCAGCTTTGGCTACGCGGCCGAGCCGCTGCTCAAGAACATCAGCTTCAACCTACAGCCTGGGCGCGTGTTGGCCATCGTGGGCCCGACGGGCGCCGGCAAGACCACGCTGCTGCGCTTGCTGCTTCGGCAATGGGCCCCCAACAGCGGTGAGCTGGAACTGGACGGCGCACCACTGCAAAGCTGGACGCGCGAAGCCCTGAGCCAAGCCATGGCCTGGGTACCGCAGGAGCCGTTTTTGTTCAGCGCGAGCGTGGCCGACAACATCGCGCTTGCCCGGCCGGATGCAACACCCGCCGAGATCGAAGCCGCCGCCCGCCAAGCCGCCTTGCACGACGAAGTTCTGCGCTTGCCCAAGGGCTACGCCACGGTGGTGGGAGAGAAAGGCGTGAGCCTGAGCGGCGGGCAACGCCAACGGGTGGCCATTGCCCGGGCCTTGCTGGCCGCGTCGCCGCTGCTCTTGCTGGACGACGCCCTCAGTGCAGTTGATACCGGCACCGAGGCGCGCATCCTTCAGCAACTGCGCGAACTGCGCCGCTTGCGGCCGGAGTGTGCGCTGCTGGTGGTCACCCACCGCTTGAGCAGCGCCATGGACGCCGATGAGATTCTGGTGCTGCAAGCCGGCCGCTTGGTGGAGCGCGGCAGCCATGCTGAACTGCTGGCCCTGGACGGCTGGTACGCCACCCAGTGGCGCACGCAGCAGCTGGAAGAGAGCTTGGCATGAGCGAGCCGCAGTCGCTTGCCAAAGACGTTGCCCAAAGCAAGGGCCGCGACGCCGCCGGCCTCTTGCTGCGCATGGCGTGGCCCGACCGCAGCAGCGTGCTCATGGGCACCTTCTGGTTGCTCATCGCTGCCCTGCTAGAGGCCGCTGGCCCGCTGCTGGGCAAGCATTACATCGACCACTACCTGCTCCCTGGTCGCTTCACCGACGTGGCCGGCATGGCTTGGCTACTGGGCGCCTTGCTGTTCACGGGGGTGGCGGCCAGCTTGGTGCGCTACCTGCAGCTGATTCGCATGGCTGGCGTGGCCCGCCGTGCTGTGCTGCGCCTGCGCGAGCAGGTGTACGCCCATGTGCTGGCCTTGCCCATGCAGTTTTTCGACACGCAGATCACCGGGGCGCTGGCCAGCCGCGTGACCAACGACACCGAGTCGGTGAACCAGCTCTACCGCCAAGTGCTTTACGTGATGCTCGACTCCAGCATCGTCGTCTTCGGCGCCTTCGTGGCCATGGCTTGGCTGGACCTGCGCCTGATGCTGATCGTGCTGATGCTCGTGCCCTTCATGGTCGGCATCATTTGGCTCTACCAACGCTTGTCCAGCAAGGCGGTGGCGCAAGCCCGGGCTTTGAAGAGCGACATCAATGCCCAGCTGGCCGAGAACCTGTCGGGCATGGCGGTGCTGCAGGCCAGCGGCGCCACCGGGCGCTTTGGGCAGCGCTTTTCAGCCCACAACGAACAGCACTACCAAGCCCGGATGCAAGAGCTCAATGCCAATGCTTGGCTGCTGCGGCCGGCTTTGGATTTGCTCAATGTGCTGCTCATGGTGGCCTTGATTTACGGCTTCGCGCAGCGTGAACTCTCGGGCATGGAAGTGGGGCTGCTGTATGCCTTCCTGGCCTATCTGGCACGCGTAGTGGAGCCGCTCATCCAGATCACCATGCAGTTCGGTCAGCTGCAACAAAGCCTAATTGCCGCCGCCCGCGTGGATGTGCTGCTGCGCGAAGTGCCCGACCCAGCCTTGCAGGCTCGACCGAATGCGGCGCACATGCAGCAAGGCCGATTGCAGATCAAAGACCTGCGTGCGGGGTATGGCGAGGGGGCCGATGTGCTGCACCCCTTTGATCTCGACATCGAAGCGGGCAGCTTTGTGGGCCTTGTGGGCCACACCGGCAGTGGCAAGAGCACCTTGCTGAGCCTGCTACTGCGCTTTTATGCGCCGCGCGGCGGCAGCATTCGCGTCGATGGCATCGCGCTCGACGCCCTGGACGACCGCCAGTTGCGGCAAGACATTGCCTTGGTGCCGCAAGAGCCCCAGCTGATGGCCGCCAGCGCCCGAGACAACCTGCGCATGGGCCGCAGCCAGCTCAGCGACCAAGCCCTTGAAGAAGCTGCCCGCGCCGCCCGACTGCACGACACCCTGCTCGCCTTGCCCCAGGGCTATGACACCCTGCTGGGCGAGGGCGGTGTGCAGCTGTCAACCGGTCAAAAGCAGCTCCTTGCCATGGCCCGAGCCCTGGCGGGCCGCCCGAAGATCCTGCTGCTCGACGAAGCCACGGCCAACATTGATTCAGCGACCGAGCTCCTCTTGGGCGAAGCCTTGCTGAACCTGCGCGGCCGCGTGACCGTCATTGCCGTGGCGCACCGGCTCAGCACCATTCGAGAGGCGGGGCCGATCTTGGTCTTGCACCACGGCCGCCTTGTGGAGCGGGGCACGCATGCGGAGCTGATGCAGATGGAGAGCGGCGTGTACCGGCGCCTGGTGGAGCTGCAGCAACTGGAACAGCGGGCTCAGGGCGCTCGAACGCCCTGAAGCTCAAATCGGCTGCCGAATGAAGCTTTCGAGCGCTTGAAAGGCCGCTTCCGGGTCGTCTCGCCACGCGCCATGGCCGACGTTCGGAAAACGCACCATCTGCCGCCACGCGCTGGGCAAGGCCTCAAAAATGGCCTCACCGTCGTCGATCGGGGTCACTGGGTCTTCCTCACCCGCCATCACCAAAACCGGACAGCACACGCGGGCCAGGCCCGGGCGCAAGTTCATGCTGCGCTGCTCGCCCGAGGCGCTGCTAAACAGGATCTCGGGCCTGAACACCATGCGCCCGCGCGCTTCGGGCAACTGCACGATGGTGTTGTAGAGCGAGCGACACAGGCGGTCGTAATGCGCCCACGTGCTGGCATTGGGCTCACTCCAAAAAGCGCGCGCCGCTGAGCCGGCCTCGGGCCCACCACGCCGCGCAAAGCCAGCGACCTTGCCCTTCAGGTTGTAGTGGTGCGAGGTGCTCGACAAGATCACCTTGCTGGGGTGCTCGGGGTGGCGGGCCAAGTAGCGCTGCGCCACAAAGCCGCCAAAGCTCTGCCCGAGCACGATGGGCTTGGCGATGCCCAGCGCGGCGCACAGGCGAACCACGTCGTCAGCCCACACATCGAGCTGCCACTCCTCGGGCGGTCGCGGGTCGCTGCGGCCGTGGCCGCGATGGTCGTAGTAAACGACCTGCGCCACGCCGGCCAAGCGGCTGAAGAAGGGCCGAAAGCCCGTGTGGTCGAAGCCTGGTCCGCCGTGGAGCAGCAGCAAGGTGGGCTTCTGGCTGAGCTTCGGACCGTCGTCCACCCAGCCCAGGCCCTCGATATCGACAAAAAGGCGGACGCCGGGTTCAACCTCAATGCGCATGCACTCGTGCCCTTCATGGCCGCTTCAAGAGCTGCAATGATCTCAGCTCGCAACCCCTCATGACCAAGATGAAACCCTTCCGCCAAGCCGGTCTCGCCGGCCTTTTGTTCAGCGTTCTGGCCACCTGCCCACAGGCGGCTTGGGCCCAGGTGCCCGACGCAGAAATGGCCCGCTGCGCCCGCGTGAGCGACGCCGTTCAGCGCCTGGCCTGCCTGGACGCTCTGGCCGCCGGTGCGGTGGCGCGGCTCGAACCCGCAGCGCAGGCGGCTCAACAAGCCCGCACTCAAGCGGCGAACTTTGGCCTGCCTGCGCAAGCACCCGCCACCAACGCGGAGCTGATCCAAACGGAGATCGAAGGCTGGGTCGAGGACTGGAACGAGCGCACGCAATTCCGACTCAAGAATGGACAGGTTTGGCGCGTCAGCGACGGTTCGAGTGGCGACGTGGGGCTTCGCAACCCCAAAGTCACCGTGCGGCGCAACGTCCTGGGCACCTACTTTCTGGAGTTCGCCGGACGCAACGGTTCCCCCAAGGTCCGGCGCGTGCAGTGAACCCACCTCAAGCGCTTAAATACCTCGTCTTTGCAGCCAGTGACGATGGCGCCGAACAGGGCAGCTGGGAGGCGATGGCCAGTGTGCAGTCGTTCGATCTGCCAGGGGTGATGGCAGAGGTCGCCACCCTTTTGGCAGCGGCTGAACAGGAAGCGCCTGGCACCCGTGGGGCCGAGGAGGAAGGTGGCGTCTGGGACGCGCACCTTCAGAAGCAACAAGAGCCGGGTGGATGGACCACCGTGACGCTGACGCTGACAGGGCCTTGGGATTGGGGTGAGCGCCTGCGCATGCGCTTTGAGGCCGACGCGGAGTGAGACCCGCGCCCCGACGGCGCGCTTTAAGACGCCAAGTTCTGGACGATCAACACCGCAAAGAAGCCGAATGCGGCAACCAGCGTCCACTTCAGAAGGATGACACCCAGGCGCTGCCAGCGCGGGTCACGCTTGACCAAACCCAGCACAAAGCAGGTCAGGCAAGCCAGCAGCAGCAGGCCGAAAACAATGCGAAAGCCGGCCATCACCAGGCGGGCGCCAGCTCGGCAAAGCCCTGGGGGGCGTCTTGATCGCGCTCGAAAGTCACGTACTCGAAGGCCGTTTCGTCCTTCAAGAGTTCGCGCAGCAGCATGTTGTTCAGCGCATGGCCGCCCTTGAAGCTGGTGTAGGCCGCGAGCAGCGGATAGCCGGCCACTTGCATGTCGCCAATGGCATCCAAGATCTTGTGTTTCACGAACTCATCGTTGTAGCGCAGGCCATCGCTGTTGAGCACTTTGTAGTCATCCACCACGATGGCGTTGTCCATGTTGCCGCCCAGCGTGAGGCCACGTGAACGCATGAGCTCGATGTCGGCCGTCATGCCAAAGGTGCGGGCGCGGGCAATTTCCTTTTTGTACTGGCCGGAGCCCATATCAAAGGTGTAGCGCTGCCCCGTCGCCGCCACGGCCGGGTTGTCAAACTCGATCTCAAAGCTCAAGGTGTAGCCGTGGAGCGGCTCCAACTTCGCCCACATCAGGCTCTTGCCTTCGCCCCGTCGAACCTCGACGGGCTTCTTCACGCGCAAGAAGCGCTTGGGCGCTTGCTGCAATTCAATGCCGGCCGACTGCAGCAGGAACACGAAGCTGGCGGCACTGCCGTCCAGGATGGGCACTTCATCAGCGCTGATGTCGATGGTGAGGTTGTCCAGCCCCAAGCCGGCGCAGGCCGAGAGTAGGTGCTCGATGGTCTGCACCTTGGGCGCGCCCGGGTCGCCGCCAGGGCTGATGGTGGTGGCCATGCGGGTGTCGCACACGCTGGTGGGCGACACCAAGATGTCGACCGGCTGCGCCAAGTCGCTGCGGCGAAACACGATGCCCGTGTTTTCCGCTGCGGGGCGGAGCACCAACTCCACCTTGCGGCCGCTGTGAATGCCGACGCCGACGGCGCGGGTGAGGGACTTGAGCGTGCGTTGAACAACCATGGTGCGATTTTGCGGGTCTTCAATGCAAAAGGCCTGCGCTTGTGGCGCAGGCCTTGACTATCAGGGTGATTGCGAGAAATCTGCGTGAAATCAGTCCGCTTGACGGCGCAGGAATGCGGGAATCTCGATGTCGTCGAGGCCAGATGCAGACAGCGCATCCACCTTGGAGGAAGCACGACCGGTGCGCCACACATTCGGGCCATCGCTTCCACCCAAACCAGCAACTTGGCCACCGATTGCGGTGCCACGGCCCATGCTCAAGCTGCCCATGCCGACACCTTCACCCGGCATCACGGCGTGGGTCAAGATAGGCACATCATGGGTGCCCGTGCGCTGGGTGTGAATGACTTGCATGGTTGGCGGTGCCTTCGCCTGCGCTTGGGCCTTGCTGTTCAAGCCCGTCGCAATCACGGTCACGCGGAGCGCGTCACCCAGGCTGTCGTCGTAGGCGGTGCCGTAGATGACGTGAGCGTCTTCGTGGGCCAGGCGCTTGATGGCGCCCATGGCGCTGCGCGACTCGGCCAGCTTGAAGGTGCTGCGCGAGGCTGCGATCAGCACCAGCACGCCTTGAGCGCCGGTGAGGTTGATGCCGTCCAGCAGCGGGCAAGCCATGGCCGCCTCTGCTGCCTTGGTGGCGCGGTCGGGGCCGGTGCCTTGGGCCGTGCCCATCAGGGCCTTGCCGGGCGCTTGCATCACGGTGCGCACGTCTTGGAAGTCGAGGTTGACGAGGCCGGGCAGGTGGATCACATCCGAAATGCCGCCCACCGCGTTCTTCAACACGTCGTTGCCGAAGGCGAAGGCCTGTTCTTGCGTGGCGTCATCACCCAGCACATCGAGCAAACGGTCGTTCAGCACGACGATCAGCGAATCCACGCTGTTCTCGAGTTCCTGAAGGCCGACGTCGGCGATCTTGGTGCGGCGCGAACCTTCAAAGTCGAAAGGCTTGGTGACCACGCCCACGGTCAGGAGGCCCATCTCTTTGGCCACCTTGGCAATGACAGGAGCCGCGCCGGTGCCGGTGCCACCGCCCATGCCGGCGGTGATGAAGAGCATGTCGGCGCCTTCCAGCACCTCGCGAATGCGCTCCTTGGACTCTTCGGCCGTGGCCTGCCCGACCTCGGGTTTGGCACCGGCGCCAAGGCCGGATTCGCCGAGTTGCACGATGTGATCAGCGCGGCTGCTGGCCAGCGCTTGTGCATCAGTATTGGCCGCGATGAACTCAACCCCGTTCATGCGCGCATTGAGCATGTGTTCGACAGCATTTCCGCCGCCACCGCCGACGCCGATGACCTTGATACGTGCGCCTTGCTTGAATTCTTCGATCATCTCGATGGGCATAACAACCTCCGTAATCCGGCAATTTTGCCGTGTGACAACTAAAAAAACCAGCCCTAAATGCCAGTAAATAACAAAATTCTGAGCTCAGAAGGTGCTTGAGAACCAGTCACGCAGGCGACTCATCAGGGTTTTCATGGAGCCAGCTTGGTGAGCTGCCTTTAAACCCCGAGCCCGCGCCAAGCGGGCCTCTTCCAAAAGCCCCATCACCGTCGCGGATCGGGGGTTGGCGACCATGTCGAAAAGCGCCCCGGAATAGGTTGGATTGCCGCGCCGGACGGGTTTGAGGAAAATGTCCTCGGCCAACTCAATCATGCCGGGCATGACCGCCGAACCGCCGGCCAGCACAATGCCGGAGCTCAGCAGCTCTTCGTAACCCGATTCCCGAATAACTTGGTGCACCATCGAGAATATTTCCTCGACGCGAGGTTCAATAACCCCCGCAAGTGCTTGTTTGGAAAGTAAACGCGGTGCACGGTCGCCCAAACCCGGCACCTCCAAATGCGCGGCGGGGTCGGCCAGAATTTGCTTGGCCACGCCGTGCTCGACCTTGATCTCTTCAGCGTCCTTCGTGGGCGTACGCAGCGCCATCGCGATGTCTGAAGTGATCAAGTCGCCCGCAATGGGAATGACTGCGGTGTGCCGGATCGAGCCACCGGTGAAGATCGCCACGTCGGTGGTTCCGGCACCAATATCGACCAAGGCCACCCCGAGTTCGCGCTCGTCTTCGGTGAGTGCCGCCAAACTGCTGGCGCTCGGATTCAGCACCAGTTGCTCAACCTCCAGACCGCAGCGGCGCACGCATTTGATGATGTTTTCAGCGGCCGACTGCGCGCCGGTCACGATATGCACTTTGACTTCGAGCCGGCCACCGCTCATTCCAATCGGCTCTTTTACTTCGTGGCCGTCGATGATGAATTCCTGCGGTTCAACCAGCAACAAACGCTGGTCATTCGGAATGTTGATGGCCTTTGCGGTTTCTACAACCCGCGCCACATCCACCGGGGTTACCTCTTTGTCCCGCACGATGACCATGCCGGTGCTGTTTTGCCCGCGAATATGACTGCCGGTGATCCCCGTGAAAACCCGGGTGATCTTGCAATCGGCCATCATTTCCGCCTCTTTCAAGGCCGATTGAATGGATTGCACCGTGGCGTCGATGTTCACCACCACGCCGCGTTTGAGGCCTTGGGTTGGGGCCATACCCAAACCCGCAAGTCGCAATTCCCCGCTCGGCAGCACTTCGGCCACCACGGCCATGATCTTGGCAGTGCCGATATCGAGTCCGACGACGAGGTCTTTGTATTCCTTGGCCATCAGGGTTTCCTTGGTTTTCTTGTGGGTTCTGGGGTTTTCTTGGTACCAATACCGACCAACTTGAGCGCATACCCATCGGGGTGGCGCAGGTCGACCGACTGGATTTGGGTCTGGAAGCGGCGGGCAACGGCCATGGCATGCGGCAAGAAGCTGGCGAAGCGCGCCGCCAGCTGCTCGGCTTCGCCCCGGCCCAACTCGACCGATGCCCCGCTTTCGAACTGCGCCCGCCAGCTGCCTCGGCCCGACAGTTCGAGCCGGGTGAGCGCCTGCTGGTGGGGCCGCGCCAGCTCGTTCAAGCGCTGCCACATGCGCAGAACCTGCCCTTCGCTGCCGCTCGGCCCCGCCAGTTGGGGCAGTTCTTCGTCCTCCACTTCGCCAAGGTTGGCGTGGAAGACTTCGCTGTGGGTGTTCAAGAGCGCCCGCTCCAGGGGCGGCTCGCCAAACTCGCCGCGGCCGTCCCAGTAGGCGATGGCCTTGTGCTCTTCCAGCCGCACCAGCAACTGACGGGGCCACACCCGCTGCACCGTGGCTTGGCGCACCCAGGGCACCGCTTCGAAGGCGGCGCGCACTTCACCAAGCCGCGTGGTCATGAAGTTGCCCTGCAAACGGGGCAGCGCATTGGCACGCAAAGTGGCCAGGCTGTTGCGCTGCACATCGCCTTCGATCTTCAAGAGCCGCCAATCGAACACGCTGGCGTGCGCGCCCTTCCAGGCCAAAAAGAGCACCAAGGCGAGCAGACCAAGCCCCAGCAACGCGAACGTGCCTCGGCGCATCCAGCGGATGTCCGAAGGCAGCTCGGTGTTGGGTTCTTGTTCGTACATGGGTTCAGCGCCGGTCGAGGCGGGCTTGCGAAAGCAGCCAGAGGCAGAGTTGCGGGTAGTCGACCCCGGCTTGCAGGGCCGCCTTGGGCACCAGGGAGTGCGAGGTCATGCCGGGGCTGGTGTTCATCTCCAGCAAGAAGGGCTTCTGGTCCCGGCTGCGCAGCATCAGGTCGGCGCGGCCCCAGCCTCGGCAGCCGAGCAAGCGGTAGGCGCGCAGCACCAGTTGCTGAATCTCGGCCTCCAGCGCGGGAGTCAGCGAGCCGAATTCGTAGCGCGTGGTGTCGGTCTCGTACTTGTTGGCGAAGTCGTAGTTGCCGCCTTCGGCACGGATTTCGATGAGAGGCAAGGCGATGGCCGATTCGCCCTCACCCAGCACGGCGCAGGTGAGCTCCGGGCCCTCGATGCATTGTTCAAAGAGCAGCTCATCGTCGTAGCGCAGCGCCAGTTCCACGGCGCCTTGCATGTCGGAGTAGCCCTGCGCCTTGCTGATGCCGATGCTCGAACCCTCGTGCGGCGGCTTGACGAAAACCGGCAAGCCCAGCGTGTCAGGGATGCAGCGCACGCGCTCGCGGGTGAGCTCGGCGCGAGACAGCGCCATCCACTGCGGCGTGGGCAGGCCTTCGCTGCTCCAAAGGCGCTTGGTGGTGGTCTTGTCCATCGCCACGCTGGAAGCCATCACGCCGGAGCCGGTGTAGGGAATGCCAAGCCACTCCAGGGCCCCTTGGAGCGTTCCGTCTTCGCCGCCGCGGCCGTGCAAGGCGATGAAGACGCGGTCAAAGCGCTCTTCTTTCAACTCCGCCAGCGGGCGCTGCGCCGGGTCAAAGGCCTGCGCATTGACACCCACCGACTGCAAGGCCGCCAAGACGCCGCCGCCACTCATCATGCTGACGGGGCGCTCGGCACTGGAGCCGCCCATCAATACGGCCACTTTGCCAAGCGAGCCGTCGGGAATGCTGAGGTCGAGTTGCTTCACTGAAAGTGCTCCGCTACACGTTTGGGCAAGCTGCTCATGGAGCCAGCGCCCATGCCAATCACGACGTCGCCGGCGCGCGCCAGTTGCTGCAAGGCGGACGGCATGTCGGCCACCTCGGGAACGAACATCGGCTCCTTGCCGGCCAAGCGCAAAGCGCGCGCCAGCGCGCGGCCGTCAGCCGCTGGAATGGGCGGCTCGCCGGCGCTGTACACCTCGGTGAGCAAAACGGCGTCGGCACGCCCGAGCACGCGCACGAAGTCTTCAAAGCAATCGCGGGTGCGGGTGTAGCGGTGCGGCTGGAAGGCCAGCACGATGCGCTGGGTGGGGAAGGCGCCGCGCGCTGCGCTGAGCACCGCCGCCATTTCCACGGGGTGGTGGCCGTAGTCGTCAATGAGCAGGAATTGGCCGCCGTCCGTGGTGGGCCATTCGCCATGGCGCTGGAAGCGACGACCCACCCCTTGGAACTTGGCCAAGGCGGCTTGAATGGGTGCATCGGCCACGCCAATTTCGGTGGCCACGGCAATGGCGGCCAGCGCGTTGCGCACGTTGTGCTCGCCGGCCAAGTTCAGTGTGATGGGCAGGTCGGGCAAGTCTGGCAAACCCGGCGTGGGCAGGGCGTTGCGCCGCTGGCAAGTGAACTGCATTTGGCCGCCACTCAAAGCCTGCACGTTCACCGCGCGCACCGCCGCGCCCTCGCTCAGGCCGTAGCGCAGCACCGGCCGCTCAATGCGGGGCAGCACAGCCTGCACGCCCGCGTCGTCCACGCACATCACGGCGGCGCCGTAGAAGGGCATGCGGTGCAGGAAGTCGATGAAGGCCTGGTGCAGCCGCTCCACCGAATGCCCGTAGGTGTCCATGTGGTCTTCGTCGATGTTGGTAACCACCGAGAGCACCGGGCTCAGGTTCAAGAAGGAGGCGTCGCTTTCATCCGCCTCCACCACGATGAACTCGCCACTGCCCAAGCGCGAGTTGGCGCCGGCCGCATTGAGCAAGCCGCCAATCACGAAGGTGGGGTCTTGCCCCGCTTCGACCAAGATGGAGGTGACCAGTGAGGTGGTGGTGGTCTTGCCGTGCGTGCCGGCAATGGCAATGCCGCTCTTGAGGCGCATCAGTTCGGCCAGCATCACGGCGCGTGGCACCACCGGAATGCCCTTGGCCCGGGCTGCCAGCACTTCTGGGTTGTCGGCTTTGACTGCCGTGCTGGTGACCAGCGCTTGGGCCTCGCCAATGTGCTGGGCCGCATGGCCCACATGAACTTGAAGGCCCAGTTGAGCAAGGCGCTCGGTGGTGCTGCTGGCGGCTGCGTCGGAGCCTGAAACGAGGTAGCCCAGGTTGTGCAGGATCTCGGCGATGCCGCTCATGCCAGCCCCGCCGATGCCAACAAAATGGATGCGCTTGAGGGCGTGCTTCATGGCTTGAGGAGACGTTCGATTTCGTCGGCCACGCGAGCCGCTGCCAAAGGGCGGGCGAGGCGGCGGGCCTGGGTGGCCAGTTGCAAGCATTGCTCGCGGGTGAGTTCGGTGAACAAGCTGGCCAGCCGCTGTGGCGTGGCCTCTGCCTGGGGCAAATGCACGGCAGCATTCTTGGCGGCCATGTAGGCGGCGTTGTCGCGTTGGTGCGCCGTCGTGCTCACCACCAATGGCACCAGCACCGAGGCACAGCCTGCGGCGCAGAGTTCGCTCACCGTGATGGCGCCTGCGCGGCAGAGCACCACGTCGGCCTGCGCCAACTCCTGCGCCATGTCCTCAATGAAGGGGCGCACATCGGCCGTGAAGCCAAGGCGTGCGTACTCGGCGCGCACAGCTTCCACATGGGCTTTGCCCGTTTGGTGCACCACTTCGGGCCGCAAGCCTTCGGTGAGCAAGGCCAGCGCGGCAGGCACCGATTCGTTCAGGGCGCGAGCCCCCAAGGAGCCGCCCACCACCAGCACGCGCAGCGGGCCAGTGCGATCGGCAAAGCGCTCGGCCGGTTCAGGCAAGGCTTCAATGGCGGCGCGCACCGGGTTGCCGGTGACCACACCGAGGCGCGTCGCACGGGCAGCATCCCCATCAAAGCCAAAGGCCACGCGGTCAGCGACGGGCAGCAGGGCTTTGTTGGAAAGCAGCAGGCTGGCGTCGGCGTTCACCAACACGAGCGGCTTGTTCAGCAGGCTGGCCATGAGGCCGCCGGGGAAGCACACGTAGCCGCCCATGCCCAGCACCGCCGTGGTGGAGCGGCGGCGCAAGATGCCGATGCAATCCCAGAAAGCCTTGAGCAGGCGCAAGCCGCCCAGCGCCGTCTCCAGCAGGTTCTTGCCGCGCAGCCCGCTGAAGCTGATGCGGTCCAGCGCAATCCCGCTGGGCGGTACCAGTTGGTTCTCCATGCCCGTGCGCGTGCCCAGCCAGCTCACCGTCCAGCCACGGCGCTGCATTTCCTGCGCAACGGCAAGCCCAGGGATGACGTGTCCACCCGTTCCAGCGGCCATGACCACGAGGTGCTTCAAGCGCGCCCTCCCCGCATCAAGGCCCGGGACTCCATGTCCACGCGCAGCACCACGGCCAGCGCGATCAAGTTCATCAACACCGCCGAGCCACCGTAGGAGAGCAAGGGCAAGGTCAAGCCCTTGGTGGGCAGCGCGCCCAGGTTCACCCCCATGTTGATGAAGGCTTGACCACCGAACCAAATGCCGATGCCCTGGGCGTACAGGCCGGCGAACACCCGGTCGAGCGCAATCGCCTGCCGGCCGATGACAAAGCAACGCCGCGTGAGCCAAAAGAAGGCGCCAATGACGACGAGCACGCCCACGAAGCCGAGTTCCTCGCCAATCACGGCCAGCAAGAAGTCGGTGTGCGCCTCGGGCAGGTAGTGCAGCTTCTCCATCGACCCCCCGAGCCCCTGGCCGAACCACTCGCCCCGGCCGAAGGCAATCAAGGAATGGGTCAGTTGGTAGGCCTTGCCCTGGGCGTACTTTTCGTCCCAGGGGTTCAGGTAGGCAAAGATGCGCTCACGCCTGAAGTCGCTGAGGGTGATCATCAGCACAAAGGCTGCCAAGAGCACCAAGAGCACCAAGCCGAACATGCGGGCGTTGACGCCGCCCAAGAACAGCACCCCGATGGCAATGGCGGCAATCACCATGAAGGCGCCCATGTCAGGCTCGGCCAGCAGCAGCACGCCGAGCAAGCCGAGCACCGCCAACATGGGCGAAACCGCCTTGAGGAAGTTCTCGCGCACGTCCAGTTTGCGCAGCATGTAGCTCGCGCCATAGAGCGCGATGGCGAACTTGGCCAGCTCTGAGGGCTGGAAGTTCATGACCCCTAGCGGCAGCCAACGGCGCGCACCGTTCACGCCCTTGCCAATGCCCGGAATGAGCACGATGACCAGCAGGAGCAAGGTCAAGCCCATCAGCCAAGGCGTTGCACGTTCCCAGAACTTCATGGGCAGTTGCGTCACGATCGCGGCGGCAACCAGACCGAGCAAGATGAACAGCGCTTGCCGCGTGAAGAAGAAGGTCGGGGAGAGCTGGGCGAAGCGCTTGCTGTCAGACAGCGCGATGGAGGCCGAATACACCATCACCACGCCCAAGCAGAGCATGCAC
>JBKCVH010000108.1:0-7359 GCA_046317675.1 Burkholderiales bacterium
ATGTCATCACCAGCGACATCGCACCCACCGGCCGCCAGCCGCAGCTGCGCCACGAGATGCTGGACGCCACCGATGCGGCCACGCTCACCGCGGTGGTTGAGCGCCACCACATCACGCAGATCTACCTCTTGGCTGCCGCCCTCAGCGCCACCGGCGAGAAGCACCCGCAGTGGGCTTGGGACCTCAACATGAAGGGGCTCTTGAACGTGCTGGAGTTGGCCCGCACCCACAAGCTGGAGCGGGTGTTCTGGCCCAGCAGCATTGCCGCTTTTGGCCCCACCACCCCGCAGGACCACACACCGCAAACCACGGTGATGGAGCCCACCACGGTTTACGGCATCAGTAAGCAGGCGGGCGAGCGCTGGTGCGCTTGGTACCACCGCATGCATGGGGTGGATGTGCGCTCGCTGCGCTACCCCGGGCTCATCAGCTGGAAGACGCCGCCCGGTGGTGGCACCACCGACTACGCGGTGGACATCTTTCACCAAGCCCTCAAAACGGGCCGCTACACCTGCTTCCTGGAGGCCGACCAGCGCTTGCCCATGATGCACATGCCCGACGCCATTCGCGCCACGCTGGAGCTGATGGACGCACCATCCGACGCCGTGCGCGAGCGGGGCAGCTACAACTTGGCCGGCTGCAGCTTCACGCCTGCCGAGATTGCGGCGGAAATCAAGAAGCACATCCCTGCCTTCGAGATCGACTACGCCCCAGACTTCCGTCAGCAAATCGCCGCCAGTTGGCCGCGCTCCATCGACGACAGCGTGGCCGCCGCGCAGTGGGGCTGGAAAGCGCAGTACGGTTTGCCTGAAATGGTGGCCGACATGCTGGAGAACCTGCGCACGCTAGGGGCATAAAGGGGCTTCAGCCTGGGTTCAGGCCCTGGCCCTAGGCTCAGGGCATGAACCAATTGAAGCCGCTAAGCCTTTTGCTTTTTTCATTGCTGGCCGGTCCTGCACTGGCCCAGACCCAGGCGCCTGCAGATGAGGCCGAGGTCATCAATGATGTTCGCTATGTGGTGGGCGCCGTGCTGGCCAATGGCCCGATCTACTTTGGCCAAAAAGAGCGCGGCACGGGCTTGCGGCCGATGTTCGCGCTGCGCTGGGGCAAAGTGCGCCTGAGTAGTTCCGGCGCCAGCGGTTTGATTGGCGAGGGCAATGCTGGTGGCGCCAGCGCCGATGTGTTCAGCAATCCGGACTGGAAAGTTCGCTTGGGCCTGCGCATCGACCGTGGCCGCAAGATTGAAGACGACACCAGCAACCGGCTTGAAGACTTACCGCGCGTGCGCGGAACGCTGCGCGGCCGTTTGATGGTGTCGCACAGGCTCTCCTCGGATTCTTCGCTCAGCTTGAGCGTGGCGCCTGACCTGCTCGGCCACGATGGCGGTACGACGGTGCAGTTGGGGTACTACAAGCGCTTGCCGACGCCCGATTGGTTGGCCCCCTTGGGCGGCCAGTGGAGCTTGGGCGCCGGCTTGAGCGGGGGCGACGATCGCTACATGAACAGCTACTTCGGCATCCTGCCCGGCGCAAAGCGCTTTGCGGCCTACCAGCCTGAGGGCGGCCTTCGCAATGGGAGCTTGGGGCTGGGGTGGCAGCGCAGCTTTGGTGAGAAGCAGTCGTGGGTGCTGTTCGGTGGCACCAGCCTGCAGCGCATGTTGGGCCCAGCGGCTGATGCGCCTTTCATCGAGCGCAAAACCACTTGGAGTGCCGACCTGGGGCTTGCGTACCGCCACTGAGCCTTGGCTCAAGCGGCCAGGAAGGCTTGCAAGGCGGCGCGCAAGTTCTCTGGGTCTTCTTGCATCATGGCGTGGCCGCAGGCCAAGTTGACGGTGCGGGCCTGCAGTGCATCGGCCAAGGGCCGCGATGCCTTGGCGGGCGTCATGGCGTCGCGAGCGCCGGTGACGACCAAGCTGGGGCAGTTGATGCGCTCCGCCGCCTGCAGCGCGCCCACATAGCCATTGCAGAGATTGAAGTCGTGCAGGAACAGGTTGCCGCCGTGCCAACCGGCTTGCATGCGCTCCATCAGGGCCTGATTGGCGCCATGGAGCCAACTCCCGGGGCCAGGGTAGCCCGGCTTGGCGGCGATGCTGCTGTGGCTGAACACATTGACCATGCGCATGGCGGCCAGCGGGTCGTTCGCTGCCGTGCTCAGCAGGGCGCTGCTCACCGCCATGGGTGCTGCGGTGGCCAGCAAGCCCAAGTGGGTGGCTCGCTCGCCCGCCTGCGCGGCGGCTTCCAGCGCAATGAGCGAGCCCATGCTGTGGCCCACAAAAGCCGCACGTTGCACGCCGAGCTGGTCGAGCAGTGCCAACAACTGCGCACCGGCCGCCTCGATGCTGGCGGGCGGTGGCCCTTCGCTGCGGCCATGGGCCGGTAGGTCGACGGCGAGCACGGCCCAGCCTCGCGCGGCAAAGCTTCTCGCCAGCAGGGTGAAGACCGAGTGGTCGTGTAAAGCCCCATGCACCAACACCACGCAGGGGCGACTGGCATCGAACGTTTGGCCGCCGGTGTAGGCGTAGAGGCTTTGGCCTTGGACTTGAACTTGCATCAGCGCTTGCTCCCAAATCCAGCGGCCTTGAGGGCGGATTTCAAATCGGCAATCAGGTCGGCGGCGTCTTCTAGGCCAATGGAAAGCCGGATCGTGCCGGGGCCAATGCCGGCGGCAGAGAGGGCGGCTTCGTCCATGCGGGAGTGCGTGGTGCTGGCTGGGTGAATGACGAGCGAGCGCGCGTCGCCCACATTGGCGAGGTGGCTGAACAACTGCAAGCCTTCAATGAAGCGACGGCCCTGCTCGCGGCTGCCACCCAGCTCAAAACTGAACACCGCACCAGCGCCCTTGGGCAGCAAGGCCTGCGCGCGGGCGTGGCTGGCGTGCTGAGCAAGGCCCGGGTAGCCCACCTGCTTTACGCCGGCTTGAGCGCTCAACCATTCGGCCACGGTTTGCGCATTGCTCACATGGCGGGCCATGCGCAGCGGCAGCGTCTCCAGGCCCTGGAGCATCAGCCACGCCGTGTGCGGGCTCATGCAGGCACCGAAGTCACGCAGGCCCTCTCGCCGTGCGCGCAGCAAAAAGGCGCCCACCGTGCTTTCTTCGGCAAACACCATGCCGTGGAAGCCGCTGTAGGGCTCGGTCAAGGTGGGGAAGGGCTTGGCCTGCCAGTCAAACCGCCCGCCGTCAATCAACACACCGCCCACCACGGTGCCATGCCCGCACAGGAACTTGGTGGCCGAGTGCATGACCAAATCGGCACCCTGGCGAATGGGCTGCTGCAGGTAAGGGGTTGCGAGCGTGGCGTCGACCAAGAGTGGCAGGCGGGCCGCGTGCGCAATGGCGCTCACGGCCGGAACGTCCAACACTTCCATGCCGGGGTTGGCCAGGCTCTCGCCGAACAGCAAGGCGGTTTCGGGGCGGATGGCCGCTTGCCAAGCGTCCAGGTCGCCGGGCGGCACAAAGCTGGTGTGAATGCCAAGACGGGGCAGGGTGTAGGCCAGCAAGTTGTGCGAGCCGCCATAGAGCGCGTTGCTGGCCACGATGTGACCGCCCGCACCGCACAGCGTATTGATGGCCAGCCACAGCGCCGCCTGACCACTGGCGGTGGCAATGGCGCCCACGCCGCCTTCTAGGGCCGCCATGCGCTCCTCAAACACAGCGGTGGTGGGGTTGGAGAGGCGCGAGTACACGTGCCCGCTGCGCTCCAGGTTGAACAGCCCGGCCGCCTCGGCGGCGTCATCAAACACAAAGCTGGTGGAAAGGTGCAGCGGCGTCACGCGCGCGCCGGTGGTGGGGTCGGGGCTGCTGCCGGCGTGCAGCGCCAAGGTGTCGAAACCGGGGTCGAGTGGGCCTGCCATGGGGGAATCAGGAGCCTTGGGGCCGGCATTGTGTGCTACGGTTCTGGCCTCCAATTGGACGCTTCCGGAGCGCTGCTGATGAAGGTTTCCGACATCCTCAAAGTCAAGGGCAGTACGCTGTTCACGGCAACGCCCGACATGCAATTGGCCGAAGCCGTGGGCACCATGTCCAAGCTCGACATCGGCTCCTTGGTGGTGATGGAGTTCGGGGAGTTGGTCGGCATGCTGACCTTCCGCGAAGTCATCAATGCCGTGGTGGCCAATGGCGGCACGGTGGGCGTGCGGCAGGTGCGCTCAGTGATGGACGACCACCCCTTGAGTTGCACGCCTGAGACCGAGATCGACGAGGTGCGCCGCATGATGCTGGGCCGCCATGCTCGTTACATGCCGGTGCTCAACGGCAAGACGCTGATGGGCGTGATCTCGTTTTACGACGTTGCCAAAGCCGTGGTCGACGCCCAAGATTTCGAGAACCGCATGCTCAAGGCTTACATCCGCGACTGGCCGGTGGAAGCCGAGCCAGAGGACTCTCGCGACTCCAAGCTTTGAGAAAGCCGCGTCAGGGGCCTTGAAAGCCCCCGGCGCGCAGCGTCACCACCAAGGTGTCGCGGTGCCCGCGGCTGGTGGGTTCCAGGGGCTGAATGGGCGTGGCTTCGTGGATCATGCGCGGGTCGTCAAGGAGCAGCAACGACCACGGCTCGGTGAGCGTGAAACGCTGGCCGCGTGGCCCGTCAATCTCGAACACGCGGGTTTCGCCCCCTTTGATGCCCTCGCGGGCCAGCAGCATCACGGCCACCAAGTCCACGCCGTCGCGGTGCGCGCCTTCGGGCGTGGGGCGGCCAATGCCATCGGTGGTGTCGATGCGGAATGGGTGGGCTTCCACAAACCATGGCTGCGCACCCCGCAGGCGGTTTGCCGTGCGAGCCAGGCGGCGCAACAGCGCATTCCAAGCGGGTAGGGCGCACATCTCCGGGTTCATGGGTTCGAACCAGCGCTCAATGCCGCCGTGCAATGCGTTGTAGTCCACGCTTTGCCAATGGGCGCGGTGGGTCTGCAATTGGCACTGTGTTTCGTCCACCACCCAGCAGCTGTGCCGGCGGCTGCGGTAGCGGCCCCCGTCTTTGAGGTGCGGGTCGGGCGGTAGGTCATCCCAGAAAGGGAGCAAGGCCTGCAACGCTGGCAAGGGCTGTTGCAGCCATTGCAGAGTGGCTGAAGGGGCCAGCACGGCAAAGCCCTGTTCCACCACCTGGTCGTCGGCACTGCTCGCCGCTGTGAAGGGGGGGTGGAACATCAGGCGCTCGCCCCGTGCTTGTCAGCTTCGGTGGTGAAGGCGTCGCAGAAGAAGCGGTCGGGGTTGAGGCCGGCTTCCAGCACGAAGTCGCGCTGCGCGCTTTCCACCACGATGGGTGCGCCGCAGGCGTACACCGTGTAGCCCGACAAGTCGGTGTGGTCGTCCAGCACGGCGCGGTGCACAAAGCCGTCGCGGCCAGTCCAGGCGTCCTCGGGCAGGGCAGCGCTCAACACGGGCACATAGCTCAGCCAAGGCAAGCGCGCGGCGGCTTGCAAGGCCCAGTCGTGCATGTAGAGGTCTTGCAGCTGGCGACCGCCCCAGTACAGCGTGACGGGGCGCGTATTGCCGGAGAACTCCAACTGCTCGATCAAGGCCTTGATGGGGGCGAAGCCGGTGCCGCTGGCCAGCATCACCATGGGCTCGGTGCCCTCGCGCAAGAAGAAGCTGCCGAACGGCCCTTCGGCGCGCAGGATGTCGCGCTCTTTCAGGGCCGTGAAAGCGTGGTCGGTGAACTTGCCGCCAGGCAGGTGGCGCAGGTGCAGCTCGATGGCGGGCGGGTCGCCCAGCGCGTGCGGCGCATTGGCCATGCTGTAGGAGCGCCTGGAGCCGTCGCGCAGGATGAATTCGACGTACTGACCCGCGTGGTACTGGAAGTTCTGGGTGGCGGGCAGTTGAAGCTTGAGCACCAGAACGTCAGACGCCACCTTTTCCAGGGCAATCACCCGCACGGGCATCTTCAGCACCGGGTGCACTCCCTCGGCGGGCACGCTGCGCGACTCAAGGGTGCAGTCGGTCTGTGGGGTGGCGCAGCAGGTCAAGATCAAGCCGCTGGCTTCCTCCTCGGTGCTTAAAGCCTTGCTTTGGTGCGCTGCGTGGATGACGCGGCCTTCCAGGAGCCTGCACTTGCAAGAGCCGCAAGCGCCGTCTTTGCAACCATAGGGCAAGCCCACGCCCTGTGCGATGGCGGCGGCCAAGATGGTGCTGTCGCGCGCAACGGTGATGGTGCGACCGGCGGGCTGGACGGTGACGGTAAGCGTCATGGTGGTGTGGCGGCACAAGGACTAAAGGGGCGCGGATTCTCGCAGCGGCGCAGCCGCACTCAGGGCTGGCCCGGGCTTCCCTTTGTCATACCAGTTGGTTACCTTCGGCAACTTGTAGTGAGGGAGAGCATGGAACGCCAAATGAAGAGAACGTACCGCTTGAGTTTGATGGCCTTGCTGCTGAGCGGTTGCGCAGCGAACGATGTGAATCAAGCCGTGGAAAGTGCCAAAGGCGCTGTTTCGAGAGCAATGGCCCCCCTCACGGCCGGCGACACAGAGAGTGCCCAGTCCAGCTTGAGGCAGTTGGGCACCTTGACCGCAAAAGCAGGAACACCACCACTGCAGACCCGCACGCAGCAGGGGCTGATGCAGCTTTACCTCAAGCGTGAAGTCAGCGGGCGTGAACTCATGGACGAGCTGAACGCCATGCGCGCTGCAATGAAGGAGCGTCGCACGGCTGCCGCTGTGGCGCGCTTCATGGGTTCACTCGATTTCGGTGCGGCCAACTTGCTCAATGCCCGTGGCAGTGGTGGCGTCGACACGAAGAAGATGTTGGCCGATGCCGCGATGCGCGTGTTTGAGACCTTGGTCAGCCAGCAAGCACAGTCCATTGGCTATGCCGCTCTGGACAGCTACTTGGCCTTTCTCATTGACGACCCGACGCTGCTGGCCAACGAGAAGATTTCCTTGCCATCGCCCCAGGGACTCAATGCCACCCAATTGCAGCGTGGGGCCACCATGGCTGCCCTGGTGGTGGCCACCCGAGTGACCGGCAAGGTGCTGAAGAAGGCGCAGGCCGACTTCGCGCAACTTGAAACCGAGTACACCCAGCTGATTTCGCGCCGCGAAGAGTCGGCCAAGCTCCTTTACGAGTTGCTTTCTCAAAAGCGCGGCAGTGGGATTGAAAAGGACTTCAATGGTCCGGACCTGGCGTATCTGTACGACAACGTTCAGCGCATGACCGTGCAGCAGTTTGCGAACGACTTGGGCACACAAAACTTGGCGCTTCGCTACCTGCAACGCAGCAACCCCAAGGCTTACACCGACTACCGCGCGCAGGCCGACGGCCTCACGGGTCGCACGCGGGGCTTGTTGCGCACCACCAGCGGTGTGCTGGCCTTTGGCGCCTTGCTGGTGAACTTCAGCCAGTCGGTGGTGGCGGTCACTCGCGATAAGC
>JBKCVH010000109.1:0-3632 GCA_046317675.1 Burkholderiales bacterium
CCTCCATCGGGTCGTTCGTCAGCGGACGGTCCTTGTGGCCCGGGATGTTCTTGGCCTTGGCATAGGCGGCCCACTTCTTGATGAACTCGTCGTTGGCCGGGTTCTTCAGGCTCATGAAGTAGTTCCAGGCGGCCAGGTGGCACACCAGCGGCTTGGTGTCCACGCCGCGCAGCTCCTCCTCGCCCACCGAGAAGGCCACCACTGGCACGTCGGTGGCCTTCAGGCCCTGGTTGCCGAGCTCCTTGTAGCAGGGCACGTTGGAGTCGCCGTTGATGGTCGAGACGACGGCCGTCTTCTTGCCCTCGCTGGAGAACTTCTTGATCTTGGCGATGATGCTCTGGTAGTCCGCATGGCCGAAGGGGGTGTACTCCTCCATGATGTCGGCATCGGCCACGCCCTTGGTCTTCAGGAAGGCGCGCAGAATTTTGTTGGTGGTGCGCGGGTACACGTAGTCGGTGCCCAGCAGTACGAAGCGGCGGGCAGCCCCACCGTCTTTGCTCATCAGGTACTCAACGGCAGGAATGGCCTGCTGGTTGGGTGCGGCACCTGTGTAGAACACGTTCTTGCTCAGCTCCTCGCCCTCGTACTGCACGGGGTAGAAGAGCAGGGAATTGGTGCTTTCAAAGACCGGCAGCACGCTCTTGCGGCTCACCGAGGTCCAGCAGCCGAACACCACGGCCACTTTGTCTTGGCTGATGAGCTGCTTGGCCTTTTCAGCAAACAGCGGCCAGTTGGAGGCGGGATCCACCACCACGGCCTCCAGCTTCTTGCCGAGCACACCGCCCTTGGCGTTGATCTCGTCAATCGCCATCAGCACGGTGTCTTTGAGGACCGTCTCTGAAATGGCCATGGTGCCCGACAGCGAATGCAGCACGCCCACCTTGATGGTGTCGGCGGCGAAGGCGGGAAGCGACAGGGATGCCAGCGCAAGGCTGAGTGAAGACAAAACGGCGGAACGGCGAAGCATGGGAAGACCTCCGGGTTGAAGTTAGGGCGGTACAGCTGCCGTTGTGCAGTGCAGCAACGAACGTGCCATGCCTTACGTGGTCTGAATTCGTGCGCACCGCGCGGCTTTGGTGCCGCCAAGGGGCGCCTTGTTTTGATATGCGCCAAAGCGGTGCAATTCCGGGGCCTTGTTGGTGCCAATTTGCTGGCACTGCCCTTGCAACTAGTGCTTACCATTCCCCCATTCCGCAATTGCCGCCGCCGCACCCATGGAGTTGACTCCTCGTTGTTCGGCCGGCGCCGCCGGCCGCACGATCTGACTGATATGGAACTGACTCCTCGTTGTTCGGCCGGCGTCGCCGGCCGCACGATCTGACTGATATGGAACTGACTCCTCGTGAGAAAGACAAGCTGCTGCTGTTCACGGCAGCGCTGCTCGCCGAACGGCGTAAGGCCCGGGGCCTCAAGCTCAACTACCCCGAGGCGGTGGCCCTCATCAGTGCCTTCGTGATGGAAGGCGCCCGCGACGGCAAGACCGTGGCGCAACTGATGGGCGAAGGCCGCCATGTGCTGGGCCGCGCAGATGTGATGGAAGGGGTGCCGGAAATGATTCCCGACATCCAGGTGGAAGCCACCTTCCCGGACGGCACCAAGCTCGTCACCGTGCACCAACCGATCGTCTGAAAGAACCCGATGCGTTTGTTTGCTCTTGCTTTGCTTCTTGTTGCACCGGCCGCGTTTGCTCACGAGGGCCACGCCGAGTTGCACAGTCTGTTCGATGGCTTCTTGCACCCACTCACCGGCGTGGATCACCTCGCTGCCATGCTGGCCGTTGGCCTTTGGGGCGCACTCACCGAGCCGCGTTGGCCCCAAGCGGCACGCGCGCCTCTGGTGTTCGCTGTGGCCTTGATCGGCGGCGCCTTGCTTGCCATGTTCGGCGGCTGGATGCCTTCTGGCATTGAGCCAGGCATTGCGGTGTCGCTGTTTGGCTTGGGGCTGCTCATTGCCTTGCGTGTGCCTCTGCCGCAGCCGGTGGGGTTGGCCATGGTGGCGCTTTTCGCGCTTGCCCATGGCGCAGCGCACGGCTTGGAACTGGCCGGGCTGCTTGCGCTGGCGGGCATGGTGGCAGCGACCTTGATGTTGCACGGCGCAGGCATTGGCTTTGGCCTCTTGCTGCGCCCCACCGCGGTTCGCTGGAGCGAAGGCTTGGGCGCCTTGCTCATGACCTTCGGCGCACTGCGCTTCGGGGGCGTTCTTTGATCCCGGGCGAACTGCTCGTGGACGAGGGTGAGCACGAGCTCAACCCCGGTCGCCGTACCCTCAGCCTGAAGGTGGCCAACACGGGTGAGCGGCCCATTCAAGTCGGTTCGCACTATCACTTTTACGAGACCAACGCAGCCCTGCGCTTTGACCGCGAAGCCGCCCGCGGCATGCGGCTCAACCTGTGCAGCGGCACCGCTGTGCGCTTCGAGCCAGGGCAATCGCGCACCGTAGAACTGGTGGAACTGGGCGGCGCCCGCGAGGCCTGGGGCTTTCGCGGCCTGGTGCAAGGCAAGCTATGAAGATCAACCGCCGCGCTTACGCCGAAATGCTCGGCCCCACGGTGGGCGACCGCCTGCGTTTGGCCGACACGGCGCTCGTCATTGAGGTTGAAAGCGACCTGACGCTGCGAGCCGGCGGCTATGGCGAAGAGGTCAAGTTCGGTGGCGGCAAAACCGTGCGCGATGGCATGGGCCAAAGCCAGCGCGTCAATGGCCCGGGTGCCATGGACGCGATGGACACCGTCATCACCAACGCCGTCATCGTGGACCACTGGGGCATCGTCAAGGCCGACATCGGCCTGCGTGGCTGCCGCATTGCCGCCATTGGCAAAGCCGGCAACCCGGACATCCAGCCCGGCGTCACCATCGTCATCGGCCCCGGCACGGACGTGATCGCGGGCGAGGGCAAGATCCTCACCGCCGGCGGCTTCGACAGCCACATCCACTTCATCTGCCCGCAGCAGATCGAGCACGCGCTGATGTCCGGCGTCACCTCCATGCTGGGCGGAGGTACCGGCCCCTCGGCCGGCACCAGCGCCACCACCTGCACGCCCGGCCCCTGGCACATGATGCGGATGCTGCAGAGCTTCGACGCGTTCCCGGTCAATCTCGGCCTCTCCGGCAAGGGCAACGCGGCGCTGCCGGGCGCGCTGGTCGAGATGATCAGGGCGGGGGCCTGCGCGCTGAAGCTGCATGAGGACTGGGGCACCACTCCGGCGGCCATCGACAACTGTCTCGCGGTGGCGGACGACCACGACATCCAGGTCATGATCCACACCGACACGCTGAACGAGTCGGGCTTCGTCGAGGACACGGTGGCGGCCTTCAAGGGCCGGACCATCCACGCCTTCCACACGGAGGGCGCGGGCGGCGGCCACGCGCCCGACATCATCAAGGTCGCGGGGCTGCCCAACGTGCTGCCGTCCTCCACCAACCCGACCCGGCCTTTCACGGTGAACACGCTCGACGAGCATCTCGACATGCTCATGGTGTGCCACCACCTGGACGGGTCGATCCCCGAGGACCTCGCCTTCGCGGAGAGCCGCATCCGGCGCGAGACCATCGCGGCGGAGGACATCCTGCACGATATCGGCGCGCTCTCGATGATGTCGTCGGACAGCCAGGCGATGGGCCGCCTCGGCGAGG
>JBKCVH010000110.1:0-8079 GCA_046317675.1 Burkholderiales bacterium
GTTTCAAGCGGTTGCCGATGAGGCGGCCCGATTTGTGGATGCGCCACCGGAGTTGGCCTCGCGGGTCTTCAGCGACAGCGAGGCCCTGATGGCACGGCTGGGCTTCATCACCACCACCTTGTCGGGCTTGGTGGCCGACCCCATGCGCGGCGCGCAGGTCGACCTCCTCGCGCGGGCAGGCGCGAGTGCACTTCGCGTGGGCAAGATCAACTTTGCGGCGGCTCAAGCCCCCAAGGAGCTTGGGCTTCAGGTGAGTGCTCGCCAAGCCTTGATCGAGTTCTCCTCTGCGCTGGAGGCCGTGGGCCAACAAGACCTCAGCAAGGCGCAACAGCAGGACTTGCAACTGGCTCAGAACCAGTGGCTGCTGTTCCGCGCTGTTCTGAATGAAGGCGGCTTGGTCAAAGATGCCTCACGCCTTACTGAGGTCGCCACGACCACAGACCGCATTGCCGAGAGTTTGTCGCTGATGGCGCAAAAGGCCTTGCGCAGCTAATCAGCCGCGCCGGGCGGCCAGCAGTCGGGCGATGAAGGCGTCCACCGCCGCATCGTCCTTGACCCATCGCAGCACCACCAGCAGGTCGTTGGCGCTGTCCACCATGATGAGGTTCTGGCCATTGCCGCGATGGATGACCACGCTCTCCGGCGCCGAAGGCAGCGCCTTTCGGCCGGTGTTCAGGTACCAATTCGCGTAGCCGTATCCGGGGTTGGGGCTTGAGGGTTTGCTGGAGGCAGCAATCCAGGCGGGGTCAACCACCTGACGCCCTGCCCAGGCTCCACCGCGCAGGTACAAGTAGCCGAAGCGCGCCATGTCCCAAGCGTTGATGAACATGCCGCCGCCCCAATGCCCGCCGCCGCTGACGGACTGCATGCGCTGGCCATCCAAGTCCACCCAACTGTTGTTGTAGCCATGCCAGCGCCAGGTGCTGGAGGCCTGGATGGGCTCCATCAACTGCTGCCGCAGGACTTCGGGCAAGGGCCGCCGAAGCACCTGCAAAGTGGCAAGCGCCAGCAGGTTGATGCGTACGTCGTTGTACTCGTGCACCGTGCCCGGCGCAACGCGCGCCACTTTGGGCCAATCGGCAGGCGTGGCGCCCACCGGGCGGTCGGCCCAGTCGGGCCGACCCCAAAGCGTGCCTTCCCAATCGCTCGTTTGCTGCAGCAAATGCTTCCACGTGATGGCCGCATTCTTTGGGCCCTCGAAATGCTCGACATCTCGCGGCATGGAGAGGGCCACGGGCTCCTCCACGCTTCGAATGCGCCCTTGCTGCCAAGCCAGGCCGACGACGGCGCTCAAAAAGCTCTTGGTGATGCTGTGGCTCATGTCCACACGATCGGGCTCGCCAAACTGCGCCTCGACCTTGCCCTTGTAGATCACCAAACCCGTGATGGCACCGCGCGCCGCCATGGGCCCAAGCAAGCCGCCGAAGTACGGCTCCTTGCTGCCAAAGGTCTGTGCCCAAGCCACGGCTTGGTCGCGAGGCATGGGGTTCTCGTTCTTTTTCACCTCGGCCACCGCCGCTTGCAAGGCGGCGGCATCCAGCTTGCACGTGGGTTCGCAGCTGGCCCATTCGTGGCGGGGCGGAAAGTAGGGCTCAGCTGCGTGGGCCGTGCCCAACGCCATAGCAAGAACGAGCCATTTCATAGCAAGCTCAGCATCTCTTGGTGTTGAATTCCGGCTTCTTCAAAAGGCGTTCCGCGGGCGATGAACCCGGCGCGCCGGTAAAAGCCAATGGCGGCCGCCTGCGCATGCAACAGCACCTGCCGAAAGCCGCGTTGTTTGGCGGCCAACATCAACGCCTCCAAGACCTGCGCCCCCACCCCCGTGCCCCGCGCCGCTGGCAGGACCGCCATGCGCCCGATCTTGGCGGTGCCGGGCACGTGCTCCAGCAAGCGCCCCGTACCCAGCGCTTGGCCTAGCCGGTTGAAGGCGACGGCATGGATGCAATCGGGTTCAGGGTCTGCGCCATCCCATTCCAGGGCAATCGGAATGTTCTGCTCGCCCACAAACACGGTCTCCCGAATGGGCCGTGCGTCCACGCCAAGCTCTGCCCAAGAGCCAACTCGCACGCTCAGCATGGGCTCTCCCGCTTCAAAGGCGCTCAGTGCGTCGCGCAGCGCTTCGGGCACAGGCTCGGGCTGAAAGCTCTCGCGCGACACCATCACGTAGAGAAGCTCGGCCTCCAAGAGCTCGCTGCCACCGCGCCGGATGGTGGCGCCGTAGCGCAGGCTGCTGCGCCCCACTTCCAATAGCCGCACCTCGCAGTGAAGGAGGTCGTCAAAGCGTGCCGGTGCCAAGAAGCCGAGCTGGGTGCTTCGCAGCACCCAGTCCACACCCAAGCGCTCAAAGGCCAGTGGGTAGGGCATGGCCATGGCGCGCAAGTAGCCGGTGCCCGCCAGGTCGAGGTAGCTCAGGTAGTGGCCGTTGAAGACGATGCCCTGCGCATCGACCTCGTTCCAGCGCACGCGAAAGGTTTCAATGTGGCTCATGTTGAGAAAGCTCGCTTAAGGGCGTCGGCGGCAGCTTGCTGCGCCTTGGCCGCTTCGGGCAGCATGCGGCCCATCTTGATGAAATCGTGCGTCACACCGCGCACCAGCTCCAGCTCAACCGGCACGCCGGAGGCGCGCAGGCGGTCGGCGTAGGCGAGGCCCTCGTCCACCAAGGGGTCGGCCTCGGCCAAAACCACGCAGGCCGGCGCAAGGCCCTCGTGGTCGCTGGCGTTCAAGGGGGCGAAGCGCCAGTCCTCACGCTCCGCCTCGGCGATGTACTGGCTGAAAAACCAGGCGATGGCGTCAGCGTCCAACAAGTAGCCTTTGGCAAAGCGCGCGTGGCTCTCGGTGTCGGCGCGGGCACTGGTGCCGGGCGTGATGAGCAGTTGCAGCCGCAGCGACAAGCTTTCGTCTCGCGCCTGCAGTGCACAAACCGCTGCCAGGGTGCCGCCGGCGCTGTCGCCGCCCACCGCCAGTCGGTCGGCGTCAAGGCCCCAGGCGCCGCCACACTTCGACAGTTCGCGCAAGGCTGCGGTGCAGTCGTCCACCGCTGCGGGGAAGCGATGTTCGGGCGCAAGTCGGTAGTCCAGCGAGATGACGGCACAGCCGGCGCGCAAGCTCAGTTGGCGGCAAAGGCTGTCGTGGGTATCCAGCCCCCCAATGGTGAAGCCGCCCCCATGTAGGTAAAGCAAGGCTGGCAATCGCTCGAAGCTGGGGGCGTAGAGCCGAGCGGGCCGGTTCGCCAGGCTCACGCTCTCCACCCTCGCCAGCGGTGCGCGGGGCAGGTCGAGGATCTCAGCGCCCATGCGGTAGGCAATGCGCGCTTGTTGAGGGCTGAGGCTGTGGAAGGCGGGTCGGTCGGCGCGCTGGATGCGAGCGAGCAATTCGGCCATGCGGGGCGTGAGCATGGGCCGGAGTCTAAAGACGCCGCCCTGGCGCGGGCCGGCATGAAAAAAGGGCCCGAAGGCCCTTGCTGCTGATCACGCGCCGTGGGCTCAGCGCTGGGACAGGCGGCGGCGGGCCACCCAGCCCACCACGCCCAAGCCAACCAGCAGCAGTGCAGAGCTGCTGGGTTCAGGAATGGCCGATACCGAAGACACCAACTCGGTGCGCAGGCCAGTCGGGTTGCCCGATGGGTTTTGCACCTTGGTCACCACCAACTCCAGCACGTTGGCGCCCGCCAGGAACCCGGTGTTGACGGGGTTGATGGTCGTCCAACTGCGGTGCCCTTCGGTGGTCGTAGCGATTTGGGCGATCAGCGTGCTCTTCAAAACAGCGAGCCAGTGTTGTCGGCGGCCCATCGACCGATGAGCAAAGCCGTGGAGGCGTCAAAGCCGGTCAGGTCAAAGCTCAAGGTCCAGCGGTAGGTTCCGTTGGCGCTGGGGTCGTAGCTTTGGGCTTGATTGGCCGAGGGCGCCAGCCACCTTGAGCCGGACGTGTTGGGCAGCCACACGTTGAATGGAAGGCCGCTGTCCTCATTGCGCCCCGATCGGCGAGCCTCCCGCCCTTGGCTGAGGGGGCCTTCTCGCCGCTAGCGGACTTCCAGGTTTTTGCTCTCGAAGCGACCTGCACCGTCGACAACCGTCAGGCGGTGTTGGCCTGGAGACAACTTCAGTCGCACCGTTTCGTTGCCTTGGGATTGCGCTGCAAGGTGTCCATTGAGCAGCCAGAACCGTGACCCCGAGCCGCCCTCGGTGCGCGCCTCCAGCACGACCTGGGCCTGTCCCGGTGCGGCGCGCAGGCGCTGGGCATCGTCCACGCCGCGCAGTTGCCATGCGCCAAGTGCCTGGGCGGAGTCCATGCAGCCTGCGAGCCCTGTTGGCGCCACCCAGGGCCCAAGCGCCAGTGGCCAACGAAGGCGCTCGCCACAAGGGGTGGTTTGCAGCAAGGGGCTGGGGTCGAGGCGGTCGCTCAAGGTGGGCGGCGCGGTGGCTTGCAGGAGCCAACTGCTGCGCCGCTCCAGGCAGTGGGCCGGCGCAGTGGCGTCCAGCTTTTGCCCCAGGGGCCAGCAGGTGGTGCTTTGGCTCACGGTGGCGGGCGGCAGGCGTTGGCCGGGCGGGTCCTCGGGCAGCAAGGCCAATAGCTCGTGCAGCAAGGGGGCGGCGGTGTTCGCTCCAAAGTGACCTGGGTTGGGCGTGCCGTCAGGCCGACCAACCCAGATGCCCAGCGTGTACTGCTGGGTGACGCCAACGGCCCAGGCATCTCGAAAGCCGAAGCTGGTACCGGTTTTGAAGGCGAGGCGGCGTGGCTGCTCCTGCAGGGGCCGACCGGGCTGCCCGCCGGTTTCCAGAATCTCGCGCACGATGAAGGCAGCCCCCTCGCTCATCAAGCGCGCCTCACGTTGCGCTTGGCTTGGGTGCAAGCGGGGCTGACCAGCGACGCCCTGGCGGGCCAAGGCGCGGTAGGCGCCCACCAGTTCTTCCAGTGTGGTTCCGGCACCGCCAAGGATCAGGCTCAGGTTGGGTTCGCCGTTCTTTGGCAAACGCAAGCGCAGCCCGCCTGCGCGCAGTTGCGTCGCGAAGCGCGCCGGGCCCACGCGGTCCAGCAGGTCGACCGCAGGCACATTGAGGCTCCGGCGCAGCGCATCGGCGGCGCTCACCGGGCCGCTGAAGTCGGCTTGAAAGTTGCCCGGGGCATAGCCGCTGAAGCTTTGGGGGGCATCCACGAGCAGGCTTTCGCTGTGAATCAAGGCCTCGTCCAGCGCCATGGCATACAGAAAGGGCTTGAGCGCACTGCCGGGCGAGCGCACGCCGCGAACCATGTCCACGTGGGCGGCGCGTGTGCGGTCGGCGAAGTCGGCGCTGCCGGCGTAAGCGCGCACAGCCAGGTTGTCGTTCTCCATCACCAAGGCGGCGATGGATACCTTGGGCGGCAAGGCGCCAAGGCGGTCGGCCAGCAGGCGCTCCAGGCCCGCTTGCAGCTCTGCGTTCAGCAGGCTCTCCACGCGGCCGCTTTGTCGTTGGGCCAAGGGCGCTTGCTGCCGGAGGCGTTCTGCGGCCAAAGGGGCCAGCCAGCGCGCGCGCAGCGGTGCTGCAGCAACGCGCTCCAGCTTGGCCTCCTGCACGACGACTTCGCTCCAAATACCCTGCTCCGCCAAGCGATCCAGCACACGGTTGCGGGCGCGCTCCGCACTGGCCGCTGCGCGGTCGGGCCGCAGGCGAGACGGCTGGCGTGGCAGCGCCGCCAACAGGGCGGCTTCCGCATGGCTGAGCTGTTGACTGCTGCGGCCCAAGTAGAGGCGGCTGGCCATCTCGACCCCTTCGACGATGCCGCCCATGGGGGCATGGTTCAGGTAAAGGGTGAGGATCTCGTCCTTCGACAGCCTCAGCTCCAGCTGCAAAGCCCGTGCAATCTGCAGCGCCTTCATGCGCAGGCTGCGCTCGGCCAAGCGGGGCTCCAAGATGCGAGCGACCTGCATGGTGAGCGTGGAGCCGCCCGACACGATGCGCCCCGCCCTGCCCCACTGCCAAGCGGCACGCGACAAGGCCCAGGGGTTGACGCCGGGGTGCCAGCGGAAGGCTTGGTCCTCAAAGCCCAAAAGCGCCTGAAGGTAAAGCGGAGACACCTCGGCCGGCGTCACCGGGTGGCGCCAGCTGCCGTCTTCGCTCGGCCACGCGCGCAGGGGCGTGCCGTCTTGGGCCAGCACCACCATGCCCTTGCCGTCGCCGCGCGGCAGCGGGGGCGGGTGGCTCAGGTCAAGGGCCAAGAGCAGCGCCAGCAGCGCTGCAAGGCACAGCTCCAGGCTGCGCTTCAGTCCAGCTCGCGCCAACTGTGTCGGGCCAATTTCAGCAACATCAGGGCGGCGGCAAAGGCCACCAAACTGGTGCTGGCTTGGAGCACCAGGCTGGGGTCAAAGAAGCGGCGGGCGTACAGGAGCAGGAGCGCAAGCGCCATCCAGGGGGCTGCCCGGGTAAAGATCGAGCGCGGCAACAAAGCGGCTGCCGCCAGCAAAAGCACGCCGCTGGCGATGAAGCCCAGGGTGAAGAAGGTGTTGATGATTCCCTGCGCAGCGCCCAGCTGCGCACCCCAATGTGCAAAAGGCAGCCAAGCCAAGCACGCGATGCCGAGGATCCAGCCCAACAAGCGCGCCCGCTTGGCCGCCATGCCAGCCGCCTCGGCCAGGGCAACCGGCTTGAGCAGTGGCAACACCAGGAGGGAGAGCAAGCCCACGCAGGCGTCAATGAACAGGGTCTTGGGGTAGCCCAGCGCCTCGGCCGACAAGCCGTGCCATGTGGCGCTGTAAGCAATGGCCAAGTTGGCCATGGCCATGTAGGCGGTGAACTGCGTGCCCGCCACTTTGGGGTTGGTCACGTCCATCATGATGGCGGAGCGGGTGCCGTACATCAGGCCCATGAAGAACTGGAACACGAGGCTGGAAGCCCAGAGCGCGCTGGCCAGCACGGGGGCCAAGGGGTTGGGGCCCGAGCCGGGGTCGCGCGGCATGATGTAACCGAGTTGCTGCAGCCGCCAGGCCAGCCAGGCCGTGGGCAAGCTCATCAAGGCAATGTAGGTAAACAGGGTGAGCCGCCGCCCGAAGCGGTCGGACAACCAACCGCCCAGGATCATGCCGCCGGCGGCAATCACGTTCGACCAAAGCTACAACTGCGCGGCATCGGAATTGCTCAGGCCAAACTCAGCGCTCAGGCTCGATCTTGTGGCCAAGCCCAGCGCCATGGCGCCGGCGGGCAGCAGGTTGAAGGCAACGCCTGCAAAAGCGCCGCGGGTGGCCAGAAAGGCACGAAACGACTCGACCGCGAACTCGCGCATCTCGCGCCCAGCCTTGCGCAGCGCGCTTTCGGCTTCATGACCCGCTTGCACCACGGCTTCCACCGCCGCTTCTTTCATGGGCAACACCACCAAGCAGGTGACGGCCAAGATGGCCAGCGCGACGAAGAAGAAGGTGATGGAAAAGCCGGTGTACGCCGAAAGGAACAACACGCCCCCGCCCCCAATCGCTTGCCCAATGGCAGCGCCGGCAAACATCAGCCCGTTGCCCAGGCCGCGCTCCTCTTCGGTGAGGGAGTTGCAGGCCAGCGCATCGATGGCCACGTCTTGCATCGCCGCAAAGGTGTTGTGCACCAGCAAGATGGCGGTGAAGAGCCACAGCTGGCCCGGCAGGTCCACGAGAACGAGAACCGCCAGGGTGGCGGCCATGACGAGCTGGCAGCCAATGATCCAAGCACGCCGGTGCCCAAACCGTTTGCTGCGGAACACGTCCACCAGCGGCCCAAAGGCCCACTTGAAGGCCCAGGGCAGGTAAAAGGAGCCGACGAAGGCGCCGATCTCGGCGGGACCCACGCCCAGCTGGCGCAGGTGAAAGGCAATGGCCGTGGCCGCAAAACCGAGCGGGATGCCCTCGGTCACATAGAGCGCAAAAAAGGCCGTCAGGCGGCCTTTGCGGGTGGCAAGCAGGTTGGGCAGCATGCCCGGCATTGTCCTTGCCCCACATGGGGCCTCTTTGCCGGGCTTGCCCCAGGGCTTACTGCGTGAGCGCCAGCGTGTAGGCCCCCGTGGCAGCGGGGCTGCGCCTTACCCGCAAGGTCTGTTGCAGGGTCGCGCTCCCTCGGTTCTGACTGGCAATCGGCGAGGTGG
>JBKCVH010000111.1:0-7706 GCA_046317675.1 Burkholderiales bacterium
CCGGCAAGTGCTGCAGCACCACGGAGTGAAAGAGGGCGTCGCCCCGTGCTTCGACACCGGTTTGCACGGCAAAGAGCTGGAGCAAACCGCCAAGCAGCAGGAACAAGAAGACCACGAACAGCATCAGGCCGCTGAGCAGCAGCACGTTCTTCTGTGCATCCCGCAAGCGGGGCACCGAGAGGTTCTTCTGCATCATTTCTTGGTCCAGCCCGTTCAGGGCCACGGCAATGGCCATGCCAGCCAGCAGTTGCTTGGCCCAGAAGAGGCGGCTGTTGGGGTCGGTGTGCCAGATCTGGTTCAGGCCGCTGGCTTCCATTTGCTGCCAAGCCTGCAAGGGGCTCCAGTCCAATGCGCTGAGCACCCAGGCGCTGCACGCCACCAGGCCGATGAGCATGCCGCTGGTTTGCAAGGTGTCGGTCCAAACGATGGCCTTCACGCCGCCTTCCAAGGTGTAGAGCAAGATGACCAGCACCAGGGCCGCGCTGGCCAGCCAGAAGGGCAGGCCCATGGGGGCGAGCACGGCGTCGTGCAGCACGCGCACCACCAAGTACAGCCGCGCCGTGGCACCGAGCAGGCGCGAGACGATGAAGAACACGGCGCCGGTGCGGTGCGCCTCGGGCCCGAGCCGCTCCCCCAGCACGGTGTAGATGCTGGTGACGCGCATTCGGTAATAGAGCGGCAGCAGCACGAAGGCAATGAGCGCGTAGCCAATGAACTGCCCCAGCGCGATCTGGAAGTAGCTGAAGGCGTTGGTGCCCACGCTGCCCGGCACGCTGATGAAGGTGACGCCCGAGAGGCTGGTGCCGATCATGCCGAAGGCCACCAGCAGCCAATGGCTCTTGCGGTTGCCGATGAAGTAGCTCTCGTTGGTGGCCGCTCCGCCCCGCGCCGCCGCCCAGCGGGCGACGACCAAGAGCAAGCCGAAATAGATCAGAACGACGGAGAGCAGAAGGGGCGCCGACATGACGGTCATTCTTGCGTTGCGAGAATCAGGCGCATGCGCTCGTTTCTCCTCCTGCCCGTCATCGCCCTGCTGTTGGCCGGCTGCATTCCCCGTAACCCGCTGAGCACGCCGCCTGGCCCGCCGGTGTACACGCGGGAGACCTTTGAGTCTGACGAGACTTTCTCGCGCCTCTTTGACGCCACGGTGGGCGAAACCTGCGAAGCGGCGCGCCGCGCGCTGCTCAGCCAGGGTTATGTGATCTCCCGCGCCGAGACGCGGTTGGTGCAAGGCGCCAAGCGCTTCCAGCCAGAAGGCGAAGTGCATGTGGAGATTGCCTTCCACATCGTTTGTGCCGCCGAAGGTGACAAAACCGCCACCATGTTTGTGAGCGCGCAGCAAGATCGCTACGTGCTCAAGAAGAACCCCAACTCGGCCTCGGTGGGCGTGAGCGCCATTGGTTCCATCAGCGTGCCGGTGGGCTCAACAGAAGATTCCTTGGTCAAAGTGGCCAGCGAAACCATTCCCGCCGGTAGCTTTTACGAGCGCTTCTTCAGCTTGGCCCAGCGGCAACTGCGCATTCAGGCGGACTGAGGCCTGTCACGGATAGGCCGCAAACCGGCCGGATTCGTCGCATCCACCCCGCACTTGTGCGATTGCGCAACACAAAGCCATTACCATTCGCCTCGCTTTGCTGCTCTGGAAGACCTACGTTTCACGGGTCTTGGCCAGTCCCCCTGGGGAACTGGCTGCTTGTTGGATGGATGTTTTGGGGCGATAGGCGTAATTTTGTTTTCAACCCATACATAGAAAGTACTCCCATGAGCACCTCGCAAACCGGCACCGTCAAGTGGTTCAACGACGGCAAGGGCTTCGGTTTCATCACGCCTGACAACGGCGGCCAAGACTTGTTCGCCCACTTCAGCGCCATCACCGGCAAGGGTTTCAAGAGCCTGCAAGAAAACCAACGCGTCGAATTCGACGTGGTGCCCGGCCAAAAGGGCCCGCAAGCTTCCAACATCCGTCCGCTGTAATTCAGCGTGACAAGGGCCGGGTCGGTGCCGAGAGGCGCCCCCCGGCCTTTTTTTTGCTTTCAAGACAGGAGCGTTTTTCAATGGCCAAGGAAGAGCTGATTGAAATGCGTGGCAAGGTCGACGAGATCCTGCCCGATTCCCGATACCGCGTGACCCTCGAGAACGGGCACCAACTGATTGCCTACACGAGCGGCAAGATGCGCAAGCATCACATCCGCATCCTGGCGGGTGATCAGGTCGCACTCGAAATGTCGCCCTACGACATGGGCAAGGGTCGAATTACCTTCCGGCACCTGCCCGGACGTTGATCGGCTAAAGCCAGAGGGGTCGGTTGCCACCGATGCCCGACCGTCACGACCCCACGCTGCTCGCCGTGCTGCAGAACGGGGCGACGGCCCATCAAGCTCGCGGAGCGGCTGAGCGGCTTCGCCGCAAGATCGCGCGGCGGAGCATGCCGGAGACTTTGCCGGAGCCCGGCGACACCGAGCCCAGCTTGCCCGAATTGCTCCGCTTGGCCGAAGCGGCGCTCAATGAGGTCAAGCGAAACGGGCGCAATCAAGTTCGAGTGGCTCGGGCCGGTAGCCTCATGGTGCCGGAAAGCACCTTGCCCGCGCCCCTCAGCACATTGCCCCTTGGCGCCTTGCGGCGCCCCTGAAACTGTCACAAATCACTGGCAAGCTCGCGACATGGCAAAAGACTTTTCGACGATGGAGGACAGCAATGCCTCCGGCAACCCGTCCATTCATGACGCACCCCTGAAGGCCCGGCGCCAAGTGTTGCGCGGTGGCTTGTCGGCTGCCGTAGCTGGATTGTTGTCACCGCTGGCGGTGCAGGGTGGGGCCCTCACGGTATTGCTGTCGGGCTGCTCTGCGGTGCCAACGGCAAAGCCGGCTGCAGGCAAGCTTGGGTTCAAGCCGGTACCCATGTCGAATACCGACACGGTTGCTGTACCCGAGGGCTATGTGGCTCAAGTGCTAATGCCTTGGGGGGAGCCGGTCGGTGTCCCAGGTTCAATGCCTGCTTTTCTTCACAACGGGGGCAACAGCGCGGCGGACCAGTCGGTTCAGATGGGCATGCACCACGATGGCTTGGCCTTCTTTCCGCTGCAAGGTTCGGACCGCGGCTTGCTGACGATGAACCACGAGTACGCTGATCACGGCTTGTTGTTCGCCGATGGCGGCAAGGCCTGGGGACCGGAGCAAGTGCTTAAGAGCCAAGCTGCGCACGGCTTGACCGTGATTGAAGTGGCGGCCCAGCCGGATGGCACTTGGGCGGCGGTTCGCCCCTCGCGCTACGCCCGCCGCGTGACCTTGCAAACGCCCTTTGTCGTTGCGGGCCCTGCCGCTGGCCATGCCTTGATGCAAACCGCAGGAGATCCAAGCGGCCGGCGCGTGCTGGGCACCCTGAACAACTGCGCCGCCACGCGCACGCCCTGGGGCACCTATTTGTCGGGCGAAGAGAACTTCATCGGTTACTTCTTGGGGCCGAACCGCCCGAGCGTGCACGAAACCCGCTGGGGTCTGCGTCCAGGTGAGTCCTGGGGCTATCGCTGGGCCGATCACGATGCGCGCTTTGATGCCGCCGCTCACCCCAACGAACCCCATCGCTTTGGCTGGGTCGTTGAGTTGGACCCTTTCGACCCCACCAGCACCCCGGTGAAGCGAACGGCGATGGGCCGGGCTGCGCACGAGGGCGCAACGGTGGCCCTGACCAAAGACGGCCGCGCTGTCGTGTACTCGGGTGAAGACGCGCGCTTTGAGTACATCTACAAATTCGTCAGCCGCGACCGCATGCAACCCGGTGGCGCAAAAGCCAATGCCACTTTGCTGGATCACGGGACCTTGTACGTAGCCCGCTTCGATGCCGATGGCAGTGGCCGTTGGTTGCCGCTGGTCCACGGTCAAGGCGGCTTGACGCAGGCGGCGGGTTTTGCCGATCAGGGCGAGGTCGTCATCAAGGCCCGCCAAGCCAGCGATGCGCTGGGCGGCACCAAGATGGACCGGCCCGAGTGGATTGCTGTGGACCCCAATGGCCACGTGTACGTCACGCTCACCAACAACAGCCAGCGCGGCGCTCCGGGGCGCCCTGGCGTGGACGCGGCCAACCCGAGAGAGAACAACACCGGTGGTCACATCTTGCGCTGGCGTGAGGACGGTGACTTTCACGCCGAGACTTTCCGCTGGGAGCACTTCGTTCTGGCTGGGGATCCGGCCTCGGAGCGCCCTGACGCGCAGGGCCGCATGAAAGGCACGCGCGCCGATGCGGCCTTTGCTTGCCCGGATGGCCTTTGGGTGGATGGCCGTGGAGTGCTCTGGATTCAGACCGACATGAGCAGTTCGGAGATGGCGCCCGGCGTGGCCTTCTTGGAAAAGGAACCGGGCTATATCCCGCCTGCTGCGCCGCGCGAGCTCCTCAAGCTGGGCAACAACGTCATGCTCGCAGCGGACACAGCGACGGGCGAAATCCGCCGCTTCCTGGTGGGTCCGGTGGGGGCCGAGATCACTGGGATTGACACCACGCCGGACGGCCGCACGATGTTCGTGAACATCCAGCACCCCGGCGAGACGCCCGGAGACCGCAGTGATCCGGCGCATCCCACCGCATTTTCGAGCTGGCCGGATCACCGCCCTGATGGCCGACCGCGTTCGGCCACGGTGGTGATTCGCAAGCGTGACGGTGGCTTGATCGGTACTTGAGCAGGGCTCGGCCGAACCCGGGTCTCACCTGAACGGAATCGGTTCAAGCTCGCCAACAATGGCGGCATGAGAACGATTGCTTGGCCAAGCCTTGCAGCCCTGGCGCTGCTGCCTTTTTTTCTGGGCGCGCTGTCCCCAGCGCTTGCGCAGGCCAAGGCCCAGTCCGTCAGCGGCGGTGAGGTGCGTTGCTCTCAGCCCTTGACGATTGCCTTTGTGGATTTGGAAGTGAGTCCCTTCCTGCATGGCAGTGGGGACCACTTCGAGAACCCGCCTGGCTTCTTTGTGCTCTGGGCCAAGGCCGAAGCCAAGCGCCTCCAATGCGAGGTGCAGTGGCTGCGCCTGCCACCTGCGCGTTTGCTCACGTCCATGCAGGCGGGGGCTGTGGACATGGCCATTGGTCAGGCGCCCACGCCGGATCGGGAGAAGGCCTGGATTTACCCGCGCACGCCGAGCGGCGAGTTGGATCGGCGCTATGCCGTGCTGGAGTCCAACCAGGTGCTTTATGCCCGGGCTGACCGTGCCGCCAGCTTGGGCTGGGATGGCAAAGGCTTTGGCACGAACAAGCACCGCATTGGCGCGCCTCGGGGCTCCAAGCAAATGACGCTGGCGCAGCGCATGGGCTGGACCACCGTGCCCACCATGGGCACCGCCCAGGGCCTGCGCATGTTGCGCGCCGAGCGCTTTGAAGCTTTGCTGGCCCCCGATGTGTTGGTGCCGCCTGAGCTCCTCAAGGAGTTGCCTGCCTTGGTGGCTTTGCAGCCACCGCTGCAGCAAACCCAGTACTACGCCCCCGTGAGCCCCGCCTTTTGGAAGCGCGACCCGGAGCTGGTGCGGAGCTTTTGGCGGGGTTTGTGTCGGGCCAGTCGGGCGCAGTCGCCGGCCTTGCCCGCCTGTCCTTAAGCTTTGGATCGGCGCTCGCGCCGAGTTGCCGCCGGTTTTCCGGCCCTTTCAATGGCCCATTCACTGGCCGGTTTACTGGCCCATTCAAGCGCACCATGCCCTTTGCCCCCACCGCGTTCGACAACAGTTACGCCCACGCGCTGGAGGGCCTCTACACCGTCTGCTCGCCCACTGCCGCGCCCGCGCCGCGCTTGCTGCACTGGAACGCGCCGCTGGCCGCCGCCCTGGGCTGGGTCGGCGAGGAAGCCCCCGAGGCGCTGGCCGAGTGCTTTTCTGGGAATGCCGTGCCGCCTGGCGCTGAGCCCATTGCCCAGGCCTATGCCGGGCACCAGTTCGGCGGCTTCTCGCCCAGCTTGGGCGATGGGCGCGCCCTGCTGCTGGGCGAGTTGATCGACCCACAAGGCCAACGCTGGGACCTGGCCCTCAAGGGCTCCGGCCGCACGCCCTACTCGCGCGGTGGCGATGGCAAAGCGGCGGTTGGGCCCATGCTGCGCGAACTGCTGCTGGGCGAGGCCCTGCACGCGCTGGGCATTCCGAGCACCCGGGCCTTGGCCGTGGTCGCCACCGGCGACACGGTGCGGCGCGAGCAGTTGCTGCCGGGCGCCGTGCTCACCCGCGTGGCCGCCAGCCATTTGCGTGTGGGCACCTTCCAGTTTTTTGCGGCGCGCGGCGAGATGGACAAGCTGCAGCGTCTGGTGGCCTACGCGCTGGCCCGCCACGGCGACGGCAGCACGCCGCTGGAGCTGCTGCGCGGGGTGGCGCAGCGCCAAGCGAAGCTCATCGCCCAGTGGTTGAACGTCGGCTTCATCCATGGCGTGATGAACACCGACAACATGACCATCTCCGGCGAGACCATCGACTACGGCCCCTGCGCCTTCATGGAGGCCTACGACCCGGCAGCGGTGTTCAGCTCCATCGACCACCACGGCCGCTACGCCTACGCCAACCAGCCTTTGATTGCACGCTGGAACCTGGCCCGCTTGGCCGAGGCGCTGCTGCCGTTGATGGTGAGCGACCCCGAAGACACCGGCGCCGTGGACCTGGCCGTGGCCCAGGTGACGGAAGTGATTGATGCCTTCCCCGCCTTGCACGAGCAGGCCCTGCGGGCGGGGCAGGCGGCCAAGCTGGGGCTCAGTGCCCCCGACGCCGCCTTGGCCGACGACTGGCTCAAGCTCCTCCACGAAGGCGGCGCCGACTTCACCCTGGCCTGGCGCTACCTGGCCGACGCCCGCGACGGCAACGAGGCGCCCCTGCGCGCCCTCTTCACCGGCGGCAGCGCCGGGCTGGGGCCCTGGCTGGCGCGTTGGCAAAGCGCCCAACCCGCCAGCAGTGCAGAGCTGCGCCGCGTCAACCCGCTGTTTGTCGCGCGCAACCACCGTGTGGAAGAGGCGCTCAGCGCCGCCTCGGAGCGCGGCGACCTGCAGCCACTGGAGCTTTTGTTGGCGGCTCTGCGCAGGCCCTTTGACGACAACCCGGCCTATGCTCACTTGGCCGACCCAGCCCCAGCGGCCGTGACGGCTTGCTACAAGACCTTTTGCGGGACTTAGGCTGCTGAGGCTGCCGCGCTGGCAGGCCCCTTACGGGCCAAGCCCCTCAGAAATCGATCTTGCAGAAGCCCGTGCCGGCTGGGAAATCGCTCTCGCGGGCGTGCTGGATGCCGGCGTTCAGCGTCGAGCCACTGATGGACTTCGCCTTGACCCGCACGCCCGGCTGCCCGCGAATGCTCTCCGCCTGCGCCGACACCACCTTGCCCCGTGCCGCACTCGGGCAGTCATTCACATTGCGCCACGGCGCTGCCGCGGGGGTGACCCTCGCCGAGGGCGACAAGCGGCTCACTGGCTTGGCTTCTGGCTCGGCATCGGCCGCCGAGGGCTCGGTGGCCTGGGCGCTCCCGGCCGCGAGGGCGGCCACCGCAAGGCAAGTCAGTGCGTGGGCGAGCTTCTGGTTCAGGTTGGGGCGCATAGGGGGTAGCCGGTGGCGAGATGCTTCACGCTACCACTCACCTCCCTAGTCAGCTCACAAGCTCGGCGCGCTGTCCACGCCCAGGATGCGACCCTGGCCGGCGCTGGCACAAGCCGAGCCCTCAAAGCTGTCGAGCTGGTACAGAGTCGCACAGTCACCATGAGGCTCCTCGAT
>JBKCVH010000112.1:0-17061 GCA_046317675.1 Burkholderiales bacterium
CCATCGGCCACCACCACCTCCACGCCGCGCGCGCGCAGCGGCTGCAGGCTGGCCAGCAGCGCGGGCAAGCGCGCGGCTTCGTTCAACACCGGGATGACGATGGACAGCGGTGGGCTCATCGGGCGTCGTTGATTTGCCAGTCGTAGTCCAGGAACCGCACCTGAAGCCGCTCGGCGGCAATGGCGGCTTGCTCGGCGGGCTGCTCACTCAAGAGGCTTGCGCGCTGGGCCAGCCAGGTGCGCAGGCTGGGGGTGAAGTCGCCCTCGAACCAGTCGAAGATTTTCGACACCCGCAGCACGCCGCCTTCCACCCGGTTGCGGCTGCGGTCGCGCAGGAAGCGCTCGGCTTGTGCGTCCAGCTGGGCTTGCAGGCGCTCGCCCTCGTAAGCCTCTTCGCGCAGCATGGGGCAGCCCACGCTGGCACAGTTCACGGCGAAGTGGATGCGCGCATCCTTGAACACCGGGCGCAAGCGCTCGTGCTCGATGTCATCCAGGCTGAGCGTTGCGCCCAACAGCGGCACCCAAGCGCGCTGCCAGGGGGAGCGCAGCAGGCTGCCCAGCTCTTTGATGGAGGCGAGGCGCGGGTAGCGGGTCAGGATCAGCTCGGCGGTGAAGGCGTTGTAGGCGTTGATCCAAAACGCCATCTGCGTATCGCGCGGCCAGGCTTGGAACTGCGCGGCGCTGACGGCGCTCAAGCTCGCCAGGTAGGCCTGCAGGGCCGGGCGTTGCGCGGCCAGGCCGCGGTAGTCCAGCTGGCTGGCTTGGCCGCCGCGCAGCAGTCGCACGTGCTGGCGCAGCAGGGCGGTCCAGGGGGCGTGCAGGGCCCGGCTGGCCGGCGCTTGGGCTTGCAAACCCAGCGGTGCTGCGGCTAGCGCCATCAAGGCAGCGCGGCGCTGCATCAGCCGCGCTCCCAGGCGTGGAAGCGCTGCACCCAGGCCAGCAGCTTCTCGGGGGCGTTGGCGCGCTTCCAGGCGCCGGCGGCGTACTTGTTGGCCTCCACCCAGGTGGGGTAGGCGTGGATGGTGCCCAGGATCTTGTTCAAACCCAGGCCGTGCTTCATGGCCAGCACGAACTCGGCCAGCAGCTCGCCCGCGTGGTGGCCCACGATGGTGACGCCCAGGATCTTGTCGCCGCCGGCCGCGGTCAGTACCTTCACAAAGCCGTGGGCGGCGCCGTCGGTGATGGCGCGGTCGAGGTCGTCCAGCCCGTAGCGTGTGACTGCCACTGCCACGCCCTGCGCGCGCGCTTCGGTTTCCGACAGGCCCACGCGCGCCACTTCGGGGTCGGTGAAGCTGACCCAGGGCACCACGCGGTAGTCGACCGCAAAGCGCTTGAAACGACCGAACAGCGCGTTCACCGCCGCGTACCAAGCCATGTGGGCCGCCGTGTGTGTGAACTGATAAGGCCCGGCCACATCGCCCACGGCGTAGAGGTTGGGGAACTTGGTGGACTGCAAGCGATCGTTCACGGCGATGGTCTTGCGGGCGCTGAGCGGCACGCCCAGTTCTTCCAGCCCGAACCCGCTGACGCGCGCCTCGCGGCCCACGGCCACCAAGAGGGCGTCGAAGGCAATGGCCTGTTCGGCCCCGCCTTGCTTCACCCACAGGCGGCGCTCGCCCTCGCTGCGCTCAGCCCGCAGGGCTTGATGGCCCGTGAGCACGCGCACGCCGTCGGCTTCCAGTGCCTGCCGCACCAGATCCGACACCTCGGGGTCTTCGCGGCCCATCAGGCGGTCCGCCATCTCCACCTGCGTGACGGCCACCCCTAAGCGCGCAAAGGCTTGGGCCAGCTCGCAGCCGATGGGGCCACCGCCCAAGACGAGCAGGCGGCGCGGTGCTTCGCGCAGGCCCCAAACTGTGTCCGAGGTGAAGTAGCCCACCTCCTCGAGCCCCGGCAGCGGCGGCACGAAGGGCCGAGCGCCGGTGGCGATGACGATGTCGCGGGCCGTCAGGCGTTGGGTGCCGCCGTCGGCGCGGGCGATCTCCACCGTCCACGGGTCAAGCAATCGCGCCCGGCCCTGCACCACGTCCACGCCCAAATTCGTGTAGCGCTCGACCGAGTCGTGCGGCTCGATGTCGCGCACCACGCGCTGCACGCGCGCCATCACAGCGGCAAAGTCCACCTCGGCTTGCACGGGCTTGAGGCCGAAGGCTTCGGCCTCGCGCAGCGCTTGCGCCGCCTTGGCCGAGCGGATCAGCGCCTTGCTGGGCACGCAGCCAAAGTTCAGGCAGTCGCCGCCCATCAGGTGCGCCTCCACCAGCGTCACCTTGGCCTTCACCGCCGCGGCGATGTAACTGGTGACCAAACCGCCCGCGCCCGCGCCGATGACGATCAGGTTGCGGTCAAAGCGCTTGGGGCGCTGGTAGCCGGCGTACACCTTGCGGCGCTGCAGCCAGCCCATCAGGCCTTTGGCCAGCAAAGGGAACAGGCCCAACAACACAAAGGAAGCCAGCAGCGGCGCCGACAGCACATCGGTCAGCGCGCCCACGGCCGCCAGCTGTGTGCCCGCGTTCACGAACACCGCCGTGCCCGGCAGCATGCCCAGCTGCGACACGCCGTAGAACGGCGCGGCGCGCAGCGGCGTGAGCGCCATCAGCAGGTTCACCAGCCAGAAGGGGAACAGCGGCACCAGGCGCAGGCTCAGCAGGTAGAGCGCGCCATCGCGCGCCACGCCCTCGTTCAGCGGCGCGAGCCGCGCGCCGAAGCGGCGCTGGATGGTGTCGCGCAGCAGGTAGCGGGCCGCCAAAAACGCCAGCAGCGCGCCCAGCGACGAAGCGAACGACACCAGCAGCAGCCCCTGCCAAAAGCCAAACAGCGCGCCGGCCGCCAAGGTGAGCACGGCCGCGCCCGGCAGCGACACCGCTGTGACCGCCACATACAAGGCGAAGTACAGCATGGCCGCTTGCAAGGGCTGCGCCGCCACCTGGGCTTGCAAGGCGGCTTGCTGGGCCTTCAGGTTCTCCAGGCTCAGCCACTCGGTCAGGCCGAAGTGCCGCGACAGCAGCAGCGCTGCCAGCAAGGCCGCTACGAGGACGAGCGCGCGCTTCATGCGGCCAGCGCGCCGGCGCAGCTGGAACCCTGGCCCGCGGTGCAGCCGTAGCAATGGTCGGCCACACGGATGGGGGCGCCTGCGGGGTCGTTGACCAGCAAGTCGCGCAGGTGGCGCAAGCCGCGTGCACCGGCGGGCAACTGCAGCATTTGGTTGAAGTCGCAGTCGTAAAGCTGGCCCTGGTAGTCGACGCTGACCAGGCTGCGGCACATCACGGTGTCGAGGTTGGCCGCTTGGTAGTTGTCCTTGAGCAGCTGCATGTAAGGCTTGAACTGCCCCTTGCTGATCAAGCTGCTGCCAAAGCGCTGGATGGGCATGTTGGTCAGTGCGAACAGTTGGTTGAACTGGATGCCGAAGTGCTGCATCAGCTCGCGCTTGTAGTCGGCCTCCAGCGGCCCCTGGGCCGGCGGCAGCACTGCGCCTTGGGGGTTGTAGACCAGGTTCAGCACCAAGCCGGAGCCCGGCACGCCATAGCCCAGGCGGTTGAGGGCTTGAAGCCCGGCGATGGAGCGGTCGAACACGCCCTCACCCCGCTGGCGGTCCACGCGCTCCAAGCTGTAGCAAGGCAGGGAGGCGGTCACTTCCACTTGCTGCCCGGCCAAGAACTCGGCCAAGTCTTCCTGACCCGGCTCCGACAAGATGGTGAGGTTGCAGCGGTCGATGACGCGCACGCCCAGTTGCCGCGCTGCAACCACCAAGCGCCGGAACTCGACGTTGAGCTCTGGCGCCCCACCCGTGAGGTCCAGCAAGGCGACGCCGCGCTTGCTCAGCACCTCGATGACCAGGTCGATGGTGTCAGCGTCCATCATCTCGGTGCGCTGCGGGCTGGCCGCCACATGGCAATGCACGCAGCTTTGGTTGCACTTGTAGCCCAGGTTCACTTGCAAGGTGTCGAGGGCGCGGCGCTGGATGGCCGGGAAGTCGGTGGCGGCGAGCAAGGGTAGGGTGGCGTGCATGGTGGGCTTCAGTCGCGGAAGGGTTGCCTGTCATTACGGCACGGCAGCGGTGTTGGTTACAGCGCCGGCCACAATCTTTTCGTGTAACCAATCCGGCACTGCCGTCGTACTGCATGTCATCTGCCCCGCCCGCTGCCTTTGAGGCCGAGCTTCGCCCCTGGTGGGAGCGCGGGCAGAACGGCGACGCAGCGGCATACCGGCACGCTTTGTCGCTGATCGCGCAGCGCTTGCGCAGCTACGTGCGACGGCGCATGCCCGAACAGCCGGACGAGGTCGAGGACATGGTGCAAGAAGTTTTGTTGTCGCTGCACCTGCACCGGGGCAGCTACGACGGTTCGGTGCCGGTCAGCGCATGGGTGCTGGCCGTGGCGCGTCACCGGCTGATTGACGAATGGCGCCGCCGTGGCCGGCAGCTGCAAACCCTGAGCCTCCCTGACGACCCCGACGCGTGGGACGAACTGGCCGACGACGGTGGCCATTCCGCCCACGAAGCCCGGCGGGACCTGCGCCAGCTGTTGCAGACCTTGCCCGAGGCGCAGCGCCGGGCCATTGAGTTGGTGCACCTGGCCGGGTTCAGTGGTGCCGAAGCGGCCAGTGCCACGGGTGCCAGTGAATCGGCCATCAAGGTGCAAGTGCACCGCGGTCTCAAGCGCTTGGCGGCGCAGATCAAGGGCAAATCATGAAGACCGACGCCCTGATTGCCCTCTTGGCCCAAGGCGCCGGCGAGGCCCGACCGCTGCCCGTGGCCCGGCGCTTGCTCCCGGCCTTGGCCTTGGGCCTCGCGCTGGCGGCCGTCTTGGCGGTGGCCCTGATCGGCTTGCTGCCTGCCAGTGCCTTTGCCAGCCCCACGCCCTGGATCAAGTTGATTCCGCTCGTCTTGCTGGCGGGTCTGGCTTGGCAGTGGATGCAGCGCAGTGTTCGGCCCGCCAGCGCCACTCGCCCGGCTTTGCAGCGCCTGCAAGTCTTGTGGCTGGTGTTGGCATTGACGGGCCTCTGCAGTTTGCTCTTCGTGCCTGCGGAGGCGCGCATGGGGGCGCTGCTCGGTGGCACTTGGTGGATGTGCCCGTTGATGTTGACGGCCTTGGCCTTGCCTGGCTTGGCCTTGGTGATGCACAGCGCCCGTGGCTTGCCGGTGGGCCGGGCCGGCCAGGCCGGCGCCGCGCTCGGGCTCTTGGCCGGCTGCGTGGCCGCGGCCGGCTACGCGCTGGCTTGCCCAGAGTCAAGCCCGGCCTTTGTGGCCCTTTGGTACTCCAGCGGTTTGCTGCTGTGCATGGCCTTGGGGGCGGTGGTGGGCCTGCGCCGCTTGCGCTGGTGAGCGGGTTTGCGCTGGCCTTGCTGGGCGGCATGGCCTTGTCGCCCACCTGGGACGCGGCCTCAGGTTGGCAGGAGCTGCGCCTGGGGCGCGCCCTGAAGCCCAATGTTTACGAAGTCGAGCCGGCGCTGCTGCGTGTCAGGTCGCAGGCCAGCATGTCGCTGTGGGCGCGCCGCGTTCAGGTGGATCTGGCCAACTGGCCGGTGCTGTGCTGGCGTTGGCGCATCAGCGCGCCCTTGCAAGGCGCCGACATGGGCCTGAAGGCCGGCGATGACTACGCCGCACGCGTTTACGTGGCCTTTCGTGTTCCGTCCGAGAGCCTGAGCTGGGCCACCCGTGCGCAGTTGTACATGGCCCGCCAACTGCATGGCGACGCCGTGCCCGATGCGGCGCTGAACTACGTGTGGGACAACCGTCAGCCGGTGGGCCACCACGCCCCCAATGCTTACACCGCGCAAACGCGCATGGTGGTGCAGCGCAGCGGCGCTGAACAAGCGGGCCAGTGGGTGCAAGAGCGCCGCGACCTGCTGGCCGATGCGAAGCAATGGCTGCCGGCGGGCGCCCGCGTGACTTCCATTGCGGTGACGGCCGACACCGACAACACGGGCGAGTCGGTCGTGGCCGAGTTCGCCGATTTGAAGTTCGCCCAGGCCGGGGCGGCTTGCCAATAGGCGCTGGGTCTCAGGCGCCAGCCGTGCGCAAGGCCGCCAGGGCCGCTCGCAGTTCGGCGTTCTCGGCCTCCAGCTCCGCCACCCGCGCCTGCAGGGCCTCCAGCGTGGGCTCGGCAGTCGGTTCGGAAGTGGGTTCGGAAGTGCGCTCGGGCGCCGCCGGCTTGCGCTTGGCCTCCCGCACCCGCTTCGCGGCCTGCTTGAGTTCTTCGGCCCCGGCCGCCGCCACGCTCACTTGCTCCTGAACCGGCAAGCTGGCCACGGCCGCCGCCGCGTTGAGCGACACCATGCCGGCCTTCACCGCGTTCACCAATTCGGGCGCGCCTTGCTTTTGGATCTTCTCGATCAGCTGCACCTGGTGGCTGCTGATGCGCGCCGCCTTGGCCAGGGCTTCGCGGGTGGCCAGGGCCTCGGCGGGTGGGGCCGGGGCGGGCGCGGGGGCCGTGTCGGGTTCCGCAGCGGCCGGAGCCGGCTGGCGGGCGCGGCGCTCGGCCGCGATGTCGCGCTTGCGCAGCGCCAGCACCCCGCGCTGGAAGTCCGACAAGCTGCGCCGGCCCAGGTGCTGCTCAATCATCCACAGCTGCACGTCTTCAATGGACTGAAAGCGCGGGTTCTGCACCGTTTGAAAAGGCAGGCCGTGCTTTTGGCAAATGCCATAGCGGTTGTGCCCGTCCACCAGCACCTCGCCCCACAGCACCAGGGCATCGCGGCAGCCCTCGGCCAGCAGGCTGCGCTCCAGGGCCTCGTGCTCATCGGGGGTGAGCGGGTCGATGTAGGCCTTGAGTGCTTCGTTGACGACGATGTCCATGGGAGGCCTGGCGCGGGAGGGCGGCGAATGAGGGGCGCGGATTCTAGGAAGGCCCTCCGGGCGGCGTGGATCGGCTGATAATGAGAAACGCTTATCAAACAAAGCGAGGCCTGTGCCCGCTCCGCGTCGCGCCCCGCGTGTCGCTTACTCAGAGACCTTCCGTGCCATCCACCTTCCGCGCAGCGCTGCTGCTCTGCTCCTCTTCCCTCAGCCTGATGCCCGCCACCGCCCAAGAAGCGCCGCCCGAGGTGCGGCTGGAGCAGGTCACGGTGACGGGCAACCGTCAGGCGTATCGGGGTGACTTCAAACGCAACGAGACTCCCCAAGCCGAGCAGAGCATCGATGCCGAAGTGCTGCGGGGTTCGGGGGCGGTGAGCCTCGCGCAGGCGCTGGATTTGTCGGCCTCCGTAGCGCGCCAGAACAACTTCGGTGGCCTGTGGAACGCGTTCGCGCTGCGCGGCTTTGTGGGTGACGAGAACCTGCCCAGCAACTTCTTGGTCAATGGCTTCAACGCCGGCCGAGGCTTTGGCGGGCCGCGCGACCTCTCGGGCATCGAGTCGGTCAACGTGCTCAAAGGCCCGCGTGCCGCCCTCTTCGGGCGCGGCGAGCCGGGCGGCACCGTGAACCTGGTGACCAAGCGGCCGACCTTCAAAACCGCCGGTGAGTTCAAGCTCTCCGCCGGCAGCCACGACACCTACCGCGCCGATGTCGACTGGACCGGCCCGCTCTCGCAAGAGGTGGCCGTGCGCTTGGTGGGCTTTGTTGAAGACGCCGGCAGCTTCCGCGACACGGTCAAGACGAGCAAGCACGGCGCCAGCCCCTCGGTGGCTTGGCGCATCAACCCGCAAAGCTCTCTCGTGTACGAGTTGGAAATCAGCCGCCAAGAGATCCCCTTCGACCGGGGCGTCTTGGCCGTCAATGGCGACTTGGGCCGCCTCCCCGTGAGCCGCTTCTTGGGCGAGCCGGGCGACGGCCCCCTGCGCGCCGCCGTGCAGGGCCACCAGCTGGAGTTCCAGCACGACTTCAACAAGGAATGGAACGCACTGCTGGGCTTCACCACGCGCACCACCTCGCTGGAAGGCTTCTCCACCGAAGCCGAGCTGGCCACCAACCGCCAGCGCCTCTTGGTGGATGGCCAAACCCTGACCCGCCAGCGCCGCTTCCGCGACTACGACGCGCAGTACCACGTGCTGCGTGCCGAGCTCAACGGCCGCTTCCAGCTGGCCGGCTTGCAGCACCGCTTGATCGTCGGCGCCGATGCCGACCGCTTCGAGAACGACCAAGTCTTCCTGCGCGCCCGCGCGCCCGCCCTGTCGTCCAACCCGAGCTTGACGCAGCTACAAGCCATCAACATCTTCAACCCGGTGTACGGCGCCTACACCTTGCCCACGCCCACGCCGCTCACCAACCGGGTTGAGACGCAGAAGTCGGTGGGCTTCTTTGTGCAGGACCAAATCAGCCTGAGCCACCGCCTGCAACTGCGCCTGGGCGCCCGTTACGACGACTACCAGCAAACCCTGAACGACCGCGCCACCAACCGGGTGTCGGAGCAAGGCGTCGACCGCGTCAGCCCGCAAGCCGGCATCGTCTACCGGGCCAGCGATGCGGTCTCGCTCTACGCCACCTATGGCGAAAACTTCCGCCCCTTGTCGGGCGCCGATGCCCGAGGCCAAGGCTTCAAACCCAACCAGTCCACCTCGGTGGAGGCGGGCGCGAACTTCACGCTCGCGCAGGGCGCGATCGAAGGCAATGTGGCTGTCTTCAAGGTCAAGCAAGACAACATGCTGGTGGTGGACGACCCCAGCGCCTTCACGCTGGCCGCCATCGGCAAAGCCGCCAGCCAGGGCTTGGAGCTGGACCTGCACGGCGAAATCGCGCGGGGCCTCAGCCTGTGGGCGTCTTACGCCTATGTGGACGCCAAAACCCGCAACACCTTCAACGACGCCAACTTCGGCGTGCCGGTGCCCGCCGGCACCCGCTTGTTGAACGTGCCCAAGCACACCCTGAGCTTGCAGCTCGTGCACTCGCTGGCGCTGGCCGGCCGTGGTGCGCAAGTGGGCGGTGGCGTGGTGCACGTGGGCCGGCGCCCGGGCGAGTTCACGACCCGCTTCGAGCTGCCCGCTTACACCGTGGCGCGGGCCTTCGCCAGCTACGAGGCAACCCAGTCCCTGACGCTGCGCCTGGACGTCGACAACCTGTTCAACCGCAGCTACTACACGAACTCCTTCTCGGCCCTTTGGGTGCAGCCCGGCGCGCCGCGCAGCGCCCGCGTCTCGGCCAGCTTCCGTCTGTGAGGGCGGCCGCATGCTGAGCCTGCAAGCCGAGCAGCTGCGCGTGCTGCGTGCCGGCAAAGAGGTGCTGTCGGACGTGTCCTTCGGCGTGGCCCCGGGCGAGGTGTACGCCTTGCTCGGCGGCAACGGCGCGGGCAAGTCCACCACGCTGGCCACCTTCCTGGGCTTCCTCAGCCCGGCCAGTGGCCGCGTGCTGGTGCAGGGCGTGCCGGTGCAGGACGACCTGCTGGCAGCCCGCCGCGCCATCGCCTACCTGCCGGAAGCCGCGTCGCTGTACGAGCACCTCGACGCCCGGGAGAACCTGCGCTACGTCCTGCACCTGGCCGGCGTGGCTGCCACGGCGGCCGATGTGGAAGCCGCCTTGGACCGCGTGGCACTGGAGGCCAGCGCCCGTGGCCGTGCCCTGCGCGACTACTCCAAAGGCATGCGGCAGAAGGTGGCCATTGCGCTGGCCCTGCTGCGCAACACCGGCATCTTGCTGCTGGACGAACCCACCTCCGGGCTGGATCCCACGGCCATCGACGAGTTCCACGGCCTGGTGCGTGGGCTGGCCGATGCCGGCCGCGCCGTGCTGATGGTCACCCATGATGTGTACGGCGCCTGCCAAGTGGCCGACCGCCTCGGCCTGCTGCGCATCGGGCGGCTGGTGGAGCAGTTCGCCGCCCCGGCCGGCGTGCGCATCCCCACCGAAACCGTGCACCGCGCCTTCTCCAACACGGCGCCGAGCGCATGAAGGCGCTGCTGGCCATTGCCGCGGCCGAGTGGCGCTGCTGGCTGCGCTCCAAGCTGGCGCTGCTGGGTGCTTTGGCCATGGCCGTGCTCTTGATGGCCACCACCGTGCTGACCCACGGGCGCACGCAAGAGGCCCGCGCCGAACGCGCGCAAAGCCAAGCCCAGGCGGAAGCCGCCTTTTGGGAGCAACCCGACCGCCACCCCCACCGCATGGTGCACTTCGGCCACTACGTGTTCCGTGCGCCCGCGCCCCTGGCGCTGCTGGACTCCGGGCTGGATGCGGTGACTGGCCAGTCGATCTTTCTGGAAGGCCACCGCCAGAACACGGCGATGTTCGCGGCGGCCGGCGCCAGCGCCGACCTCGGTGCCCTGAGCTGGCTCAGCCCGGCCCTGGTTTACCAACTGTTTGGGCCCTTGCTGTTGATCTTGCTCGGGCACGCCACGCTGGTGCGTGAGCGCGAGGCCGGCACCCTGGCCACGCTGCTGGCCCAAGGCACCCCTGGGCGCCTTTTGCTGGCCGGCAAGGCACTGGCCCTGGGCGCGTGGGTGCTGCTGATGCTGCTGCCTTTGGGCTTGGGCGCCTTGCTGGCGCAGCACCAGGGCGAGCCGGCCGCCAGCGCCTGGGCCTTGGTGGGTGTGTACGCGCTGTACTTGTCGGTGTGGGCGGCCCTGACCCTGATCGCGTCGGCTCTGTTCCAGCGCCGCTCGGCCGTGCTCATCGCCCTGGTGGCCTTGTGGATCGCCCTGAACCTCGTGCTGCCGGCCTTGGCGGCCAATGCGGCGGCGCAGAGCGCCAGCAGCCTGGGCAAGCTGGAGACCGACCTGAAGATGCTGACCGAGCTGCGCAAGCTCGGCGACGGGCACAACGCCAACGACCCCGCCTTTGCCCGGCTGCGCGCCGACCTGCTGGCCCAGTACAAGGTCGAGCGCCCCGAGGACCTGCCCGTGAACCTGCGCGGCGTGGTGGCGCAGTACGCCGAGGCCAAGCTCACCCGCACCCTCAACGATTACGCCGAGCGCCAGATGCGCGCCGAAACCGTACAAGCCCAAGCCCTGGCCCGCTGGGGTTGGCTGACGCCGGCCCTTGCGGTGGCCGAAGCCTCGCGCGCGGTGGCCGGCACCGATTTGCTTCACCACCACCGCTTCCTGCGCGAGGCCGAGGCCCTGCGCTACGACTTCGTGCAAGGCCTCAACCGCTTGCACACCGAAGCGCTGGCCTACAGCGACGACATCCGCCGCAGCAGCGACGTCGCCGCCGAGCGCCGCACGCGGGTGGACGCCGGGCATTGGCAACTGCTCAAGCGCTTTGAGTTTCGGCCCGATGGCCCCCACGCCCGCATCGCGCAAGCGCGCGGCCCCGTGCACATGCTGCTGCTGTGGCTCGGCCTGCTGCTGGTGGCGGGGCTGTGGCTGGGCGGGAGGTTGAAGCCATGAGGGCCATGAACGCTTTGTGGCGTGAAGCCCGCTTGATGCTGCGCGACCGCGCGGTGTGGGCATGGGGCGCTGTTCTGCTGTGCCTGTCCACCCTGGCCGTGGTGGGCGGCTTGTGGGAAGTGGCCCACCAGCGCAGCAGCATCGAGCGGCTGCTGGCCGCCGACCGCGCCGACCGCACGGTGGTGCTGCAAGCCCAGAAGGACTGGGGCGCTGCCGCCTACGCCAGCTTCCACCTGACCTACGACCCGCCATCGGACTTCGCTTTCGCCGCGAACGGCCGGCGGGACGACGCCGCCTGGAAGCACCGCGTGCGCATGCTGGCCTTGGAGGGCCAGATCCACGAGCGCGACGCCGGCCACCCCGTGCTGGCCTTGGTTGGGCGCTTTGACTTCGCCTTCTTCGCCGCCTTCGTGCTGCCACTCGCCTTGATCGTGCTGCTGCACGACCTGCGCGCCAGCGAACGCCAGGCCGGCCGGCACGACCTGCTGCTGGCCACCGCCGGCCGCGCCGCCTCGTTGTGGCACCTGCGCGCCGGGCTGCGCAGCGCCTGGGCTTACGCGTGGGCGGTACTGCCGCTGGTGGCGGGGGCGTTGATCAGTGGCACGGCAGTGGGCACTTGGCTGGCAGCTTGTGGGCTGCTGCTGCTCTACACCGCTTTCTGGGGCATGCTGTGTGCCGCACTGGCCGCATGGCAGCGGCCGGGCGAGGTCATCTTGGCCTCGCTGCTCGGCCTCTGGGCTTTGCTGGCCGTGGTGCTGCCGGCCCTGGGCCGCCAAGCCATCGACCGCGCGGTGCCCCTGCCGTCCGGCGGCCAGATCGTTTTGACCCAGCGCGAGGCCGTCAACGCCGCGTGGGACCTGCCCAAGGCCAGCACGATGACGGCCTTCACCGAGCGCCACCCCGAGTGGGCCGCCTATGCCGCGGTGGAGCGGCCCTTCGAATGGAAGTGGTACTACGCCTTCCAGCAAGTGGGCGACCAGCGCGCCGAAGCCCTGTCGGCCGCCCACACCCAAGGCCGCCTAGCCCGCGACCAACTCGCCGCGCGCTGGGCCGTGTTGGCGCCGCCGGTGTGGTTCGAGCGCTCGCTGCAAAGCTTGGCGGGCACCGACGTGAACGCCACCCTGGCCTACGAGGCCCAGGTGCGCGCCTTCCACGCGGCGCTTCGAAAGTTCTACTACCCCAAGCTGTTCCGCAACGAAGCTTTCGACCCCAAGGCTTTGAGCGAATTGCCCCAGTACAACCCGGTGATGCGGGCTCGTTGAGTTTGGTCGGCGCAGTGCGTGCTGTCGTTTCATGGCGACTTAGGGTGCAGCGTCAACCGGTACGGGGAACGCTCAGGTCAAGTCCAAGCTGGTCAGGCCTGTGGTGGGGGGATGGATCCGTGCGGAATGAAAAACACCGAGCCCCATGCAGAAACTCTTAACCCGCGCGTGATCCTTTCGTGATGAATGCTCGGGCTGCCTGCGCCCCAATGGGTACTTCTCAACCCGGAGTGCCCCATGACACGCTTGCCCCGCCCCCACTTCGCTCGTTTTGCTTTGGTCGCTGCCGCGCTCGCCAGCGCAGCCCTGCTTTCCGCTTGCGGCGGTGGAGAGGATGAAACCGCCGAGCTGCGGCTTAATCTGCTGGGTCTTGAAAACCTCGGCCCAAGGGCGGTGTACGAAGGCTGGGTCATGGTGAACGGGAGTCCGGTCACCACCGGTCGTTTCACGGTGAATGACAACGGCACGCTCAGCCAGACCAGCTTCACCCTGAATGGCGACCAGGCCAACGCGGCCAGTACCTTCGTATTGACCATTGAGCCCGCCACCGGAGACGTACCCGCACCCACTGACGTGCGTCTGTTGGCCGGCGACTTCAATGCCGGTCGGACCGAGGCCTCGGTCAGCATCGGCCACGCCATGGCGCTGGGCACCAACTTCGCCAGTGCCCAAGGCCGCTTCATCTTGGCCACACCCACCACCGCCGACACCAACGACGATGCGCTCGGCCTCTGGTGGCTGACCATGGTCAACGGCGCGCCGCAGGCCGGGCTCACCTTGCCGGCTTTGCCCTCGGGGTGGATTTACGAAGGTTGGGTGGTTCTGAACGGCCAGCCCATCAGCACGGGCCGCTTCCGCACCGCCGCTGGCGCCGACAGTGATGGCGCAGGCCCCACCGCCGGTGCGCTGGGCGCGCCCCCGTTCCCGGGGCAGGACTTCATCACCCCGCCACGCAGCCTGCCCGGGGGTGCGGCCGTCATTTCGATTGAGCCCATGGTGGACAACAGCCCGGCACCGTTCACGCTCAAACCTTTGAGCCTGACCATCGGCGCGGGCGTCGGTCCTGCCAACGTGCAAACCATGATCAACGGAGTGGGCAATGGCAGCAGCTTGCCGCGCGGCACCGTCACTTTGGTGCGCTGAAGCGGCCCGCACAATCCCGACCCATGAGTGAGGCCTCCACCCCCCGCGAACGCCGCATCTTGGTGGTGGAGGATGAGCCCGACATCGCCGCCCTCCTGCAGCTGCACTTGAGCGAAATGCCTGCGCAGGTGCGCTGCGAGTGCGATGGCCTGCTCGGCCTGCGCGCTGCGCAACAAGATGGCCCCTGGGACTTGCTGGTCCTGGACCTGCGGCTGCCCAGTTTGGGCGGCTTGGACATCTGCAGGCAGCTGCGGCAGGAAGGTGAGCGCCTGCCCATCCTGATGCTCACCGCTCGCAGTGCCGAGCTGGACCGCGTGCTCGGCCTTGAGCTGGGTGCGGACGACTACCTGACCAAGCCCTTCAGCGTGCTCGAACTGCAAGCCCGTGCACGGGCCTTGTGGCGCCGAGTGGATGCTGCGCGCGCCGATACCGCTCGAACGACGGCACCGCTTGAGCTTCAAGCGGGCGCCTTGCGGCTCAACCGCGAACAGCGCCGGGCTTGGCAGCACGACGATGAGCTGGTGCTGACCCAGCGCGAGTTCGATCTGCTCTGGTGCTTCGCCCACGCGCCCGGCCGTGCATTCAGTCGTACCGAGTTGCTGCAGTCCGTGTGGGGCTACGGGCACGACGGCTACGACCACACTGTCAACACCCACATCAATCGGCTGCGCAACAAACTCGCCGGGCCCTACATCCACACCGTGTGGGGTGTGGGCTACCGCTTTGAGGTGCCGACGGCATGACCAAACTCCCTTGGCTACAGCGCCTGCACGTGCGCCTGGCTTTGGCTGTTGGCGTGGCCCTGGTGGGCGCTGCGGCCGCGCTGCTGGCCTGGCAAGAGCACACGGCACAGCAGCGCCAAGACGCCTACCTGCAGTGGCAGAGCCTGAACCTGGCCCAATACATCGCCGATCGGCGAGGCGCGCCCTGGGTCGATGCGGAAGGCCGCGTGACCGGCAACGGCCTAGCAGACACCGCCATGTACATCGGCATGATCCAGCCTGCGCTGGAGGTTTACCTATTGGACGCGCGCGGCCAGCTTCAGTCCCATGCCCTGCCCGCTGGTGCCGAGCCTGCTCGCACCGCCGTGGATCTGGCGCCGCTGCGCTCCGCAATCAACGCGAAGGTGCGCGATCTGCCCATCTATGGTGACGATCCAAGAGACCTGAATCGCCGCGATCTGATTTCTGTGGCCCCCTTGCTTCGCCCCGGTGCTGCACCGGGCAGCGAGCCCGTGGCCTACTTTTACGTGGTTCTGCGTGGTGCGCAAGCGCGCAATCCGGGCCTGGTGGCGCCCTGGCAGGCGCAGCGTGGCACTTGGTGGGTCGTTACCGTTGGAGTGCTGGCTCTGGCCGGCTTGGCCATTGTGTGGGCCCAACAGGTGGTTACCCGGCGCTTGCGCGGACTGGCATCTCGGCTGAGTTCCTTTCGCGCCGAGCCGGCCGACACGCTTCCAGCGCGGGAGATTGAGCCGGAGGGTGACGAGATTGACCAGCTAGAGCGAAGCGCGCGCGCCTTGCAGCAGCGCGTGCGCCAGCAGATTCACCAATTGGAAGACGCCGACCGCTTGCGCCGCGAGCTGGTCAGCAACCTCTCGCACGACCTGCACACCCCGCTGGCGAATGTGCGGGGCTACCTTGATACGCTGCTTTTGGGCAACGAGCAGCTCGACCCCGCTTCCCGTCGCGAGCACATTCAGACCGCCGTGCGCCATTGCCTGAGCCTGCAAAAGCGCGTGGCCGCCCTGTTCGAACTCTCGCGCCTGGAGGCGCGCAGCGACCTTGCCAACCCAGAACCCTACTGCCTGGCCGAGCTCCTGCAAGACGTGGTGCAAGACCAGCAACTGGCGGCACGTCAGCGCGGTGTCACCCTGCGCCTAGCCGAGCACAGCGACCGCCAGGCACGCGTTCTGGCGGACATCGCCTTGATGGAGCGAGTGCTGCAGAACTTGATCGACAACGCGCTGCGCGCCTGCAAGCCGGGCGGCTGCGTGGAGCTTTCTGTGCACACCGAGCCTCACGACCCACAGCGTGTGCACCTGCGCGTGCAAGACGATGGCGCTGGAATTGCGGCGAGCGACTTGCCGCGCATCTTTGAGCGCTACTGGACCACCCGCGTCCCCTCGGCGGACGGCTCGGCACCGCAAGGTGGCTTGGGCCTTTCCATCGTGCGGCGAATCGTGGACCTGCACGGCGGCTCGATTGCGGTGCACTCCCAGCCTCAGAAAGGCGCCGCTTTCGTGATCAGCTTGCCAGCCGTGCCAGCCTGACCCAAGGCCAACGAGCGTCGCTTGCCCACGTGGCGTCGGTGGACCAAAGCGCGGAGGACTGCGTTTCCGGCCATCGAGGTAACGCGCCTAAGCCGACCCTGGCCCGCATAGCCAGGCTCAGCGCCACTGGACGCGCGCCGCCGCCAGGGCCGGCAGCAGGCGGTCGCGCCACACGCGGTAGCCCGCTTCGCTCGGGTGCAGGCCGTCCACGAACAGACTCCCGTTCTGCTGGCCTTGGGCGTTCAAGAAGGCGGGGTAGAGGTCCAGCCACACCGTGAAGGGCGCGAACTCCGGGCTGGCGGCCAAGGCGGCCAAGCGCGCGTTCACGGGCAGCACCACCTCGCGGTCGCGTGCGGGCTCCGAGGTGGGCAGGATGGATTGCAGCAGCAGCCGCGCGCCGGGCTTGCGCGCGTGCAGCGCGCGCATCACGGCCAGCACGCCGGCGTACACGCTGTCGGCCACGGGCGGCTCGGGTGCGTAGGAGTTGTTGATGCCGATCATCAGCACAAAGAACTCGGGCGCCAGCGCCTCGGCATCCAAGTGGCCCAGCCCGCCTTGGGCCTTGGGCAAGATGCGGTGCAGCAGGTGCTCGGTGCGGTCGCCCGAGATGCCGATGTTCAGCGCGAGGTTCTCCGGCGCGGCGCCGCCAAAGGCGGCATCCCACACGCGGCGCCCGTGCCAGCGGCCGGGAATCCAGGGGTTGTCGCCCAGCAGCCAGAAGTCGGTGATGGAGTCGCCCACGAACACCAGCTTCACAGCAGGCAGGCGCGCCGCATTGGCCATCTCGGCGGCTATGGTGGCCTGGCGCTGCTGCCAGGACTCCACGCGCGCGGTGGGCTTGGTGGAGGCGAAGTCAGCCGCCACGCTGGGCGTGCCCAGGGCCGCAGCCAGTGCCAGGGCCAAAGCGCCCAGGGGGCGGGCAAAAGAAGCAAGGCTCACGGTCGGTCTCCAGGGAACAAATCGGTCGGGTCGCACCAGCAGGCGCCGGGCTCGGCGCACAAGCGCACCAGTGTGGCCTCGAAGTCGGCCCACATCGCCTCGCTCACGAACTCGTAGGAGTGCCCCCAAAACCAGAACACACCACCCGCGCGAGCGCGCTCGAAGCGCGGCCAGAAGTCGGGGTCCAGCACGTGGCAAC